>NZ_BAABIY010000012.1:0-418875 GCF_039543025.1 Bartonella acomydis | reverse complement strand
TTTTTCTCTGCCTTTGAATCTGTCCCCAAAGCAATACTTCTTGCTGCATTTGCTACTGAATCTACTCCCAAAGCAATACTTTTCTCTGCATGAGCCTTCGAATAAAATCCTATAGAAATAGCGTGTTTAGCCTCTGCATATGCACGATGACCAACGGCAGTTGTACCATACCCTAAAGCTTTAGAAACTGCACCCAATGCTGTTGAATAATCACCTTTGGCAGTGGTATAATCATTGCTTCCATGCTCACTATTTTCATTATACTCAGATCCTAATGCGGTACTACTTTTCCCCACAGCATGTGCCATATGGCCTATAGCCATGCTGTCTTGGTTTGTTGCCTCCGCCTGATTCCCCATAGTTATGGCATAGTTTCCTGTTGCTTGTGTCTTGAAACCAATAGCAACACTTGTCTCCCCTGCTGCATTCGCCTGTGGACCTAAAAAAGTAGAATTTGCCCCGGCTCTTGCGCTTGCAAATGCCCTTCCTCTCACTTGTAGTGGATATTCTTTATCTGATGAACTAGGCGTATTTAATAAAGCTATGCCATTATCATAATCATCACCAAAAGATTCTGAATCTTTCTGTATAAATGCATTTGATGCTCTTTGCTTCACTTTCCGTGTAGAATGACTATCTTCGACTAAAAGATAGACAAAAGAATCATCAATCCTTTTTTTAGAAAGCGTATTGTTTAAAAAATTTGCATAATCACTAGAAACATTCATTTTTGCTGCTAGTATTGCATTTAATGCCGTTAAATAACCTACCTTGGATGCATTAAAAACATTAAAACTATTCTGATTATTCTTCCCTTGAGAATAAACCGCTGTTGCTTTCTCTATACTTTGAAGAACTTGTTTTGTTATATCAAAATTTTTCGCATAAATAGGCGAAATATTTGATAAAAATGTAGCTGCTGCGGCGAATGAAAAAACTTTAACAAAAGAAAAACGAGAAACTTTCAAATTATTCACTCTTTGTGTGGCATAGAATTTTTTCATAACAAATTCTCCAATGAAAAAATTTGAAAACACATCCAAAACATAAAAAAGACATATTTTGGTAGTAGTCACTCACCTAGATAAAATTGGAAATTGAGCGTGACTGTGTGAATAAAGACATTTTGAGTCTTTTGTTTTGTTTGTGTCTTCTGTAATGAAGTTTAAATGGGAGAATATGTTTATACAAACATAAAAAAGACACATTTAAACTCTAATATTAGGTTATGGTTTATTTATGGGTTTGAAAAAATTTGAGGATTTTAAATATTAAAAGCATTTTATTTATTAGATGGTTAGTTACTTAATAAAAAATTTTGGGAGTGTTTTTGTTGTTTTTTTACTTAAGTAACGCTGTTTCTTTAGTGGTAAATAAAAAGTTATCAATGTTTAAGGAAACCTTAAATTTTTAGAATAAAATTTCTAGCTAGGATGTTCTTTTATTAAGTGTAATGCAGAGGTGTAGATTTGATTTTTTGATATGTTTTTTATTTTTACGCATTACTTCTTTCCCCCTTTTGAATTGTAATTTCGATCAAAACGAGTCTTACTAAATTTAACCTAGCACTACCCCCTCTATAATAAAATAGCAACAAAAAAATGACAATTTTTATCAATTTGAATATTTTTCACAAAACTATGTGATTTTTTTTCAACACTGTAAGTAAAAAATATAAGTAAAATTATGAGAATTTATCACTTAATTTATAAATAGCTATGTTGCTCTATAAAAATTATCAGAGAGATAAATATTCTTACTTCTTCATAAAAGAAAAGTCTATTCATTAATATTTATATAAACTAACCACTCTCTATCAATTCAATTTTACTCTTAAACCCGCTCCTATGCCCCAATGCCTACCAGAACTTGTAGCGGATATATTAGAACGAATTCTTCCATCTTCAGAAATATAACCTGCTCCAACAGAAAAGGCTGATTGATTACGCCACGTCCCCGTTCCAATTGATAAACTTAAAGAACCAGGCGTATCTTCATAACTCAAATTTGATACCGCTAAACCTATCGCTGCTGCCCGCCTGGATTCTTCCTGAACCTCCTTAATTTCATACCTTAACGCTTCAAACTTTATATCTGTATAAGATTTTGCCTCAGTAACAACATTATTGACCGTGCCATTGACAATACCATTGAAACGTTCATCCGTATATTTTTTCGTATCAGCAAGAACGACTTTCATTTGTTGATCCATATAATCATACAATTGACCTCCTGTAACAGCTTCTTTCGAGCCGCTTTCAATGCAACCTTCCGCTACATTGTCTATCAATACTGGATCACTTTCACTCACACCAACTAATGTGACTTTATTTATTTTTTTGCCATCATTCCCTTTATCATACTTAACAGCAGTATCTGCCACATTGGCAATACCTTTTACTTGCTTACCAAGCATATTGACATGGCTTTCAACTTCTTCAACTTTCTTATTCGTCTGCCAAAGTTGTCTACCATTAACAGCCTCTTTCGAGCCTTCTGATATTTCACCCTCCGCTACATGCTTAATTTTACTTTCTTGACCTTTATGACGCGCATCAAAAGCTTTTTCTGTCTCACTCCAATTTAAACCACTCGAGGAAACACTCTGTTCAACATCATGAATACGATTGTTGATATTTGTCATGCTTTCATTAATACCTTCAAATGCAGATGCAACATTGGTATAGCTCTTCCTTTTACTGACCACACCATCAGCAGTAAATTGTGCCACTTTAAAGTTTGGCGCAAACCATTTTCCATCCTTGTATCCCGCATCTCCACTAAAATATCTGGAAAGTATATTGATTACCGAATAAAGCTGGAAACCATTGATCGCTTCCGTGGACTCTACAGTAAGAAGCCCTGCTTTTACACCAGAAAGGCTACGCACACCACTCTCACTATTTGCAATACTAATTTCACGCCCGTCCTTTTCTCCACCAATCGTGATACGCTTTGTTTTTTTATCCTGCTTAACAAGATTCTTGCTTTCTATTTTGCTAATCTCATGGGTAATTTTATGCTGAATATTCATGAAAGAATTTCCAACCCCACTCAACGCATCAGCAATATTGCTATAGCTTTTTTCTTCAAAGCCTTCATCTTCACCAAACTGCTTGATCTTAAAATTTGGAGCTTGCCAATTTCCTTGCTTATCATAACCAGCACCACCACCAAAATAGGTCGCTAGTTGCTCGTTTAAAGAATAAAGTTGAGAACCATTCACTGCATCACTTGAGTTTGCTGTAATATCACCATTCTTCAGATAGGTAATCTTACTATTTGTTCTTGTTTCTCCCTTCCCATGAAGAGCAACAAAGGCTTCTTTATTCTTATCCCATAATAAAGAATCATCACTAATGCCTTGCGAAACTTCCTTAATACGCTTGTTAACATTCTTTATATTTGTATTAAGACCTTCAAATGCTGAACCAATATTATTATGATCTTTTTGTCCTACCGCCCCATTTTCAGAAATACTGAGTAATTTATAAATTGGTTCTGTAAAAATACCCTCTTTAAAGGCTGCATTTCCACCAAAATACTTCACTACCTGCTGGAATATTTTTGTAATTTGACCACCATTAATTGCATCGTGCGATTCTTGCGTAAGTGCACCATCAGCAACATTATGCAAAGCAACTGGTTCTTTATTTTTACCACCAAAAATTACACTCTTATAATTAACGGTACCATCCGACTGTTTATCATAAAAAACTGCAAAAGAATTCGTAGTCTCAATTTTCTTATCCAATTTATCAAGCTGTGCTTTGTTAACTGCCTCATTATCTTGTGTTGCCGTCTTTATACCAGAAAGTGTTCTATCCTCTTTATCCTTGTTGGCTATATTGATTACAGTACCATCTTTTCCTCCACCAATCGTAATAAGCTTTGTCTTGTCATCCTGCTTAACAAGACTCTCACTTTTTACATGAGCAATTTCATTGGTAATTTTATTCTGAGTATTCGTGAGGGAAGTGCTTAAACCTGACAAAGCATCTGCAACAGTTTTATAATTTTCTTGTGTTGCATTGCCTTTAATATCGAATTCGTTCACTGTAAAAGTTGGAGCAATCCAACTTCCCCCTTTATAGCTCGCTCCACCGCCTAAAGAAGCAGAAACTGCACTCCCCATTGAATAAAGCTGACTACCCGTAATGGCATCTGTCGAACCAGAAGAAATGACACCATCTAAAAGATGCGTAATTTTACTCTTTGTTTTTACCCCCCCCTCCCCATGATCAGCAATAAACGCTTTATCAGCCTCACTCCACAACAAAGCATCACCTCGAACCTGTTGCGTAATATTCGTTATGTTTTGATTAAGTTCTTTAAACTTATTCTCTAAATGATTATTGGTGTTCTGGATATTCCTATCAATACTCGTAAAGGCTTTACCAATATCTTTAAACTCAACCTGCTTTATCTCACCTTTTTCATTAACATTGGATAATGTATAGCTGGGGCCCGTAAAAGCTCCATTGTTAAAGGATGCATTGCCACCCAAGAATTTTGATATATCTTCACCAATTTTATAAATCTGACCACCTGATATTGCATCCGTAGAACCAGATGCAATATTTCCATCTAAAAGGTGAGTAATCTTACTTTTTGTTTTTGCATCCCCCTCCCCATGATCAGCAATAAACGCTCGTTCATCCTTGTCCCATAACAAAGCATCGCCTTTAACTTGTTGTGTAATATTCGTTATGTTTTTGGTAAAGTCGTTAAACTTATTCGTTATTTCGTTATTTGCATCTTTGATACTTGTATCAAGCTGACCTTTGTTAACCGCTTCATTATCTTTTGTTGCTGCTTTCACACCAGAAAGCATCCGAGCTTCACCATTCTTGTTAGCGATATTGATGATACTGCCTTCTTTCCGAGCACCAATGGTAATATTATTTGTTTCTTTCTCTTGCTGTACAAGATTCTCACTTTCCACTTTTTTAATCACATGATTAACCTGTTCAGTCACTTTTTTTTGAACATTCGTGAAAGAAATACCAACTCCTGTCAAAGCTTCCGCTACATTCTGATAAGTCTTATTTTCTTCTTTACCTTCACTATTAACTGTTTTAAGCGTAAAAGTCGGGGCACTCCATTTGTCATTTTCATATTTAGCACTCCCTCCAAAGGACTTGGCTATATTTGTGGCAGCGGTTTGGAGATTAGTAGAAACAGTATTCACTTGCTGATTTGTTATAAATAGTTGTGAACCAGTAACTGCTTCATTTGAGTCTTTCGAGAGTGCACCATTCTTTATACCTGTAAGAGTACGCTTTTCATTTTTGTTATTGGTAATATCAATTTTATCACCATCAGTATCCTTACCAATGGTGATGTGTTTTGTCTGCGCATCTTGTTTTACAAAGCCACTGGCTACTACTTGTTCTTTAACCTCTTTCACTTTGTCTCTTATTTCTTGCTTGATACCCTTTAACTGTGAAAAATTCACAGCATCAGCATCTGCTGTACCATCCTTTATACCCGTAAGAGTCCGCTTTTCACTTTTGCTGTTGGTAATATTAACTTCACTGCCTTCTACTTCTTTACCAATGTTGATATTATTTGTTTCTTTATCTTTCTTAACAAGACTTTCACCTTGTACAATGGTAATTGCATTATTAATCTGGTTGGTAATCTCCTTAGTAAATTTATTCTGAACGTTTGTAAAAGAAGTACCAACATCTGTTAAAGCATCGCTTACATTCTGATAAGTCTTATCTTCTTCTCTGCCATCAGAGTTAACAGTTTTGACCTTAAAGTTAGGTGCTTTCCAGTTTCCTTGCTCATCATAACCGGCACCTTTATTCAAATAGGTCGCAAATGTGTTACTCATAGAATAAAGCTGTTTACCAGTAATCGCATCTGTTGAATCTTTAGAAATAACACCATCTAAAAGAAATGTAATTTTGCTGTTTTCTTGTGTTCGTGTTGTTTTGCCTTGTTCTTCTGCTTTCTGTTTATGACGTGCGACAAATGCCTGCGCTTCATCGTTCCATAATAAAGCATCACCTGCAACTTTTTGCTTAATATTTGTTATGTTTTGAGTAAGTTCGCTAAACTTATTTGTTATATCACTGGCAACTTGATTCTGAACATTTATGATAGATGTACCAACACCTGCGAAAGCGTCCGCTACATTGTTATAGCTCGTCTCTTCAGGGCTGCCATCAGCTTTAACTGACTTTACTGTAAAAGTTGGATCAATCCATTTGTCATCTTCATATTTGGCATTGCCTCCAAAGGTTTTGGCTATATTCGTAGCAGCAGTTTGAAGATGCGTAGAAACAGTATCTACTTTCTGATTTGTTATAAATAGCTGTGAACCAGTGACGGCTTCACTTGAATCTTCTGTAAGTGCACCATTCTTTATACCCGTAAGAGTACGCTTTTCATTATTCTTGTTAGCAATATCAATTTTATCACCCTCTGTATCCTTACCAATGGTGATGTCTTTTGTATTGGTGTCTTGTTTCACGAAGCCACTGGCTGCTACTTGTTGTTCAACTTGTTTTTCAATGTTTTGCAATTGTGAAAAATTTACAGCATCGGTATCTTGAGTGCCGGATTCTACTCCTGTTATTTTTTTATTTCCTGCATCAATACCATTCGTCACTATTTTGGGACCATTGCTAATGATTAAACCCGTTGCATCAAAAATATTTTGTCCCACTACTACGCTATTCAACGTCAATTCCTTCGCTAGATCAAACTTAACCTTATTATCATCTTTCCCTTTGATAATGTTAAGGTTACTACTTGCAGCGGAAAAATCTACCGTGTCATCTACAGAAATAGCTTTAGCATTTTCACCGCCAACAGACAGCTTCCAGCCTTTATCTACATAGCTTTGTAATGACTTTAACTGTGCAATATTAACCGCATCAGTATCCAAAGTACCTGCTGCTACTTTTGTAATCTGTCGTGTCTTGTCTAAAGTACCAACACTCACCGCTCCTCGTCCACTTTTCCATGCAGAACTCGTATCAGTTGTAACTCTCTTAAGGAGAGGATTAAAACCAAAAACTTGAGAAGGTATATCTGCTACTGAAGAACCACCTAAAGCAACACTACCCATAGTTGTTGCTTTTGCTCCTGCACCCACAACAATGCTTCTTACTGCATTTGCATTCGAATAAAATCCTATAGAAATTGCGTTTTCAGCCGTTGCATATGCACGATGACCAACAGCCGTTGAGCCAACTCCCAAAGCTCTAGAAACTGCACCTAATGCTGTTGAATAATCACCTTTGGCAGTGGTATAATCATCGCTTCCATGCTCACTCTTCTCATTATATTCAGAACCTAATGCGATACTGCTTTTCCCAAAAGCATGTGCCATATGGCCTATAGCGATGCTGTCCACATTTGTCGCCTGTGCATGGTCACCCACGGCTATGGCGAATCTTTCTAGTGCTTGTGGACCAAACCCTACAGCAACACTCCTCTCCCCTGCTGCATTTGACTGTAGACCTAAAAAAGTAGCATTTGACCCAGCTCTTGCACTTGCAAACGTCCTTTCATTCACTTGTATTGGATATTCTTCCAATGAATTAGGCATATTTAAGTATGCTGTCCCATGCCTATAATAATCATCATCAACAGAAGAATCTAAACTTTTCTGTATAGAACTGCTATCTTTATCCAAAACATTGACAGTAGTTTTATCTTTTTCGGAAAGCATAGTAGTTAAAAAATCTGTATAACTACTAGAAGTACTCACTTTTTTCGCTAGCACTGCATTCAGCGTTGTTAGATAACTCGCTTTTGATAAACTAGTACCGTCAAAGAAACCCATAGCGCAATTATAACGATTGTAAGCAGAAAAAATATTTTGATCATTTGCTTGAGAGTAAACCGTTGTTGCCTTCTCTAGAACTTGAAGAATTTGTTCTATTATATCAAAGTTTTTTGCATAAACGGGGGAAGTATTTAATAAAAATGCAACGACCGCTGTCCTCAACAAAAGCTTTTTAAACAAATTTCGAGAAAAATGTCTGTAATTCCAATCATTTCTCTTTGATATGATAGATAATTCTTTCATCATAAGTACCCCAATGAAAAAAATCAAATCAGTATATTTATGACATAAAAAAGACATATTTCAATTTATAATGTGATTCCCTCATTAAGTTAGCTTTTAAAAACTAGTGTGGAAGATTATTTTCACATGAAATTATATAAAAAAGCTGCTTTAAAAGAGTTCAAAGGGTTTTGGCGATTTTATTTTTGTGATGATATGTTATTGAGATAATAGGTTCATTTAGATATATTTGCAAAAGTATATTCTCATGCTAAGTTGGTGGCTTTTTTACCTATAGATTCAGTAATATATCAGCTTTATGTTCTTTTGAATTGCTTTTTCGTGAAAAGCAGAAATCGTTAACGTGCGGTAATCTTCATTCTTATCAAATTATGAATTGAGATGAAAAAAGAATTTTAGCTTTAAGAATGCGTTTTGTTTTATTATTCATCTACTTCTCATGTTTTTCTTTAAAAATTTCATTATCTCATTTGTTTGCTTTATTAATTTCTTATTAAAATAAACTTTCGCCCTTGCCTTTATTTAAAACAAGGGCGAAATATTTTTGCTGAAATGTTTTGTTGATTATTAATTCAATGTCATATTGAATCCCGCACCTATACCCCAGTAACCACCAGAATGGGTGACAGATACATTAGACAGAACAGATCCGCTCTCAGATGTATAACCAGCACCAAAGGCAAGTGCAGATTGACTACGCCATAAGCCAGTACCAAATCCAACACTTAATTTTCCAGGTATATCATTATAGCGTAAGTTTGACACTGCTAAACCAATAGCTGCTGCTTGTCTTGCTTCTTTTCGCACACCCTCAATGCTGTAATTTAAAGCCTCAAACTTCATATCCGTATACGATTTCGCTTCATTAATAACATCCGTCATCGTGTTATTGAGAATACTATCGAAACGTTCATCTGTATATTTTTTTGCCTTATCAAGAACTACATCTATCTTCTGGTTTGTCTCCCAAAGTTGACTACCATTAACAGCTTCTTTCGAATCTTCAGAGACTTTACCAGCCGCTACATTGTCTAACACTACGGGATCACTTTCACTCACGCCAGCTAATGTGACTTTATTGATCTTATCACCCTTTTCATCTTTATCATACTTAACTGCATCATTCGTAACCGTATTTTCAATATTTTTTATCTGTTGATCAATATTATTTACTCGGTTTTCAACCTTGCTAACCCTATTATCAACCTCCTTTACCCTATTATTTGTTTCAAAAAGTTGACTACCATTAACAGCTTCTTTCGAATCTTTGGATAAATTACCATCCGCTACATGCATAATCTTACTATCCTTATGATCATGACGAGCGTCATAGGCTTTTTCCTTTTCGTTCCAATTTAAGCCATTTGATGAGACACTCTGGGTAACATTGTTAATACGCTTGTTAATACTTTCCATGCTTTCATTAACACCTTCAAACGCACCTGCAACATCATTATAACTCTTCTTGTTATCATCATTCTCATCATTCTTGAATTGTGAAACATAGAATGTGGGAGCTTTCCATTCCCCATTCTGATAGCCTGCACCACCACCAAAATATGTAGAAAGTGAATGGATCACTGAATAAAGCTGAGACCCATTTATAGCATCTGTTGATTCAGCAGCGATGTCTCCAGCCTTAAGGTGCATAATCTTGCTATCTGCTTTTTTATCGCCTTCACCATGTTGAGCTACAAATGCTTCTTTCTCATTATCCCACAATAAGGCATCATCTTTTGTTTTATTGATTTCATTGGTCATCTCATTGGTGATTTTATTTTGAATATTCGTGAAAGATGTACCAACAGCAGAAAGTGCTTTTTCTACAGTATCATAGCTTTGCTCTTCTTCCTTGCCATCACCGTTAACAGTTTTAAGCGTAAAAGTTGGTGCTTGCCATTTTCCATTCTCATCATAACCAGCACCACCACCAAAATATCCTGCAAGATTATTACTCATCGAATAAAGCTGTGAACCATTGATAGCTTCATTCGAATCTTTAGTAATATCACCATCTAAAAGGAATTTAAGTTTGCTATTCGTTTTTTCTTTACCGTGCTGAACAACGAATGCCCCATCACTCTCACTCCACAATAAAGCATCACCTTGAACTTGTTGCGTGATATTCGTTAATTGATCAGTCATATTCTTGATACTGCTATCAAGCTGACCTTTGTTAACGGCGTCATTGTTATTCTTTGCATCTTCCACACCAGAAATAATACGATTTGTGCCATTTATGTTGGTAATATTGATTTCTGTGCCTTCTGTTTTCGCTCCAATAGTAAGACGATTTGTTTTCTTATCCTGCTGAATAAAACTGTCACCCTCCACTTTGATAATGGCATTATTAATCTGGTTGGTAATCTCATTGCTGATTTTATTCTGAACATTTGTAATAGAACTACCAACTCCACTCAAAGCCTCAGCTACATTATGATAAGTTTCATCTTTTTCCTCACCATCAGTGTTAATAGTTTTAAGTGTAAAAGTAGGTGCTTTCCATTCACCATTTTCATATTTAGCATCGCCTCCAAAAGTTGTAGCTATATTCGTAGCAGCAGTTTGGAGATTATTTGATACCGTTATGACATTTTGATTTGTCGCAAACAACTGTGAACCGGTGATGGCTTCATTTGAATCTTTTGAAATGTCACCATCCTTTATACCCGCAAGAATACGCTTTTCACTTTTGTTGTTGGTAATATCGATTCTCTCACCATCTGTATCTTTACCAACAGTGATAGATCTCGTTTCATCATCCTGTTTCACAAAGCTACTGGCGGCTAACTGTTCTTTGACATCTTTTTCAACTTTTTGCAGTTGTGCAAAATTCACCGCATCAGTTTCTGCAGTTCCAGCTTTCACACCAGAAAGAGTTCGAGCTCCACCAGTTTTATTGATAAGATCAATTTTATTACCATCTGTATCCTTACCAACGGTGATAGATCTCGTTTCATCATCCTGTTTCACAAAGCTACTGGCCGCGACTTGTTGTTCGACTTGTTTTTCAATTTTCTGTAGCTGTCCAAAATTCACCGCATCGGTCTCATCAGTACCCTCTGATACTCCTGTGATCTTTTTACCGCCAGCATGAATACCCTCAGTCGTTATTTGAGGACCATTTGCAATTTTCAAACCCTTTGCATCTAAAGTATGCTCACCTGCTCTTATGCTATCAAGCGTAATGTTCTTTGCGAGATCAAATTTTATGTTATTATCATCTGTACTTTTTGTGATTTCAAAATTGTTACTTCCAGCAGCCAAATCTACTGTGCCATCTATACCAACAACTTTACCATTGGCACCATTAACAGATAGCTTCCAACCTTTATTCACGTAGTCTCGTAAGGACTTTAACTGTGCAACATTCACCGCATCGGTATCTTGAGCACCAGCTGCTACCCCCGTAATTTGCCGCGAAAATTTATTAGTATTATCACCCACACTAACAGCACCTAACGTACTTTTCCACTCATAACGTATTTCACCTGATTCATCTCCTATAAAAGGATCATAACCAGCAATACTACCACCAACATCCGCTACAGAACGTGCTCCTATAGCAATTCCTGAATTCACTGTTGCTTGCGACTTCATCCCAAAAGCCATAGACTGAACACCAAGTGCAGATGCTTCAGAACCTATAGCAATTGAAGATTGCCCATCAGCTATGGCATCTTTAAAATCATTGCTAGTCGTGTTAATTTTTAAACCTTTTACAACCGCTGCTTCTTGTATTGCTTTTAGCTGTGCAAAATTCACAGCGTCAGTATCTGTAATCCCCGCCGCAACTCCTGTAATCTTTTTACCGCCAGCATTAATACCATCGGTTTTTATTTGAGGACCACCCGCAATTTTTACGCTCTCCAGCGTAATGTTTTTCGCGAGATCAAATTTTATGTTATTATCATCTGTACCTTTTGTGATTTCTAAATTACTTCCAGCTGCAAAATCTACAGTATCGTCTATCCCCACAGCTTTAGCATTTTTACCATTAACAGATAGATTCCAGCCCTTATCTACATAGGTTTGCAATGATTTTAGCTGTGCAATATTTACGGCGTCAGTCTCTTCAGTACCTGCTGCTACTCCCCCAATTTGCCGTGTTTTACCTTGCCGAACATCACCAACACTAACAGCTCCGTAAGTGCTTTTCCATACAAAATCAGCATCTCCTCCCTTCTTCCCAAGAGGACTATACCCTTCAACACCAGCTACCACAGCCGCTATAGAATGCTCTCCTATAGCAATACTTCCCTCTGCCTGTGCTCTCGAATAAAACCCTATAGAAACAGCGTGTTTTGCCCCTGCATATGCACGATGACCAACTGCAGTTGAACCATACTCCAAAGCTTTAGAAACAGAACCCAAAGCTGTTGAATAATCGCCCTGTGCACTGGTATAATCATTTTCTCCGTGTCCGCTCTTATCATTATATTCACCACCCAATGCGGTACTGCTTTCCCCTATAGCATGAGCCATATAACCTACAGCAGTACTCCATTTTTTTTGCGCTGTCGCTCCTCCACCCAAAGTAGTATTTGTGTCTGCACGTTGTAATCCGGCATCACGCTCTGTTATTGCAGTTGAAACATTATGTAAGATATCAGCTACACTAATGGTCGCTGTATTCTCATCATGCTGTGCTACCTGTTGGGAAGACATACTATTACGAACAGATAATTGCGGGCTCATAATAGACTGTTTCTTTTCTTCCTCTCTACTTGCCATTCTTTTCGAACGGTTATTACCATCTGACGTAGGAGTATTTATAACAATACTATCATCGCTCACATCCCAAAAGATTTTGGTTAAAAAATTTGCATTATCATTCAAAACATTAGCGTTTGATGCCAACGCTGTATTCTGTACTGTTATATAATTATCTTTTGATACATCATGAAGCCCCAAATAATCTGTTGCCTCATCATAAACAGAGATAACACTTTGGGGATACACCATAGAAACAGCCTTTATATCTGTAGAAACCCCTTCTCTTGAATCAAGATTTTTTGAAAAAACAGGAGAAACACACGACAAAAGTGCAGCGATTGAAGTCAATGACATAACTTTAATAAAAGAAAAACGAGAAAATTTTAAATCATTCCCCGCTAATTTTGTATATAATTTGTTCATAACAAATTCCCCAATGAAAAAAATTTAACTACAAACACAAAAAAGACATATTTAAACGTTAGACTCGTTTCTGGGCTGTTTTGTGGCATAAAAATTTATATGATTGAAAAGATAGAAAAATTACGTATTTTGTTAAAGTGAATATATCTGTTTTTTATGTTCCCCGAAAAAATAAGATTCATTTTTTTATATATCAGTTAATATTTATTTAATTACTTAGGTTTCTTTGGTTGTTTTTTGAAAGGATAATGTTGATTTTTTGTTTTATTTAACAAGAAGATGCTAATATAATGAAAAAATGAATTTTTTTTCTGTTTACAAAATTCCGGCATAGAAGGTTTTTTTGAATATAATAATTAATTTTAAATGTGCATTGTTGTTTTTACAGTTTTCAATATCAAAAGCAAGTGCATATTAGGGTATATGTCGCTGTCAACTGTATTTTAATGCTTCTTAATTTTTCTGCTAAGCAAAAGCTACATTTATAAAGTACTATTTAAAAAACAACCAATAACGAAAATCAATTAAATTGTTGTTGGCCAATTTAAGCGTATCATTGTTATCACTACATTCAGAAACTAGCATATCTTTAAAGACATATTTTCCCCTATTAGAGAATTGATAGTAAATTTACAGTTTTGTATAGAGTATATTGTCCTTTTTTTCTATCCATAAAGTGTCGCAAAAACTTTTAGCTGTAAAACTTAAAAGTAGAAAATAATCAGCATGTGATTTATGAAAAATTGCATTTTTTAAAGTTCGCTTGCTTGAATGAGAGTGTAAATTTTTTCTGTTTACTAGACCCGTATTTATCAATTTATATATGTGTCTTTTTACAAATATAAAAACAATTCACCCCAGTCTCATAAAACATGGGGTGAATAAAATTTTTGTCAAATGTTTTGTAAATTATTAGTTCAGGGTCATATTGAATCCCGCACCTACACCCCAATGACCGCCGGAAGTGGTGACAGATACATTAGACCTAATATTTCCCCTCTCTGATGTATAACCAGCACCAAAGGCAAATGCAGATTGGTTACGCCATAAGCCACTACCAAATCCAACACTTAATTTTCCAGGTGTATCATTGTAGCGTAAGTTAGCTACTGCCAAACCAATAGCTGCTGCTTGCCTTGCTTCTTTTCGTACATTTTCTATACTGTAATTTAAAGCCTCAAACTTCATATTGGTATAGTTGTTAGCGCGTTCAACAGCATCGTCAATCGCATCAATAACAATATTGTTTACCCGTTGATCTGTGTAGTGCTTCGATTCATCAAGAACAATTTTCATCTGTTCTTTGGTGTAATCATGGAGTTGCCCACCATTTATAGCTTCTTTTGAATCCTTCTCAATGCGACCATCAGCAACATTATCAATCATAACAGGTTCACTAGGATCGCCACCTTTCAAAGTAATTTTATTGATTTTTTTACCGTTTTCATCTCTATCATAGCGAACAGCATCCTCAGCAATATTGTTAATTCTATTATCAATATTATCAACTTTAGCATCAATGTTGGTAACTATGTCCCCAATATCAGCAATAGTATTGGAAATGTTATCGACTCTATTTGAAATATGCTTAACATCTTTTTCAACACCAGAGATACGCTCATTGGTTTTCCACAGTTGTCCACCATTAACCGCATCTCTCGAACCTTCCGATATGTCACCATCCGCTACATTGATAATTTTGTTTGGTTGACCATCGCGTCCAGCATCATAGGCTTTTTTATCCTTATTCCACTTTAAAGCATCCGAATCGACCTTGTTGATGACATCATCAATACGGTTATTAATATTTGACATATTTTTGTTGACGTCACCAAAAGCATCAGCAACATTATTATGGTTTTTCTCAACAGTTGTACCATCAGCATTAACTTGAATAATCTTGAAATTAGGTGCTGTCCATTTGCCATTCTCATATTTAGCACCACCACCAAAATAAGCAGCAATCTTATCACCCATCGAGTAAAGCTGGCTGCCATTGATCGCATCTGTTGAATCTTTAGAAATGTCACCATCCAAAAGATACTTCAATTTGCTATTTGTTTTTTGTCCATCTTTTTCATGACGTGCAATAAATGCTTGCTCTTCTTCATCCCACAGTAATGCATCTTTGGAGATACCTTCAATTTTTTGATTAAAATTATTGGTTACATTTGTTAAACGACTATTCACACTTTTGACATTCGCATCAAGCCCTGTCAACGCTGAGCCAACATCATAATGGTTAACTTTTCCTACCGTACCATCTTCGAGAATAACAGATAAGCTATATTTTGGTCCTTTAAAAGCGCCATTTTCGAATGAGGCACCTCCACCAAAATAATTTGCAATATCTCCTGATATTTTATTAATCTGGCTACCATTAACGGCGTCGTGGGAATCTTTAGAAATTTTGCCATCCTTGACATTCAAGAGAGCAACTGATCCGTTGTTCTTATCACCGCCCAAAGTTACACTACCATAATTAACACTACCATCTTCATCTTTATCATAGAGAACTGCAGCAACACTAGCTGTCTCAATATCTTTAGAAATCTTCTCTATGCTTTTATCAAGTTGATCTTTGTTAACAGCTTCATCGCCCTTCTCTGCTGCTTTTACACCAGAAATCTTACGCGCTACCTTGCCAAAGCCTGCAATGTTGATTTCTGTACCAGCTTTATCCTTACCAATAGTGATAAGTTTCTGTTCTTCCTCCCATTTAACAAGGCTATTTTTTGTTATATCAGAGATTTGATTGTGAATATTTGTGAAAGTATTATTCACATCTTCAAAAGCAGCAGCAACGTTTTGATGAGGCCTTTTAGAAACAGTACCATTATCTTCGATATGATAGACATGGAAAGTAGGAACATGCCATTCTCCATTTTCATCATATCCAGCACCACCCCCGAAATAATTAGCCACGTCATTCATCGAATTTATCAAATTTTGATTAACATTCTTGATATTTGTATCAAGCCCTGTCAACGCAGAACCAACATCATTATGTTCTTTCTGTTTGACTTTACCATCTACACCAACATCCGATAAATTATATCTTGGTCCTGTAAAAACACCACCTTCAAACGAGGCATTACCACCAAAGAAATTTGCAATGTCACTGCCTATAGAATGAATTTGGGAACCATTGATTGCATCTGTTGAATCCTCTGTAATGTCACCATTCAAAAGGTAGGTAATCTTACTATTTGTCGTTTCATCTCCTTTTTTGTGACGCGCAACAAATGCTCCTTCTGTTTCACTCCACAATAAGGCATCTTGAGAGAGATGATCAAACTTCTGATTAAAGTCATCTGAGAAATATGTTATACGACTATTCACATTTTTGACATTCCCATCAAGCTCTCTCAACGCCTCACCGACATTATTAAATTCCTTACGTTCTACTGTACCATTTGTAGAAACTTTAGATAAAACGTATGACGGTCCTGAGAATTCTCCGTTCTCAAATGTAGCACCACCACCAAAGAATTTTGCAATATCTCCAGATATTTTATCAATCTGGGAACCATTAATAGCATCGTGAGAATCCTTTCTGAGATTACCATCCGCAACACCAGCAATAACTCGATTTTCACCGTTAGAGTTAGCAATATTGATTTTGGTACCACCTTTTTCCTTACCAATAGTAATGAGCTTCTTATCTTCATCCCATTTAACAATACTATTTCCCGCTATTTGACCTTTTATTTCGTTTAACTGTGCCACATTAACTGCATCAGTATCCTTTTCTCCATTTGCTACGCCTGTAATCGTTTTATTACCAGCATTAATACCTCCAGTAGTCATATTGGGACCATCAGTAATGACAAAACCGTTATCACTTATACTGGACTTTCCTGTTATAACACGCTTCACCCTTATAATATCGTTTAAAGCAAATTTTACTTCATTGTTTTCACCTTTTGTAATTTTTATATTATTGGTATTTTTGTTATTAACCTCACTTGGAACACCTACAAACTTTACTGTACTGCCTGCTCCAACATCTGTAGCCTTTTCATCTTCAACAGAAAGTTTCCAGCCTGTTTCCATCCCTGCTGTAAAGTCTTTCAACTGCTTATAATTTACAGCATCAGTATCTTCTTCCCCTGCCGCTACTTTTGTAATTTTTTTATTGTCAGCTTCAATACCACTCGCTGTTATTTTTGGACCACCATTAATAAATGTAAAGCCATCCTTATTCATAATACTGTTGCCTGTCACGACACTCTCTAGCGTAATCTGATCCTTTAAAGCAAACGTGACTTTATTGTTTTCAACTTTTTTAATTTCGATATTTTTTTTACCGTTTCCCCCTCTAGTCTCATCTGCGATAAGATCTACTGTATCCCCAGCTTTAATATCTGTAGCATTGTCACCATCAACAGAAAGTTTCCAGCCTTTTTCTGCAAGTGTTTTTACCTCAGTCAACTGTTTATAATTTACGGCATCAGTATCTTCTTCCCCTGCCGCTACTCCTTTGATCGTTTTATTACCAGCGTGAATACCTGTAACAGTTATGCTCGGCCCATCACCATCTTTAAATGCAAAGCCAACAGCACTCATAACGCTTTCTCCCGCTGTGACAGACATTACATTAATATCATCAGCTAAATCAAACGTAACATTACGGTCATTATCTCCTACTATCTTTATATTCTGGCTACCTTCCTTACCAGCTGATTGTAAATTTACTGTATTATTTTGTCCAATAGATACACCATTTCCACCATTAACAGAAAGTTGCCAACGTATTGTAGAAGCGTCCTTTACCTCTCTCAACTGTTTATAATTCACTGCATCGGTATCTTTAGTCCCCTCTGCTACGTTTATAATCTTTTGATTTCCAGCATCAATGCCATCCACAGTCATACTGGGACCATTATCATTAATAAAAAAGCCATCCACAGTCATGCGCGAATTATTTTGACCATTAACAAAAAAGCCATCATCACTCATAGTACTTTGACCTGTGGTGACTTTCGTCAACTCAAGCTGATCATTCAAAGCAAATTCAATTTTATGCTTAATATTTTCAGTATTTTTTTCAATCTTTAAATTGTCTTTTCCTACTTTACTATTTTTCACTGAAAAATCTACAGTATTGCCTGAATTCACGTCTGAAGGATCTGTATCGTTAGCAGAAAGTTTCCAAGCTCCTGATGCTGCAACATTTATAGCTTTTAACTGTGCCACGTTTACGGCATCAGTATCCTTAGTACCAGCAGCCACACCTGTAATCTGACGTGTTATTTCTCCATCAGTATCACCAACACTAAAAGCTCCTGCTGTACTTTTCCATGTCATATCAGTTTTTTTTGTCTCTTGACCTGTTGCAGGATCATAACCCTTATCACCCTTTTCTCTACGAGAAACAGAAGCACCACCTACAGCAACACCATCTTGAACAAGCACCTGTGCATTTGCACCAATAGCAACAGAATCTTCTCCTTTAGCGTAAGTATGTGTCCCTATAGCAATGGCATTTTTAGCCTCCGCCAACACTTCTCTGGTAGGACTAGATTCTGCAGTTCTATCAGATCTCCTGCTTCCTATTGCAATAGAACCTGAAGCTTTAGCATTAGCATCTACACCTATAGCAATACTCCTGCTGCCAGAAGCAGTTGCAAGTCCACCAATAGCCACCGCAGATAATCCTGATGCTTCTGAACTCACGCCCATGGCAACACTTGCTCTACCGCTTGCAAGTGCAGCAACACCAAAAGCTTGTGCTCCACCAGCCTTTGTGGTTGCACCAGCACCAAATGCTGTTGAATAATTTCCCGTTGCCGCAGCTCCACAGCCCGTTACAAAAGAATAAACACCATAAGCCTGAGGTAGAATATTCTGATCCCCTCCCGTAGCAGTCCCCATATAAGCCCCGTTTTGAGTCAAAACCCCTTCCCTTACCCAAGTAACTTTTTTAGTGGTCGTGCCATAAGGAGTACCACCGTTGTTATCTGCTTGATCAAGGATAAAATTTTCAAACTCTTGCGCTGCAGTTATTTCTGTACCTGTTTTTGATGAATTACCACGATCCTTAACATTATCTACACCGCAATAGTCATCATCACCAGCAAAGACGATACTGCCATGGCTACCGAATGGATAAGGAACATCAGCACCACTCGAATTACGAACCACTGCTCCTGTTGTGGAAACGCCCGCAGCAAAAACAGGGGAAACACTGGACAAAAGCGCAGCCATTGCGGTTCCCAATGAAACAGCTTTGATCACATTTGGTGTTGAATATAATTTTTTCATAAGAGCCTCCTCCAACAGAATTCAACATCATAACAACGCGCAAAAACTCTCATGGCAAAACACTTTGTTTGCGCACCGAAAAACAAAATAAAGATAAAACTTACCCCCTCATGATGCCGATATTGCTTACTGCATCATCCTAAAATCTCTGCAAAACATTGAATCTAGAAAAGTCCCTAACCCTTTTAGCTAGAGGGATTCAAGCTAAAAATAAAAAAATACAAACTATGAGAAAATACGACTATCTCCATTCAAAAATACTGCGATTTATCTCTTAACAAAAATAGTTCCACTTAAGAGCAATTTACATTTCAAATAAAGCGCATAAACAGAATGGCAAGAGTAGAAAAAAATAAATTTTCATAAATTTGCAAAAATACTTTTTATTAAATACAAAAAGAGTTATTTTATAACAGTTGTATTTATCTATATAAAAGTTATAACTTTTTAGACTTATTTTATAATGTAGTAGCTTATGAACATTATGAGAACCACATTTTTTGTTATGGGATAACCTACTCCTAAAGGATAATTATTTTTATAATAAAGAGAAAATATGCGATAATTTATTGTTTTTATAGATATTTTTATCACTCAATGCGTTTTTCTTTAAACTAAATTTGATAGCAGAGGAGACTATTATTTTAAAAGGCCGTTAATTCATATCCCCTACGAAAATTTCCTGTGAGAGTTTTATGTGCCTTTTCAGCTTCGATTTTGCACTTTAAATGAAGTTTTAAAAGAGGCAAAGTAGCTTCAACTTCTTCCATATCGTTGAGGTTTTGAATAAATTGTTGCAATTTTCCATAAACTCTGCCACTCATTCTGCCACATCTTCAGGGGAAAGCTCTCTTTTTGCCTCATGATAGGTCATATAAGTTAAATGCCTAAGCTTTTTCATCAGCCCAACAGAAATCGCTTGTGATTTGAAAACTAGGCGCTTTTGCCACGTCTATAAACATTTCACCTTCACCCGTAACGAGCTAATTTAAAGATATTCACAACGGTTTTTTATATATCCACAGTATAGACGCAGGAGGCTATCGCAATTCCGTTTCATAATTGCACATAGTTGTCTCAGGAATACCAAAATGTTCAGCAAATTGTTTGCGCTCCTTGAAACCAAGAGTGTTTCTTACTTTTCGCAGTCGTTTTGCTAATTCGGTTCTAGGTTCTTTTTCAGGACGTGCCAAAAAATTATTCCAAATACCTATTTGGGTATTTATAAAGGCATATTTAGGCTATATGTTTACTTATTATCACTCGTTAATTGGGTAGGTATCATAACATAACCCCATAAAAAACAAATATTACAGCATCCGTTTGCAGAAGCGGAATTTATGACAATCACACAAAAAATGCGATTGCCGTGGTATTTTGTTGAACTGCACCCCTGTAATATAACTTTGGAAAAATTAAGCCTATCAAAAACTCTTTTCCAGTATCAAAAACATTTGGACACAGTCCAATGAAAACCAAACACACCACTCCCAACTCTCTCAGTTGGGACGCCAAGCAAACTTTTGCCAACTGCTTTATCAAAAATTACAGTCATATTCTTTTGACAGCAGAAAAGCTCAACACGCTTTTTCTCACCTAACTGCCCGGTAAACCTGCTTAAAGCTCTTTGCAAGAATCTATAAATGTACTTCCCATAGTTTTTACATTACAATATAAAGTCAAAAGTTTATCAACGCCTAAAACATACTACAAAATAGGCAAAATAAAAATAATTGATATTTTGCAAAAAATGAGAGCATTACCTCTTATACAAAGACTAAAGCTTTATAAGACCATGCTTGCTTATTATTCATATCAATAGAACTGCCTTGGCTTTAATTGGTCATGATAAAATCTCAAGGCATTTGACAATACATCTTAAATGTCACCCCCCTTTATAATAAAGATATTTTTACATCTCTTCAAGATTGTAAATGCAAGATCTTAGAGCAATGACGTGTTTGACAGACATTGACTTTAAAACTGATACTTTGCAGAAAATTGACAAAACTATCATGTTGGTATACATGGCAATTTTTGGTGATGACATGAGATGAAACATCAAACGTAAAAGCCATATGGAAAAACCGCAACGTGGAGGAGTGAGCATGGCCTCTTTATGCGATAAAGAATTATCCGATACCCTTGTTGGTCTTTATGACGACTACCAACGTGGTTTTGACATTGGAGAAGAGCTTAAGTTATGCGTGGATTTAGCTTTATCTCTTGAATTGGAACTCAGCATTCTCCGTTTAAGCGAAGCAGATGCAATTTTGAAAAAAGAAATTGTGCAAACCTTGCATCGTCATAAAAACTCTCATTCTCACGAAAATGAGAAAATTGATGATGCTATTCCGTATATGGACTTTGAAGAACGCAAATAATAATATATAATCCCTTTATGGATTTTCCTGATTACTTTGACTTTGCCGTGCTTAAACATTTAAAGCAATGAGTTTCCATATTCTCGCAAAAGTAATATTCATCAAAAAATGTATTTACACTTTTTGGTGATCATTAAAAATAATTGTTATTTTATAAAATATAAATTTATGCTTTGTTCGTTAAAAACGTAAACCTTAGTCTTTGCCACCCTTTTAAAAGCAAATATGAAAAGTATGGTAAATGCTCATAAACATAGTATATGTTTATGGCATGTAAATACAATTTAGTGTTTTTCATTTCTGTAAAACAAGACGATGAGCATTCCAACAGCCGCAATGATACTTTGAAAAAATAGAGAGACTGACATGAAATGCTGTTGGTATCTCTTGCCATAAATAGATAGAATCCAAGGATACAACACCCAGAAATACCATTAAAACTTGCCTGAAGTCTTCCTTGATATTTGGGGTCACAAGAGAGTTGCGATAAAGAAATCGAAAGAGCCCAACTCGAAAGCCCAAATCCAATCATAAAATAAACAGGAAAAACAACAAATTTATGTGTATTGATAGACGGAATGACAAGACCGATAACCATAACAGCTAATAAAAATGCCAATGTTTTCCTTATGGATAAAATTTTACAAAAAAATGGTGAAAAAAGTGCACCAATAAATACACCCATGGAATAAAGTGCCTCAAATATTGCAAAAGTCCTACTATCCGCGTTTAAAACCTCTTGTGTATAAGGAATGAGAATAACAGGAATGGTCATTAAAAGCGTCGTAATAATCATCTGGCTCATATAAGGCATAAAGAGAACTGGATTCTGCTTAAAATAACGAAGAGACGCTGTATAATTTTCCCACCAGTTGGAGTTACTTTGGCTTTTAGATCTTCGGGATTTAGGTACTTTCATTGCAACGTTAAACAAACCAGCAATAATAAAAAATATACCCCCTATCAAAAGTGTGCCTTTTGTTCCTGCAAAGGCGAGTATAAATCCACTAAATCCCATACCTATGATAGTGCCAAGTTCATAAACCATATCAATTGTTGCATTTGCATTAATGAGCTGTTTTTTGGTAACAATACTTTGGATTAAAGGAACAGCTGATGGCATATAAAAAGAAATCAAAATTCCCAATAAAGTAGATAAGACCATCAAATCAATTTCTATGCCAAATTGCCAAACTATTACCCAAACTACAAGCACCAAACCCCTGACAAGATTTGAAATGATAATCTGTATTTTACGATTGTATTTATCCGCCAATACACCCCAAAAAGGTGCTAAAAGGATGCTTGGCATCCAAAGAAAAAACATTAGAAGCGCTACACCACGAATTGAACTCGTCTGATTGTAAGCAAGCCATGATAATGCAATATAATTGAGCCCATTCCCAAATGTAGCAAATAAACCGCTCAGCGTAAAATAGAGGAAAGTTTTTTTCTCGAATAAAGCAGCGCGTTCTTTCAAATTTGCAACAAATATAAATTATTTCCTTGTACACACGTCATTTAGTATGTAGTATAATCACGTTTTCAAACACATATTTAGCTCTTATTTTTAAGTTCATTAAATTTAAGAAAACACTCTAAACACAATGTAGGGTAATCTTAACATACAGAAGATTCATAAATATTTTTCCTCTCATTGAGAGTTTACATTGCCACCATAAATGTAAAACAGTAGTGCTGAAATGAGTTATTTTGACTGTAATAATCACAAAACGAATAGGTGATCTTATTTTTATGATAAAGTATTTAAGATTGATCATTCCCGTAAGCAGATTATAAATTTGATGTTAACAAAAAGCATTAAAGTAGTAATCACATAAGAAATGAGACAGATTTTTAGAGAAATATATGGAATTTCGGAGTGATTTGCGTAAAAAAATAATTGACTTTAAAAATACTTCATTGAGACACAGGAAAATATTAATCTTATGAAGGACTTAAAGAATAGTCCCCAACACTTCTTGGAATTTATACTTGACACAATGGGCAAAGGAGAGATTCTTTATGCATAGCGTCATTCGTGAAGGGGATCACACTACATGCTATAAACCATTCAACCACAAAGTGAAAAGTTTGATGGATTGGCTGATGATTATGATCGCTATCGTCCACGCTACCCTCTCAACCTATTTAAAATCATGCTGCTCCCTTTTAAGGACAAAAAGCATTTGTCTATCGTGGATATTGGAGCTGGAACAGGCATCGCATTAGAGGGAATTGTTAAACTTCTAGGAAATGAACACCAATACCATGCTATCGTTGTATCAGCAGATATGATTGAGCAAGGGCAAAGAAAATTTCCTTTTGTACAGTGGTATCACGGCAAAGCTGAAAGCCTCTTGCCCCAAATTAGTAAGGTTGATCTTGTTGTTACGGCGCAAGCATTTCAGTGGATGGAACGCCCTCTGTTGTTTAGAACTGTCTCAAGTCAACTTCGCCCTGAAGGTGTCATGGCGGTTATTCAAAACAATCGCGACTTTCAAAATAGTCAATTTTTAGCCGCTTATGAAACATTATTAGAGGAGATGAGCCCTGACTATTCCCGTCATTATCGTAATTTTGATTTTTTACAAGAAATGTGTGATGGTCTTGGAGTAAATCCAGAAAAAGTTGCTTTACATACATACAATTGGACAATGACAATTCCATCCGAAGCTTTTATGGGTATGAGCCGCTCTTCAACGCAAGCGCAACGCGCCATTGCCAGCCATGAAGAAAAATATTTGCGGCAATTGGTTACGCTTGTAAAACAATATGAAATGCAGGGAAATTTGGAACTTTTGTATAGAAGTGAACTCTACATCTATATAAAATAATCTTACATCTATAATTCTCCTCATTATCTTTTAATGCATTATAATACCTCCAAAAAAACGAAGTCATCCCACCCAAATCGATTGTATAAAAAGCTACCTAAAATTATCTTAGCGCATCTCAATCTAAGATCATAAATAATTTCTGCTCGATAATTGAGGGGTATTGCCAACTCAAAATCCAAGCTTATCGCGACAATGATCAAGAATAACCCCGCAATCTTGAATTAAACAGAGACAGCCTTGAGAATACAAATATAGCAGTGCTCATCATCTGGTAAAGTAACCCTTTAACGGCAAGGTCCCTCCCAAGAAACGCAGCAAAAATACTAGCCTTCCCCGCTACTCAAATTTCCGAAGAAACCTTTGGAATGCTTATCACATAACATCCTCATTGGTTTTTCTAGGTCTAACGATAGCTTTTGGGCCCCTTACACCCTATCCTTTTGATAAAAAATGGTCTTGTGCATATTAACGCCTCGTTACAATTGGGAGATTTATACAAAAGACGGATTGTCATCTATAACCTACTTTTATTGATTGCGCTTTTTTATTATGTCGACTCCCCTTTGGGTTTTATTGCGGTCTCTATCTCTATGGTTATCTTTCTTTGATCACCTTAAGTACGCTGAAAACTTATAATACTAAACTCGCGCTCAGTGGTTATCTCTTAGAAGCCACCAGCCCACGAGGAGGAGAAGCTGAAGTCGGCTATAATGGTTTGATTGCAACCATTTGTGTGTTTGACATTATCATAAGTCTTCTGGCCAAATATGTTATCTTTCGCGATGAATATAGTGCCGAGTGCTCTACAAACGACTTGCCACCTGTCACCGATAAAAAAACAATGCTTATACCGTAAGCAGATAAGCTTTCTCCCGAATTTAAACTTTTATGCGTCTGCATAGACCTTATTGGCTTTCACATTTGTGCATATAATACACTGGCAACCATTCTTTTTCAGAGTGTGAAAAATTTTGGCTCTGAATATTACGGACTGAGCAGAACAATTGGCTGCTTACTATGGTTTTCTTGGAAATAACCCCTCAACTACCGATCGGCGACGGAAAAAAGCAGCGATGCAAAAACGCTTCTGTGAAAATGATTTATCTTATATACAATCAAAGGTTCTTTTACAAAAAACAATTGTACTCTCGATAATTTTGAAAGCCTCAGCGGCTATGTGATAAAGCCGAACGATTCTGCTGAGAGTTATGGTGTTTTGTTTTTCTCTAACCATGAAAAAGTAGCGGCGTGCGTCTCTGAGATTGACTGAACGCAGAAAAATATTTTTGGTACGCCTAACAAGGCTTATTTGCTTCAAGAGAGATTAGAAGGAGAGGAACACATCTTAGATGCCATTGTAAAGGGAGAAGCTATAAAGATATGCTCTTTATCGCGATAAAAAAAGGGTATCCATAACGGAAGTGCTTTTGTTTATGAATTGCTTGATGCTCAAGCCCCCCTTTATGCCGCTTTTATTTCTTATGCAAAACAGTACATTCGCGCAGTGAGGATTGAATATGGTCCTGCGCATATGGAAATCATGCAAACCACGCGTGGTCCAGTGATAATCGAATAAAAGCCCATCTCTACGAAGGAATTGCGCCCACTTTGTTTGCACACTGCTATGAAGATGATTTACTTGAAAGCTCCGTTAACCTTATTACGAACGTGTTTTCACAAACATCAAATTGTTTTAAGAAAAAAGGGCCTATTATCTTTCTTATCAACAACATTGCCGATCATATCATAAAAGATGTTAACCTGTGGTAGAAAAAGCTTCATTCTTGGGAAAATGTAGTTCATTTTATGCTCTTTTTAAGAAAATGAGCCTCTACCGCTGACTATCGACTTAAATACCTGCCCAGCCATTATAGCAATTTGAGGCCAGAGTGATGAATAAATTATCGACTTTGGAAAGAATAATTCGTAGCAATTTGCTATAGAGAGAACATCAATTGAAATCAACAAAATCAAAGAAAGCAAAATCCTTGAACCTTTATATAATCCGTTGATTTTATGATAAATGGCGGAGAGAGAGGGATTCGAACCCTCGATATGGTTTCCCATATACACGCGTTCCAGGCGTGCGCCTTCAACCACTCGGCCACCTCTCCAGAAGTGTGCACACTATACCCATAAAGGAATAACGTGCAAGTCTAAACTCTCTATTCAAAATTCAAAAAATGATTTTATCCATAAAAATAAAATGTGACACTTCTTGAATAACAACTCTGTTCTCTTTGTTTAAAGCAGAAAAATTTTTGAAATCACAAACATACCTGCTCTCTGAAGAAAAAATACTCTCTTCAAATTGATTATGCTGCTCATGTTTTTCAAAAATAAAGCATTACGCAACAAAAGAAATCCATTATCATTCATTATATCTAAATATCGACAGAAACAATAACTGCCCCTCTTTTGCTCCTTAATATTAAAGCATAGGACGCAATAAACTTTATTCTAACAAAAATGATTTATAACGTATTTTCTTCACGAAACTGCTAAGATTGTACGCGCTCTTCCCTTAAAGCTCCTCCATCACCTTATATCATCCTTAAGAGCACGTACAGCGCGTGCAGTTTCACAGTGTAATGCTTTTTTTGCTAAAATTTTCATCTCTTCAAAACTATGTGTCTGTAAGCATGCTTTTACGGAAGCAATATCACTGGATATCATGGAAAGTTCATGAATCCCAAGTCCCGTTAAAATCATCGCAGCAAAAGGATCGCTAGCCATACCACCACACACACTAACCCAACATCCATGTTTTGCTGCACCTTGAATAGTCTGATCAATCATCCGCAAAACCGCTGGATCAAGACTATCTGCTTCAGACACAAGATAGGGATTTTGTCGATCAACAGCCATGGTATACTGTGTTAAGTCGTTGGTTCCTATTGAGAAAAAATCAACATGAGCACTCAAAACATCTGCCATAATAGCTGCTGCAGGCACCTCAATCATAATACCAAGCTTTAATTTTGGTGCATCAACATCGCTCTGAATTTCTTCTGTAATCTTTTTTATAGCAAAAATCTCTGACACAGACATAACCATTGGAAAGAGAATCCAGAGATCTCCACCATCTTTGGCAGCGCGATACAGAGCACGTAACTGAGGAATCAAAAGATCACGCCGACGTAATAAAAGCCGTGTTCCTCGAACACCTAAAAAGGGATTTTCCTCTTTAGATAAGTGTAAATGTGTAACCTGTTTATCTCCACCAATATCGAGTGCACGAATAATTAATGGCTTATCCCCTACGGCTGCAATCATCGCACGGTACACATCAAATTGTGCTTCTTCATCTGGAATATGTGGACTCTCTAAAAACAAAAACTCTGTACGCATGAGTCCAACTCCTTCAGCCCCCAAATCTAGCGCAACAGGAACCTGATTTGCATAGTTGACATTAGCCATGATACGAATTCTCTGACCATCTGTCGTCTGTACTGGTAATTTATAGACATGTATCTCATTGTCACGCTTTTGTGCGACAATATTTATCTGTCTTTGAGCATCTTCAATATCCTCAGGAGTAGGATCAAGGTAAATAAACCCATTATCGCCATCAATAATAGCTTGAACATCACATTCAACTGCTAAAATATCCATCCCTGTAGCGACAACCATTGGAATTCCAAGGGTACGCGCCAAAATAGCCGTGTGAGACAGTGGACCTCCCCATGCAGTTGCTAACCCTTGTACTTTCATACAATCAAGCTGCGCTACATCAGAAGGAGAAAGATCATCTGTAACAAGAATAACACCATGTGGAATATCATTTAAAAAGAATGATCTATATGATGGATTAATTTCACCCAAAACACGACGACCAACATCAATTAAGTTAACAGCACGAGCTGCTAATAAAGGATTATCAACCTTAGAAAACATATCTGCAAATTGCCGAACTGCTCTATCCCAAGACCATGCAACACCATGACCTTCTGCAATCAAGCGACAAGTTTGAGCTATTAGATTTTCATCTTCAAGCAAAACCATTTGCGCAGAAAAAATTGCCGCTGAATCTGCACCCATACGCGCTGTGATATCAGCAATAACGGATGCCATTTTATGTTTCGTTTTTGTAAGAGCATTTTCAAAACATGCCGTACCAGCCGCAAAACCTATTGGCTGATCCATTATGGAAATATCATTTTGTCTTAAAATAAAAGTCTTTCCAAAAGCTAACCCTGAACTTGCTCCAATACCAGAAATGCTTTTTTGCTTAGAACTCGGATACCAACCATGAAAAGCTTTTGTTTGAATTTCCATTTCTCTCATTACACATTTTTCACTTATGCTTACTTTCTTTGCAACAGAAATGGCATCCTTAAGAAGTTGTACTCCTTCTACAGCATCCGTTGAAAAAATGAGAACATCACCGTTTTTTGCTCCTAATTGTAATAAACCAACCAAATTTTTCATTTCAACGACATACTGACCATGGCGAATCCTGATAGAGCTCTGCGCTTTTTTTGCAAAGTCAACCCAAAGAGAAGCTGGTCGTGCATGAAGACCACTTGGATAATCTAAAGTCCATTCCTGACATACCGAAAGGTCTCCTATAGAAGCCTCTCCTCTTGTCATGTCCTGACCAAAAAGATTTGTAACAATCTGTTGTTTATCAGAAGTTGTCAAAAGGATCTCAAGCCGTTCTTTATCAAATAAAAGACTCGTCAATTGTTTGCAAATCTCTTTATAGCGATCTAGACAAGTTGCAATGGCAATAATCAAACGCGCTTTATTTCCATCCCGCCATTCAACACCTGCAGGAATCTGAACGACAGCAATAGCTTCCCTCATAACTAAATCATTATTTTCAAACATTCCATGGGGAATTGCTATACCATTTCCAAACCAAGTATTTGTTATTGCTTCACGTTTGAGCATGCTTTCTAGGTAATATTTATCAACGGCACCAATCTGCATAAGTAACCCAGCAGCAGCATGAATAGCATCATTTTTATGATTAAAGGCAGCTGCAAGTTGTACAGACTTTATAGATAAGATTTCACTCTCATTAAAACCTGTATTCATTGCTTCTGCTTCCTCACATCTTATCATGGATTTACATTGCCTCATGTTTGAATAGAAATGTTTTGATCAATTTTGTTTCAAAACCACATTTTCCAAAATATAAAGAACACGTTGAATTGCCGCTGTTGTAGGAAATATAACCAAGCAAGACGTTCAAACATTTTAACATGACATATCTAACAATTAGATAACACCATCCCTAAATTGCTTAAACCATCATGGAAAATTTAACTCCTGTTCTTTACTTTACAAAAACAAATGTTCCCAATCTTTATGTACAAAACTAACTGAAAAACTATTTTTAAAAACATTCTCCCCCCCCCCCCATTCCAAGTTATTGGATATAACTCGTTCCTATTCCCATACGGAAATAAAAAATCAACCATCTATAATTTCAGCTGATATTTCAATTTTCTTCCCTCAAAATTGAGTAAACTGCCCTTAACTCCCCTTAATTCATTAATTTATTACATGATTATAAATTATTCTACACACCCCACCTCTTTAAGATTCCACATTTAAATACGCCACAACACAAAACTCACAAGATATAACCCTAACCCCTCTGTAAACTTCCCTTTATCAAATAGATACCACAACTCTACAATGCCTCTTTTCTAAACATCCGCAAAATATGGCCCCTTTAAAATAACATCTTCGACAGTTAAAATCATGTCAATTTCTATAAATGATCTTAATTTCTAGGTATTTTAACAAACAAGACAACTAGAGCTCTTAAATGAAAAGCATTTTTATCTTCAACTAAGCTTTGCTCTTATATTCATAGAGTCCATCTTAGGCTCAAATAATAGATAAAGCAAAAATGCTCTTGAGATTGCTCATTGTATGTCTGCCATTTCAATGACTTCAAATTAAATTCCCTTAAATGTAACCCCACACCAAATTAATTCCCCAACCTCAATACACCTCACTTACAAAGCAGCTTCAATCAACAATTTGTATAATCTTTTTTATTATTGCTTTTCTTTCAAAATGGATAATCTCACTCTTCCTATAACCGTTTAAGAAGATTACAGATATCATAAACACTCATAAGTTGACTCGTTCTTACCAAAATGATCGTGCCAAGCTTCCCACAAAATTTAAAATTCTCCGAAAATCAATTGCCTCTCTAAAATATAAATTGTTTAGTGCTTTTTCGCGTATAAAGAGAAAAAATTCTCCTCGCCATCATACACCAATTTATCGATAAGTTTCATCATCCTATCAATGTCTTTAGTACAAACAAAATATAGCACAAATTTTCTAGTTCTTTGAGAAACAACAATTCCAAAATCTGCTTTTTCAGTTTTCTGCACATCTCTATATCAATACAAAAAAGGAAAGATAGAACTCTATCTTCCCTTTATTAAAGATTCATAATCTCACAACCGAATTCTAACGAAATACCGGTTATGCAGAGAATATTATAGCCTATTCTGCCGTCTCTATCTGAGAAATGACCGAGACATAAGCACGGTTATTTGCTTTCTTTTGAAAAGAAACTATACCGTTTGACAGAGCAAAAAGGGTATGATCTTTTCCAATACCGACATTATCACCAGGATGCCAGCGCGTACCACGCTGGCGAACAATAATATTTCCAGCAATAACTGTTTCACCACCAAATTTTTTAACGCCAAGACGTTTCGATTCTGAATCGCGACCATTACGCGAGGAACCACCAGCTTTTTTATGTGCCATGGACGTTCTCCTTTAATCTTCTTTATTCTTTGATGCTACAGCCGCTTTCTTTTGCGGCACGGTCTTTTTTTCAGCTGTTTTCTTAACAGAAGCAGGTGCTTTTGCTTCTTTTGTTGCCTCTTTTAATGCAGTGCCTTCTTCTTTAATTGGCTTTGCCGCCGCCTTTTTAGGCTTTGCACCACCCATCAAAACTTCTAAAATATGAAGTGTCGTCAGTTCTTGTCGATGACCACGCGTGCGTCTCGAATTTTGACGACGGCGTTTCTTAAATGCAATAACTTTACGCCCACGTGTTCGCTCTACAATTTCAGCCGTAACTAAAGCATCAGCAACAACAGGTGTACCAATAATTGCACTCCCCTCTTGCCCTACCATCAAGACATCTTTGAATTCAACAACATCACCGGTATTGCCAACAATTTTTTCAATTCTCACCATTTGGTTAGCAACAACACGGTATTGCTTACCACCCGTTTTAATGACTGCGAACATTTTTTATCCTTTCGTTCCACCAGCTCTTATTTGACTCTTATCCGATTTCTATCTTGTCGATAAGAGAAAATAGGCTGCTTTTTATCAGTCGTAATAGATTTTAAGAGGAGGATAAAATATCCTCATAAATACAAACATGCGCAGATTTCTCCGCGCCTGTATATTTTGTTATGACGGAATTTCCATTCTCTGTCAATAAAGCCTTCTAAAAAAGCAAAAAATGGTTGTACTAAACGCAATTGAAGGCTATCTACCAACCATAATACTTCAATAGGTAAAACTTTATCGTACTTTGAATATAATATATGGAGAGATGGCTGAGTGGTTGAAAGCACCGCACTCGAAATGCGGCATAGGGGCAACTCTATCGGGGGTTCAAATCCCTCTCTCTCCGCCAAAATGTCCGCTACAGTAATCTTTGTTAAATATCTTTCTGTCATTTATCAGCAAACTTTATACCATACATTCTTTTCAAAGGATTTAAAAAAACTCTCACAAAGAATACAAAGAGATTAAAGGGAAATATCCAATGGCACATAAAAAGCCGATAGTTTCTCGCATTATAATTGCGATTCAGAATCAAAGCGTTTTAGTATCTAAAATTTGCTCATGAAGCTATAAAAACGTAATTTAATACATAATATATTCATGGTAAAAATATGTATAAATGAATTATTATATATTCCTATTTCATCCCTCCTTTTCCACTCAACAAGGTAACATAATCTTAAAACTATACTGATGCACCTTAAATCAATCAAATCCCCCTCTCCTACATGTCATAAACTGAGTAGACTTTGGATAAAAACCGTTAAAAAAAGAAATAAAAATATCTCTTATGAACGCTCTCAAATACAAAAATTGTCGTGATATTTTAAGTTGGTAAATAGAATAATGGTGCCATCTCGCACCTTCATAAGCGTAAAGATGGTGCAGCACAATGGATTTTACAGTTTCTGTATTATTCTGCACGTCTTGCTTGAATATGTGCCAACAGTCCTAATGTTGAACTATCACGTTTATCTGCTTTATTTTCTCCACGCAATATTGGTAACAATTCATTTGCTAATTCTTTTCCAAGCTCTACACCCCATTGATCAAATGAATTAATATTCATCAAAATACCTTCGACAAAAATACGATGCTCATAAAGTGCAATGAGGCGACCAAGTGCAAAAGGTGTTAACAAATCCTGAACCAATATAATACTGGGGCGGTTTCCCTCAAAACTTCTATGCAGTGCTAAATTATCTGCTTCACACGCACTCATACCATTTTTTAAAAGGACGCGCCGAGTCTCTTCGACATTGCGACCTTTCATGAGAGCTTTTGATTGCGCTAAGCAGTTTGCTACCAACATTTCATGCATAGAATGTAAATTTTGCTCATGCCCTTTTATAAATAAAATAAATTCTACAGGAATAATATCTGTTCCTTGATGCAGAAGCTGAAAAAAAGCATGTTGCCCATTTGTCCCTGAATCTCCCCAAACAACTGGACCACTAGAAAAATTTAATGGTTTGCCATCGAGCGAGACTTGCTTACCATTTGATTCCATATCAAGTTGTTGTAAATAAGCTGGAAAATGTGCCAAACGCTGAGCATAGGGAATGATGGCACGTGATGCATAACCACAAATAACACGATGCCAGAACCCTAAAAGAGCAAAGCGAATAGGAATATTTTCATGCAAAGGCGCCGTTTTAAAATGTTGATCCATTTGTAGAGCACCTTTGAGAAATTGGCGAAAATTCTTCTCTCCTATTGCTAACATCACAACAAGGCCAACGGCAGACCAAATGGAATAACGCCCTCCAACCCAATCCCAAAATCGAAAAACTCTTGCAAAATCTATTTCAAATTCCGCTACTTTATCAAGAGCACTCGAAACAGCAACAAAATGTCTACCAACAGCCTTTTCTCCTAAATGTGAACGAATCCATTGACACGCAACTTGAGCATTTACTATCGTTTCAGCCGTTGTAAAAGTCTTAGAAGCAATGATAAACAGTGTCTTTGCAGGATTTAAAACTGAAAGAATATCAGAAATATCTGCACTATCAGCATTAGAAACAAAATGACAATGCGGACCATCATGATAAGGTTTTAAGGCACGTGTAACCATCACAGGTCCAAGATCAGAACCACCAATACCAATGTTGACAATATCACTTATCTTCTCGCCACTACTTCCCCTATAGCTGCCATCACGCACCTCTTTAGAAAATCTTTCCATATCATCAAAAACAGCTTGAACAGCCTGAATTAAATCATGATTATCCAACATGAAAACTTCATCAGCAATCAAACGTAATGCAATATGAAGAACTGAGCGCTTTTCCGTTGTATTAATGGGCTGACCGGAAAACATTGCTTCACGCCTGCCTAATACATCTGCTGCAACAGCTAAATTATCTAGGAGCTGCAATGTTTTTAACGTCACACCACATTTCGAAAAATCAAAAAGGAGATCATCAAGCTTTAAAGAGAAATGGGAAAAACGTTGCGCATCTTCTAAAAAATGCCTACGGATATCATGCACACCATCCTTTATAGCGTGTTCTCTCAACGCTTTAAAAGCTGCTTTAAAGGCTTTTTCGTTTCGAATTAATAAGCCATCTCCCATGGTCTTATTTCCCATTATTATTGACAATGAAATTTACACACAAACAATAACAAAACAGAGTGTGCTCCCTTATATTGCTCACCATTTTTACTGCTTGCATACAAAATGAAGGGGTACAAAAGTGGAAAGATAAAATCAAAAAACGACATTTTTAAAACAAAAGTAAAAAATCAAAGCTTTCCCACCAGACATATCATTCAACTTGGCTTAATTCTTTTGCTAATCGCAGATTTTCTTCTGCTTTTGGTCTTATAAAACGTCCCAAGAAAAGATAAACAACCGGTGTAACAAAAAAAGTAAAAATAGTTGCGAGACCCAAACCGCCAACAATTACCCAACCTAAAGCTATACGTGCCTCGGCACCAGCACCTTTTGCTAAAACTAGAGGAATTCCCCCTAAAATCGCACAAATCATTGTCATAAAAACTGGACGAAGACGAATATTCGCTGCCTCTTCTATAGCTTCACGCACACTTTTGCTTTGATCACGTAATTGATCTACAAATTCAACAATAAGAATACCATTTTTAGCCATAATTCCAATCAGCAAAATTAAACCAATTTGACTGTAAATATTAAGACTAACACCACTTAAAAGCATAGCAATCACAGCACAACCAACTCCTAATGGTACAGTAGCCATGATAATAAATCCTGAAATAAAACTTTCAAATTGTGCGGCTAAAACCAATAAAATAATCACAAAGGCAATTCCAAAAACAATGACAAAACCGGAAGAGGTTTCATTCAGTGTTTCAACCGTCCCCAAGGGAACCAAATAATTTCCTTTCAATAACAAAGGAGCAGCAATTTCCTGTACAGCCTGATAAGCACTTCCTAAAGCAAAACCTGGAGCAAGATTGGAGCTTAAAGTAACCGCACTCATACGCTTTTCTCGTTGTAATTGAGGAACAGTAGCTTTTTCATGTAAATGCGCAATAACCGATAAAGGAACATATTGGTTGCCCTTGGTTTTAAAAAAATATTTTCCAAATTACGAGGACTTTTTATAGGATTTTTATGCGATGTCAATTTAACATCGTAAGAATGATCATCTACGTAAATAGAGCCAATCTTTTTACCATCCAACATTGCTTGTAACGTATTACCCAAATTGTTGATATCAATTCCTAAATCAGAAGCTTTTTCTCGATCAATTTCAATAAAAAACTGCGCTTGTGTTGCATCAACAGTAAGACGTGGACGAATAAAACGTGAATCAGCTTGTAAAGCATGCACCAACTTATCAGCAATGGGTTGTAATGTTGCATAATCATTGCCAAGAATTGCAAATTGCAACCCTTGACCAATTCCTCTTACACCTAATGAGTTTCCTTGCGCAGCAAACACAAAAACTGCTAGGAACTGTTTAACTTTTGCATTAATATCTTCTACAATTTCTTGTTGATTTCGTAAACGCTGCTCCCAAGGGGAAAGTAATAAAATTAAAAAAGCGGTATTGGTTGAGCCATTCATGCCCACTATAGAATAACTGTTAGCAATCTCTCCAGCATCACGTAAAGGCTGTAATTTCGCTTCAATTTTTTCTACTTGCTCATTCATATATCGTGCTGAAATACCCTGTGGCCCATTGACCACCAAAAAGATAAGAGCCTTATCTTCTGATGGTGTTAACTCTTGTTGCAATTTCGTATAACTACCAACACAAAAACCTGCAAAAATAACAGTCCAAGGCCTTTCTAAGCATTTATGCAAACTATAAGTATATCCTTTATGAAAAAAAGAACCTAATTTATCCAAAAAAGTTAAATTGAAATAATGACGTCCTCCTTCTTTCTTCTCCTCAGTATGCCCTTTAACAAAACGTGAAGCCAACATAGGACAAAGCGTTAAAGCTACAACCCCAGAAAGAAGAATAGAAATTGCCAAAACAAAACCAAATTCTCTAAAAAGCCGCCCAACCTGCTCAGGAAGGAAAGAAATAGGAACAAAAACAGCAACTAACGTCAACGTTGTTGCTAAAACAGCAAAAAAACTTCACGTGTCCCTAACACCGCTGCCGCCCTAGAGCCTAGTCCCATATTGCGCCACCAACAATATTCTCAAGAACAACAATGGCATCATCCACCACAAGTCTTGTCGCTAAAACAAGTCCCAAAAATGTGAGAATATTCAAAGAAAAACCTACAAGATAAATGGCAGCGATTGTACCAATTAAAGCGACAGGAAGAGATACTGCAGGAATATCTCTCAGAAAAAGATAAATAACTAAGATAACGCTAAGAATAGCAATGATCAATGCAACTTCAACCACATGAAGTGCACTCTTAATAAAAAGTGCATCGTCACTAATAACATCTATATGTACATCAGAAGGAACGATAGTTTTGAGTTTATTGATAGCCGCTCTCACACCTTTGGAAATATTAAGAGTATTAGATTGTGCTTTACGTACAATCCCCAACCCAATACCTGTCTTTCCGTTTATACGAAGAATAACCGTTTCTATATCAGGTTACAAAGTAACATACGCAACATCACCAAGATGCACATAGGTGTTAAGAGAACCTGCTCAAAAGCTTCTGGTGTTGTTAAACGTGCAATAGTACGCACAACTAAAACTTGCTTAGAATTGCGTAATGACCCCACCGGCACATCGGTTGTTATATCTGCAAGAGCACGTGAAACATCTGCCACGGTTAATCCATAACCGGCAAGTTTTGCTTGATCTATATCAACTTGAAAAATCTTCTTGCGAGCATTCGCAACCTGATTATCACCAATACCATCAACAGCAGAAAGCGCATCAACAATTTTATCGTCTACAATCATTGTTAAATCATCAATACTCATTGTTGGTGAAGTCACGACTAAATACATCATTGAAGCAGCATTCGAGTCTGCTTTAATGATAAGAGGCGCATCTGCTTCTTTTGTAAAGTATACGTAACACGGGACAAAACATCACGAATGTCAGATGCTGCAATATTCAAATCAACACCAACATTCAAATTAACCTCTACACGAGAAATGCCAAAATAAGAAGTTGAAGAAATCGTCTTCACACCTGAAACACGAGCAACTGCATCTTCTATAACTTTTGTCACTTCACGATCAATTGTTTCTGCTGATGCACCAGTAAAAAGCGTTATAATCGTCGTCACTGGAGTATCAACATCTGAGAGTTCCCGCACATCAACATTCAACCATGCAGAAATCCCTGCAATCATAATCATAGCATTTAAAACGAAAGTAAAAACTGATCTGCGAATAGATAAAGTAATGATACTGCCTTGCTCTGGTACCTTTGCCTGTTTTGTGTTCAATTCTTGGCTCATTGTCCATCCTTCCCATAAACGGCTGATAATTACTGTTGATGGGAATTTTTATCCTCAAAAGTAACCTTACTTCCTGGATAAAGTGTTTGTAATCCTTGAATAACAATTTGATCAGCATTTTTTAAAGGTGCTGTTACAAAAACCTTATCTTTTTCATGCTTTCATGCTGAATAATCGATACTGGTATAGACTCTACTTCCCCTTCTCTTACACGCCAAACGAACGACCCTTTATTATTCCATTGAATAGCAAGAGGATTTACCACAGGAAAAGAACCATTATGAAATTCAAGCGCTACTGTAAAAGACATACCAGACATGAGAGTATCTCTTTCGTTTTTGATCTCAACCTGAATATGAAGTGTGCGACTTTCTGGATTAACGATATTATCAATCGCATAAATATGACCAACAAAAGTCTTATCTGGCTGTGCCGTTAATATGGCCGTCACCTTATCCCCTTTATGAATACGCGATGCGTAGCGTTCAGGAACCCATATATCAACTAAAATACGTTCTCTATTTTCAAACTGGCCTATGACAGTATTAACAGTCACAGCATTGCCCTCATCAATGGGTAAAATACCAATAACTCCACTCATTGGCGCACGAATTGTCCGCCGTTCAAGATCTAACTCAGCATTACACAAAACCAAATTTGCGTTATCTAGCTCTAAGCGAGCAGTAATTTCCTGAACCTCTGTTGCTGTCTTGCTAGCACGTAATTTAAGAATACGAGAAAGTGTTAATGCACTATTATCACGTTGTACTTTCGCTTTTTCAGCTGCTATCTGTTCTTTTTGAGAATCGGGTTTTACAAGTACGTCACCCTCTTGTACTCTCATACCAGCTGAAACAAAAATCTTATCAATAATACCTGAAGACCAAGGTGTTAATTCTACAGAAGCAAATGCTTGTCCACTACCAAGTGCATTGAGCCGTTCATAAAAATCTTCAATTTTTACAAGATCAACAACCACATTCATTGGTGGTTTTTCTGCAGACATTTTTGAGATTTTATTGGACGTACTTGTTGCTTTATCCACTACCAAAACAGGTTGTTGTGAACTTTGTTTCCCTGCCCAATAAGTAATCATCAAAATGAGAACGAGAACACCAATGAAAAGGTCTTTTTTAACAGCTCCATACCGCTACTCTTGCTGTATCATGAATATATCGATTGTCTGAAACAGCCCTCAACAGTAACATTCGAGTTTCACTAAAACTGAACTGCAGGTAGTATATTTACCCCCACTGCAAAAAACATATCTTATTTTGCTTGATTATCTTTGGTCGATTAAAACGTCAAGTTAACTATCGTTCATCTTAAATTTTATCTTTATATACCAAATATACCAAAGAAATTATTATACAAAATCTCATCAAAACTGGAAATACATAGAAACTTTTTTAACAATATCATACCAATAAAGGAATAAAATTTTTTCTTTTCACTAAGTTTCACTTGCAATTCCTCCATGAAACGATTAGGAACCCTTTGTCGTAATAAGATAGAAAATTGAAAATCGATGCACCCGTAGCTCAGCTGGATAGAGCACCAGACTACGAATCTGGGGGTCAGGAGTTCGAATCTCTTCGGGTGCGCCATTCTTTCAATTTCCATTTTTTTCAATATTTAAGAAATATATTCCCCTTATTGAAACATTTTCCATTCTGTCCTGATCGCATTGCCAGAAAACAGGATATCCGCTTTTTTGATGATGAATTAGAGAGACTTTCTAAGATATTTTTAGAGTTCTTTAGATATTTAAAATGTTTTTATGACTCAAAGATAAAAAACTTTGAAGGTTTCTTGCATAAAACCTTTAGAGTTATAATATTCTTTATAGACAAGCCCTGAAAGAATGGAATGTTTGGAAATCAAAAATCCCAACAGGATACCACCAGGGAAAATTTAAGACTTTGATACCGTTTTTTCTTAATTCTGCATTCTTTCTAAAAGCTTGTGAGAACGAGAAACATAGCGATTCTTTCCTAAACTTCACAATTGCTTGTTTTTCTCCACTTTAATTTTCCCTCTTGCACAGTATATTATCGACCTCTATGATACATTGTCATTCTATATTTTATAGGTTCTCTCATCTGATTATAGTACACGCTCTTAATGTCAACAAAAGCCGAGTTTAAAGAATTTTTCCATGCCTAAAACAGATATTGAAATTGCTCGCTCTGCTCAAAAGCAACACATCACTGAAATTGCCAAAAAAATTGGTATAACCCATGAAAATCTTATTCCTTACGGACATGATAAAGCTAAAATTTCTTCTGCATACATAAAATCGCTCAATCATAATCCAGATGGTAAACTTATCCTCGTCACAGCTATTAACCCAACACCTGCTGGAGAAGGAAAAACAACAACAACAGTTGGTCTCAATGATGCTCTCAATCTTATCGGGAAAAAAGCTATCGCCGCCTTAAGAGAACCATCTTTAGGTCCTTGTTTTGGTATAAAAGGTGGTGCTGCTGGAGGTGGTTATGCTCAAGTTGTACCGATGGATGACCTTAATTTGCATTTCACTGGTGATTTTCATGCAATTACCGCTGCTCATAATCTTCTTGCCGCAATGATAGATAACCATATTTACTGGGGAAATCGTCTGAATATCGATCCCCGCCGCATTGTTTGGAGACGAGTCCTTGACATGAATGACCGTGCATTGCGCGATATTGTTACTTCATTGGGTGGTGTCACCAACGGTTTTCCTCATCAGACAGGTTTTGATATTACTGTTGCATCAGAAATTATGGCTCTTTTTTGCCTTGCCGAAAATTTAGAAAATCTTACGCAAAGACTTAAAAAAATCATTGTTGCTTATCGTTATGACAAAACACCTGTGACAGTTGCTGATCTCAAAGCGGAAGGGGCAATGACAGTCCTTCTTAAAGATGCCATGCAACCTAACCTTGTACAAACAATTGAAAATAACCCTGTTCTTGTTCACGGAGGACCTTTTGCCAATATCGCTCATGGCTGTAATTCAGTTATAGCTACAAAAACTGCTTTAAAGCTTGCTGATTATATTGTGACAGAAGCAGGTTTTGGCGCAGACCTTGGAGCAGAGAAATTTTTCGATATTAAATGTCGACAAGCGGGAATTGTACCAAATGCAACAGTGATTGTTGCAACAATTCGCGCATTAAAAATGAATGGTGGTGTGGACAAAAAGAACCTGACAGTGGAGAATATCACTGCTTTACAAGAGGGAGCAATCAACCTTGTACGACATATCAAAAATATGCAGCACTATGGCATCCCTTGTATTGTTGCACTTAATCATTTTGATACTGATAGCGAAGCTGAAATAAGCACGTTACAAAAAATAGTCGCAACAACTGGACACAAAGCTGTTGTCTGCAAACATTGGAAACAAGGTGGAAAAGGTGCAGTAGCACTTGCAAAAGAACTTGTTACCCTCATTGAAGAAAAAGATTGCCATTTTAAATTTCTGTATCAAGATGCACTACCACTCGTTCAAAAAATTAATACTCTTATAAAAAATATCTATGGTGGTCGTGGAGCTATCATCGCTGATCCTATTCTTAAACAGCTTGAATGTTGGGAAAAGGAGGGTTATGGCGCATACCCTATTTGTATGGCAAAAACACCCTATTCCTTTTCTGCTGATCCTACTCAATACGGTGCCCCTGTTGATTTTGAAATTCCTGTACGTGAAGTTCGTCTCTTGGCAGGTGCAGGTTTTATTGTTGTCATTTGCGGAGATGTCATGACTATGCCTGGCTTACCCCATTACCCTATCGCTGAGAAAATTCATCTTGACGAAAATGATCAGATACAAGGGCTTTCATAAGCTTATGTCCATAGACTCAAATCATTCATTACGAATAGCGACTAATAGTAAAAAGAAGAGAATTTTAAAAAGTGATATAGACAAGCACCTTTTTTATGTGATATATGCTTTGTTATATATATTGTTTTTAGATATTATTTTAAAAACGATTAGGTTTTTCCTATTATTTATGACACTGAAAAAAAGCAGGATAGATAGTGCAAGTACTTGTTCGTGATAATAATGTTGATCAAGCGCTACGTGCGTTGAAAAAGAAGATGCAGCGTGAAGGCATTTTCCGTGAAATGAAGATGCGTGGTTATTATGAAAAACCATCAGAAAAGCGTGCTCGTGAAAAAGCTGAAGCTGTTCGCCGTACACGTAAGCTTGCGCGGAAGCGTGCGCAAAGAGAAGGCTTTGTGAGTAACGGACGAGCTTCTGCAGTGAGATAGTGCATTTTTGTTGCAAGCTCTTGGGAATCACATTAGCATTTGCAGTGGGTATAGTATTTAGCCAAGTTATTTAATTCGGTGAAGGTGGTTTTTATCGCATTCGATTTTGTTTGTTTTATGTTCTTTGTTTAAACTGTGGCAGTAATTTTTAAAATATGAGTGGGTTTTACTTTGCTCATTGTGTCAAGATAAGTTTGTCATTGTGGAATGCACAGTTAAATACAGAATGTTTTTGCTGTTTCTTAATGTGGTCTTTTCTTTGTGCGTATACCCTGTGGAAGTTCTCTTAGTTTTTAGATAATGCATTGATTTATAATGATAATCTTTGTTTTGGACAATGAATAAGACCTCTGAATATTATTAAGATTTTTTCATTTCATCCCCCTCTTATATGAAATCAATTAAAATCACATCCTCGTATATCACAAATGAGGTTAGCGTATAGGTTAAAACTTATAAGAAAAGGGAAAATGCCTCTTATGAAAGTTCTCAAGTGCCAAGGGCTTCTGCAACATTGGAGGCTGGTAAATAATGAAAGTGCTCTTTTGCTCTTTCATAAGTATAAAGATAGTGGAACACAAAAATATCAAATATTTATCCTCTTTCAAATTCCTCTAATCAATTCAAATTGAGAAATATAATTTTGCTATCATAATATGAAATTGTATTCACAAAGGATATAATATCGAATACGTAGTTTTCATCCTCAATATTTATTAATGCGACGATAAATTCCATTATTGTTGTTGTTTCATAAACAATCTAGAATTAATAGACGCCCATATAACCCTATGTTCATTTACCGCAATATTTGCATAATCAATGGATCGGGATGAAACTGCTTTATAACTAAACTGAAAGCTTCTAAAAGCATAGATTCCAAAAACTGCCTTATGTTTGTGCCGTCATAAATGAGTCCTTCATATGTTGGCTTATCTTCAATATTGCGAATGCTCTTGCATTTGAATGGTTCACTAATATATGATTCATACATTCTAAAATTGCTTTTAAAATTATATATCAATCTCTTTATTGACCTGTCATTGAATAATTTTTTAATGGTAATAATTAATATAGTTATGCCATTTTTTGAAAAATAAATCAGACAGAGAGATACAATATTCTACCCCCAATCTGTTACACAAAAGTGGATACACCCTTTCCCCGCATCTTAATCATCTCATATCTGTCTCAATCATACACTACATGAGAATTTATGTGCTAATCTCAAAGACCCTTCTCTTGTAAATAAAGCAAACATTAAGAATGTTCAAATTTTTATCTTAATTTATTCTATGTTTCCTGTAACAATTTCTGCATTGTTTAGATCTCTTTAACTAGCAATGTGCCATAGCTCCCTTATCAGTTCTCAATTCTCCAGTTCTTAGATTGCCAATAACGAAAAGATAAAAGGTTTAAGTGTGCAATATTCTCATTGGTTTCGATTTTTATTGCTTACATTACATATCTCCATAGCAGGAGTTTTTGTCCCCGGTTTTCCTCATTTTCTGCATGCACAACTACTCAATACAAATTCTGGGCAAAACTTAGGACCAAGTGGTTTACCACTTCCACGGTTTGCTTCCATTAAACCCACACGTGTAAATGTGCGCATTGGACCAGGGAGTAATTATTCTATCATCTTTACCTATAAAAAACAGGGACTCCCTATTGAAATTATCCAAGAATATGATCAATGGCGCAAAATTCGTGATGCCGAAGGTGATGAAGGCTGGGTATACCAATCGCTTCTATCGGGAAAACGGACCGCTATCACTATTCCATGGCAAAAAGATAAAACAAAAAGGCTGATGCTACGAAAAAATCCCACAGAAAACGCAGAACTTGTAGCAGAAGTAGAGCCTAATGTTATTGGCAATATTCGCCAATGCAATGGGCATTGGTGCGAACTAAATATCAATAATATCCGAGGATGGCTTCATCAAACTCAGTTATGGGGAATCTATCCTGATGAAAAAATAGAAAAATAAAAAATTGCTGAAGCTTTAAATCAAACAACTTTAATTTGTATTCTACTCCTTCCTATTTTTTGACTTTCTTTTTGCTCTAAAGGCAAAAAAAATCTTAACGAATACGGAACTGTAAACAATCTAGCTTTTCTCCGTAAATTCCACCTAATTTAACCATTTACGTGGTTCAATTCATAGGCTCTATGGACAAGCTCTATCCCGAATATTCACCATAATCTTGAATACGTTCACGCCCTTTATGCAAAAACAGGACACCATAAAATGTCATTGTGTTGCCATGCACATACTCTGCTTTAAAGAGGCATATCTCAATGTTTCTAAACCATTTTATGACCTCTTTTGTGTATGGCATAATGGTAAAGCTATTGTGCACCACCATCTTTATACTTATGAAAACTTAAACAACATCTTCATACTCTTTGCCGATTCCCACTATCGCAATAAGCTCTTGGCATCTGAAATGCCTTCATAAGAAGCTTTGTATTGCTTTCTTAATACTACTCACACGCCAGCGTCACTTATGATGTACAAAGAGATGATTTTAATTCATTTAATATAAGAAAGCTTATGATGAAAGAATTCACTATATGCGAAATTATCACTCAAGCTGAGAAACGATGATTTATTATCATAAATCAATGTGTTATTTAATAAAGTATCACCTCTGCAAAACTTTATCTGCCTTACATCATAATCCTAACCGATAATGTTATATGGGATAACTTGATTATCAGATCAGCTTTTTGGTTTTAATCGAACTATTAAATCAACATGGGAAATTTCCATACCCTCTGGTGGTTTAGGCAAATTTCCAATAATGGGCGATTCTCCTAAATTGCATGGAATATCAAGAATACGATTTTCACCCTCTATATAAAAATGGTAGTGATCAGAGGTATTCGTATCAAACCAAGTTTTCGAACCTTCCACGGCAATAATTCGTAATAACCCCGCTTCCGTAAATTGATGAAGCGTATTATAAACCGTTGCTAAAGATACAGGTACACCCACCTTTATCGCTTCTTCATAAAGCTCCTCAGCAGCAATATGACGGTTACCATGAGAAAAAATCATATTAGCAAGTTCTAATCGCTGGCGTGTTAGTCGCAAACCATTCTGACGCAAATGTTTCTCTAACACAGAAGTAGAATAATAACCTGTAATCTGTCCACAATTTTTTGCGCTCTGTTGCTCTTCATTTAAACCTAAATTGTCTGCGCTCACTGACATATTAAAAACCATAATATATTTATATTCTGTTCAAATCAGGTTAAAATACAAAAACTAGAATGATATAATATAATTTTTCATTCCATGTTTAAATCACTATCTATGCAGGATACATAAAAAACAGTTTTTGTCATTAAAAATGATATAAAATCATTTCCCTCTCCTTTAAATTTGCTCTAAAAGTAGGTTGGGGAAAAGCGCAGAAGTTAAAATATACATAAATAAATGGAGTAACAATGGCTGAACAAAAGTCTCGCTACACTTATGAAGAGCTTCTAAGCTGCGCTCGCGGCGAAATGTTTGGTAAGGGTAATGCACAATTACCAGCACCGCCAATGTTGATGATTCATCGAATCACCCAAATCAGTGAAACTGGCGGTGAATACGATAAAGGAATGGTTCGCGCTGAATTTGATATTACTCCAGACCTATGGTTCTTTAATTGTCACTTTATTGGAGATCCAGTCATGCCAGGATGTCTTGGTTTAGACGGTATGTGGCAGTTAACAGGTTTTTTTCTCGGTTGGTTAGGTGAAGCAGGAAAAGGGAGAGCTATATCAACAGGTGAAGTAAAATTATCCGGTATGGTCACTCCACAATCCAAACTTCTTGAATATGGAATAGATTTTAAACGTATCCGGCGTGGAAATTTGGTCCTAGGTATAGCAGATGGATGGCTAAAAGCAGATGGAGAAGCTATCTATAAAGCGAGTGATTTACGTGTTGCCTTATTTAAAGAAGACTAAAACCATTTCCACTAAAAGGAACATTTTGTTATTCTGTATGGAACAAGGAGGTATGGATGCGTCGAGTTGTTGTAACTGGAATGGGAATTGTCTCCGCAATTGGAAATAATCCAAACACTGTTTTAACCAGTTTGTATGAAACAAAATCCGGAATTTCTTATGCACCCCACTATGCTGAATTAGGTTTCCGTAGCAGAGTTTATGGTAAACCTGATGTTAATGTAGAAGAATTAATTGACCGGCGTGCCTTACGTTTTCATGGACGTGGGACTGCTTGGAATCATATCGCTATGGATCAAGCAATCGCTGATGCAGGTTTAGAACTTCATGAAATATCAAATGAGCGCACAGGTATCATTATGGGCTCTGGCGGCGCTTCAACACAATCGATCGTTGAAGCTGCTGATATTACCCGTCAAAAAGGTCCAAAACGTATTGGCCCTTTTGTTGTACCTAAGGCCATGAGTTCTACAGCATCCGCAACGCTTGCAACTTTTTTTAAAATTAAAGGTGTGAACTATTCAATCTCTTCGGCTTGTGCTACCTCTAATCATTGTATTGGTAACGCTTATGAATTAATACAATATGGCAAGCAGGATCGTGTCTTTGCAGGTGGTTGCGAAGATCTGGATTGGACATTATCTGTACTTTTCGATGCCATGGGTGCTATGTCCAGCAAATATAATGACACACCAGAAAAGGCTTCACGTGCCTATGATGCCAATCGCGATGGATTTGTTATTGCTGGTGGAGCGGGTGTTTTGGTTCTTGAAGAACTTGAACTTGCTAAAGCACGTGGTGCAAAAATCTACGGGGAAATCGTCGGATATGGCGCTACCTCCGATGGACATGACATGGTTGCTCCATCTGGTGAGGGAGCAGAGCGGTGCATGCGCATGGCGCTTGCAACTGTAAATAATAAAATTGATTATATTAATCCTCATGCAACAGCAACACCTGTTGGTGATCCTCCAGAAATAGAAGCTATCCGCCGTATCTTTGGAGCAGGTGATCAATGTCCACCAATTTCTGCCACAAAATCTCTGACAGGGCATTCCTTGGGAGCAGCAGGAGTTCACGAAGCAATCTACACACTATTAATGATGAATCATGATTTTATTTGCGAGAGCGCTCATATTGAAGAACTTGATCCAGCCTTTGCCGATATGCCCATTGTTCGTGAACGCCTTGATCATCAACAACTTAATACTGTATTGTCAAATACATTTGGTTTTGGCGGTACCAATGCAACGCTCATTTTTCAACGCTATGCGTAAATAGGAGTTCTTAGTTGGTTGAAAAAAAGCACGGTCTTACGGAGAATAATATGAAAGGTTTGATGGAGGGCAAACGTGGCCTTATTATGGGGGTTGCAAATGACCATTCGATTGCATGGGGCATTGCATGCCAATTAGCACAAGAAGGAGCCGAATTAGCATTTACCTACCAAGGAGATGCTTTCGGGAAGCGGGTCCAACCTCTAGCCGAACAACTTCGTTGTAAATTGTTGCTCGAATGTGATGTTGAAAAAATTGAAAATGTTGATCGTGTCTTTGAACATCTTGAAAAAGAATGGAAAACGATTGATTTTGTTGTGCACGCCATTGGTTTTTCAGATAGAAATCAATTAAAAGGGCGCTACGTTGATGTTACAACACGCGAAAATTTTAAACGTACAATGGTTATTTCGGCTTATTCTTTTACTGAAATTGCCCAGCGTGCTGGTAAGCTTATGCCTAATGGAGGCGCGCTTTTAACACTCACCTATGGAGCTTCACAACAAGTTGTTCCTAATTACAATATTATGGGTGTTGCTAAAGCTGCTTTAGAAGCTATGGTACGTTATTTAGCAGCAGATTTTGGTCCCCAAAATATTCGTGTTAATGCAATTTCAGCTGGACCAGTTAGAACTTTAGCGGGGAATGGCATTGCAGCTGCACGTGCAATTTTTTCATATCAACGCCGTAATGCTCCATTGCGTCGCACCGTAAATATTGATGAAATTGGTAAATCTGCTCTTTACCTCCTCTCTGATTTATCGTCAGGTGTTACTGGTGAAATTCATTATGTTGATTCAGGTTATAATATTATGTCTATGCCAACACTTGAAGAGTTAAAACAAAGTGAGGAAACACGTGGAGAATAATTCTTTATGGTACTTGTAAAGTGCAAAATAGTTTATTTTTAAAGATATGGCTTAAGCAGAGATAAAGTTTTTCATGTTTAAGTTTATGTTGCGTAAAAACTAGCCTTTATCACTTTCTAATTTACTAAAGTGTTATGCTCCTTTCATGGTTCGTGTTACCTAAATGCAAAGCATTTTGTATTATGATTACCATATCTTTCATCTGTTTGAAAAGTTTAAAAGCATATTGTATCATGCATCTCATCTTTGAGTGCTCGACTGAGTAATGTATTGGCTGCTTCGACCACGTTTTTATCGCAAAATAAGACTTGATAAATTTGCTCTGTAATGGGCATTTCCACCTTAACACGCCGTGCTAATCTATAGACTTCTTCAGTATTTAAATAACCTTCAACAACTTGGCCAACCTGTTGTTCTGCTTCTTTCGTATTCATTCCTTGGCCAAGCAGCATACCAAAACGGCGATTTCGTGACTGATTATCAGTACATGTCAAAACCAAATCACCCAAACCTGTCATACCCATAAATGTGGAAAGCCTAGCACCAATAGCAACACCCAAACGACTGATTTCCGTTAATCCTCGTGTGATAAGTGCTATTCGAGCATTTGCCCCAAATCCCATGCCATCTGATATTCCTGCACCAATAGCAATCACATTTTTGACTACCCCGCCTAATTGCACACCGATCATATCAGAATTTTTATAAACTCTAAAACTTTTATCACAATGGAAAAGTTGCTGTAGCTCTTCACTAAATTTAATATCAGAAGCTGCTACCGTAATTGCTGTAGGCAATCCAAGAGCAAGCTCCTTGGCAAAAGTTGGTCCAGAAAAAACAGCTAAAGGGATTTTATCACCTAAAATCTCGCGAGCAACTTCTTGTAGGAGGCGTCCTGTACCATGCTCCAAGCCTTTTGTTGCCCAAATAATACGTGAATGTTGATCTAAATAAGGTTGGATATTGTATAATACTTGATGAAATACATGGCTTGGAACAGCAATTAATATATCATGGCTTGCCGTTATTGCAGTTTCAAGCGAAGCTTCAGGCAATAGATTTTTAGGAAATAGAATATCGGGTAAAAATGTCTGATTGCAACGATATTTTTGTAATGCTTTGATATGTTGAGGATTGTGCCCCCAAAGTAAAACACGATGACCATTACGAGCAAAAGCAATAGCCAACGCTGTACCAAAAGAACCGGCACCAATAATTGTTATCGAAACGGCTTTCATTCAATTTTCTGCTTATTCTCCAAATTTTTACTTTTTATCTCTTATGATTTTATTTTAACATAGCAAGAAACCTTGTCAAAATTCTTATACTTACCTGTCTTGAATTGTATAACAATCATTTCTTATACATTTTACAAATGACTACTTATCTCAAACCTCAATGAAGATTTAACTAAACTTATCTATGAACTTTTTAAAATAAAAACACATCTAAAATGATGCATCTTAAACGATGACTTCTTTCTCCCTGTTCATCATCAACCTTACATCCCACAAACTTGTTTGTAACGAAACTTACAAAAAAGCCAATGCACTTGGCATTGGCTTTATGGATATTTTTATTCTTGATAATTTTATTGTATAGGTGTTTGCGTATTTGGCGCTTGTTCCATGGGCATTTCTACACCTGGTGCCTGCTCTAAAGGAACTTGCGTATCTGGTAATTGCCCCATGGGCATTTCTACACCCGATGCCTGCTCTACGGGAGATTGTGTATTCGGATCTTGCCCCTCGGACATTTGAGTGCCTAATAAACCTCCCTCTGATTCTTGTGTATCTGATAGTTTTTCCATCGATACAGAGCTCGCTCCTTGTATTGTTACCGGCTCAATAATACGCCCTGAACCACCCATCATATTATAATTCAAATGGGAAATAGCCCACCAAGTACCTCCAATAATAATCACAACGCAAATTGCAGCAAACCACAAAGCGCTTAAATTCCATTTAGCATCTGGACCAGAATTCAAGTGCAAAAAGAAAACAATCTGCACAATAATTTGAATAATTGCCATTCCAATAAGATATGCAACCTTTGTGCTAATTGTCCAGCTTTCCATCATCCCATACATCACAGGAATAAAAGAGCCTAAAGTGAAGAATAAAGCTAGAATAAAGCCAATTAAATAGGAACCAGTACTGGGACCATGTGTTTCATTATGCATGCTCATTACAGTGCTCCTAATAAATAAACCATGGTGAAAACACCAACCCACACAATATCAAGTAAATGCCAGAAAATTGAAAGGCATGTTAGACGCGTTTTATTATCCTTATCTAAACCACTTCGACGTAAATGAAAAAACATCACTACCATCCAGAGAAGGCCAACACTCACATGAAGACCATGGGTACCAACCAAAGCAAAAAATGCCGACCAATAAGCAGATAAAACTTCTTTTCCAAAAAGCTGTAAACTTGTTGTAGGATCAATACCAGCATAAGCTCCAGGATCGTAATAGAATACCTCGCCTAAAAGCTCATGGAATTCGTAAAGTTCCATTCCAATAAAGCAGCCTCCAAGTACAAAGGTAATGGTCATCCATAAACGCACACCACTCAGATTGCCTTTATGAGCTTGTACCATTACAAACCCATAAGTAATTGATGACAGCAATAAAATGGCAGTTTCAACCAAAACAAACTTTAAATCAATAAATTCATTGCCTGCTTTCCCTCCACCATAAGAGGCAGAAAAAACAGCAAAACTTGAAAAAAGTGTCGAAAAGAGAATCAAATCTGAAAGAATATAGACCCAAAACCCAAACGTCATAACCGAGCTATTATCGTGATGATGCTCATCAATGTGAACATTATTTATTGTCACCGCACTCATATTGTTACTCCTTGTTCTTTAAGAACAGCTGTAAAAGCACCTTCTGTTTTTTGCACTTCCTCAACTGGGATGTAATAACCATGATGGTCACCTGTTAACGAATGGCACACAATCGTTGCAACAAAGCCTATCAATCCGACCGCTGCAAGCCACCAAATATGCCAAACAAGTGCAAAACCAACAACTAACGAGAAAAATCCTGCAATAATTCCGGCCGATGTATTTGATGGCATATGAATTTTTGTAAATCCACTTGTCGGATGCTGATAACCACTCTTCTTCATATTCCAATAAGCATCATCAGACTCTATCTTTGGAAGTATTGCAAAATTGTATGCAGGAGGAGGCGAAGAAATAGACCATTCAAGCGTCCGTGCATCACCCCAAGAATCATTTACTGTTACCGGCAGGCGCCCCTTATGCTTAATACCATACAAAATTGCCAAGACAACTTGTAGCACAAAACAGAGAATACCCAGCAAAATAATACATGCACCCACTGCAGCAATGATAAACATTGGCTGCCAACTAGGTTCCGTATAATGTTGAAGACGACGTGTTGCACCCATGAGCCCAAGCGCATAAACGGGGAAAAAAGCAAGGTAAAAACCAACAAACCAACACCAGAAAGATGCAATGCCTAGCATGCGATTTGGTTTGTAACCAAAAACTTTTGGAAACCAAAAAGCAAGCCCTGCTAAATAAGCAAAAACAACGCCTCCAATAATTGTGTGATGGAAATGCGCTACCAAAAACAGTGAATTATGAAACTGCCAATCTGCAGGAACAATAGATAAGAGAACACCCGTTAATCCACCACCAACAAAAGTAAAGATCATCCCCATGCACCAAAGCATAGGAGGCTCAAAGCGAATTCGACCTTTATACATCGTTAGCAGCCAATTAAAGACTTTTACACCTGTTGGAACTGCAATGATCATCGTGGCTATACCAAAAAAGGTATTTACAGTTTCACCCCCACCCATTGTAAAGAAATGATGCCCCCAAACAACAAGTGAAAGGATTAAAATCACCAACATCGCCCATACCATCGAAGTATAACCAAAGAGGCGTTTTGAAGAGAATGTCGAAACAACTTCAGAAACAATCCCAAAAGCAGGAACAACTAAAACATAAACTTCAGGATGACCAAAAATCCAAACATAGTTTATCCATACCATTGGGTTTCCACCACCAACATTGGTAAAGAAATTCATGCCCAAATAACGATCACATGCCAAAAGTGCAAATGCTACAGTTAAAACAGGATAAATAACTAAAATAAGGACATTGCTGACAAAAGCACTCCAACAAAAAACGGGCATTCTCATCATTGTCATTCCAGGAGCACGCATTTTAATTATCGTCGTAACAAAATTCACCGCTCCCATTGTTGTCGCAATACCAGAAAGCTGAAGTGACCATAAATAATAATCTACTCCTGTATCTGGACTTCCTTGCAACTCTGAAAAAGGTGGATACATCAACCAACCACCACGACCAAAATTTCCAACACCAAGAGATATGTTAATCAGTATTGCTCCGGCAGCTGTAATCCAAAAACCCAAATTATTGGCAAAAGGAAAAGCAACATCACGAGCACCAATTTGAAGTGGTATAAGATAATTGAAAATACCAAATAAAATCGGCGTAGCCATGAAGAAAATCATAATAGTGCCGTGGGCTGAAAAAATCTGATCAAAATGCTCAGGAGGTAAATAACCTGCTGTTTCGCTCCCAAGAGCCAAAGCCTGATGCGTTCGCATCATAATTGCATCCGCGAAACCGCGAACAAGCATAATAATACCAAGAACGATGTACATAATGCCAATGCGCTTATGGTCAACTGTTGTAATCCAATTTCGCCATAAAACTCCCCACCATCCAAGTACTGTCAAAGCAAGAACAGCAATTAAACCACCCACAACAATCGCAATACATGTGTACAAAACGATCGGCTCATGTGCAAGTGCATGAAAAGCACCAGCAGTAGGATCTGTAAGTCTTCCAAACATTTCTAAAACCCGTATCAGATAAATTTCATTTTAAAGAGACCTTATGTTTAAAAGGTCTCTTTACTCAATTGATGTCTTAAATAACGCCAGGATCAAAAACGGAACAAAGCGCGCCCCAAAGCGTCTGAGCAGCAGCACGCTTCATTAAGTCTTCATTACATACCGTATTTTCATCAACACATCGATTAACAATCCGGTAGTAGAGCCGCTTCTCAACAGGTGCAAAATAACGTACCTCTGCATCCTTTTCCTTCGCAGCAATGTCGCCCATACGAGGTGCAATAGCAAGCTGACGATAAGATGCACGATCAAGAACTTGCCCCTGAGTCCGAGCTTTAGTAATCCAATTATCAAAATCTTGCAAAGATACAGAATGCCATTTAAACCGCATCCCTGCAAAGCCATCACCACTGTAATTTGCCGAAGTTCCTTTGAATATCCCTTGCTTATCAGCTATCAAGTGCAATTTAGAATTCATCTGCGGCATAGCGTAAAGAACCGTGCCCAATTTTGGTACCCAAAAAGCATTAACAGAATTCTCTGACGTTAACTGCAATAAAACCTGGCGTCCTTCAGGCGCGTAAATTTCATTGATTGATGCAACACCATATTCAGGATAAATGAAGAGCCATTTCCAATCCAAAGACACAACATCTACTTGTAACGGTTTTCTTTCACCAGCAACTTCCATTGGAAGAGGATTTTCTGGTTCAAGCTTATAGGTGTAATAGGCTGTCAATGCACCTAAAACCGATACAATAACAATTGGAATACTCCACATCAATGCTTCAATTTTATTTGAATGCCCCCAATCAGGTAAATACTCAGCTGTGTTCGACGCACAATATTTAATGGCTAAAAATACCACACTCACCATCACTGGAATCACAACACAAAGCATAACAGCAACACAAATTACAATCAAAAGAAGCTGCTGGCGCGCAACATATCCTGCCGGGTGAAGAACGTCCCACTTACAACCAGATAAAAGCAACATCACCCCGAAAATTACGAACATCTTTATTTGTTTAACAAAGTTTCTCATTTCACCTGCCCCATCATACATATTAGAAATTGCCATAAAAACATGACAAAATCTTAATGATATGCTTACCCATTTAAAAAGAATTATCAAGTAAATTCAAATGCACTTATCGATATTATACAAGTTTTGATCCTTCTATACCAAATTTAAGCTTTTTAGCGATGTACTCAAGCGCAAGCCAATATCCATCTCCCCCACAACCAGCAATGATTGCATCCACACCTGCCAATGTATAAGAATGGTGGCGAAAAGCTTCACGCTGATAAATATGAGACAAATGAACCTCTACTTTTGTCCCAGTAAACATTTTTAAAGCATCAAGAATTGCAACAGATGTGTGGCTATAAGCAGCAGGATTGATTATCAATCCTACACTCACTCCAATCGCTTCCTGTATCCACTCTACCAATTGCCCCTCATGGTTACTTTGATGAAAATCTACTCTTATACCTGCTCTTGTTGCCCATGATCTGCAAAGGTTTTCAATATTTTCTAAAGTTTCAGTTCCGTAAATTTCTGGCTCACGTTTCCCGAGAAAATTTAAATTAGGACCATTTAAAACCGTTATAATTGTAGACATAATAAGCCTCTTCTTCTCAACTATCATGTATAAAAACTGAGCAAGTTTTTACTGCAATAAAGCCCCATCCTTAATCTCAAAAAACTCTGCACGCCCTTTTAAAGCGTCAAATAAAACGCGATCTGTTCCTGTCATAAATGTTTGCCCCCCTAAGTCATCAAGAATATCAAATAAAGCGGCACGCCGATGAGAATCAAGATGTGCTGCCATCTCATCAAGAAGAAGAATAGGAGCCTTCTGCGACATCATACCTGTTAAACGTGCATGACACAAAACCAAACCTGTCAGCAGCGCTTTTTGTTCACCTGTAGAACAAAATGTTGCAGCCATATTTTTATCAGCATAAAAAACTTGTAAATCTGTGCGATGCGGTCCTTCTAATGTCCGCCCAGCAGCACGATCTATTGTACGGTTATGCCGTAATCGATCACAAAATTGCTCCTCAACCTCAACCGCTGATAGCTTATTTAGAGCCGTTTCTAAAAAACCATCAATTTGTAAAAAAGCACATGGAAAAGCTCTCTGCGACGGCATTTGTGCAAACATATCATTTAAAAGCCGAATCACATCAATACGTGCCGCAGCAATAGCTGTTGCCAGCTCTGCCATCTGCTTTTCTAAAGCATTAAACCAAATATAATCTTCATTACCATCCAAAAATAAACGATTGCGCGCACGCATCACCCTATCATAATCTGCTATGCGCCGACTATGTAAGGGGTCAATCGCCAAAACCATACGATCTAAAAAACGGCGGCGCTCAAGTGAAGAACCTGTAAAAAGCCCATCCATAGAAGGCGTCAGGATACTCATATGACAGTAATCTGTTAAGCTATCTCCTGTCTCATTCACACCATTAATATGTATTTTGCGACTGTTATCAGCTATTTCTAAAGCTGTACCAATATTTACTTCACCATAAAGAGCACATTCAAGACGTGCAAAGATAATAAATCCTTCACCACCACCATCTGCAAAACTAATATCAGAATAAGCCGCTCGCCTTAAACCACGACCAGGAGAAAGAAAAGATAATGCTTCTAAAAGATTCGTTTTACCAGCACCATTGTGGCCAGTAAAAACGACATGCTGACCCGAAAAATGAATCTTCAAGGAAGAATAATTACGATAACGCACTAGCCTTAGCTGTCTCACTGCCACTTTGTGCACATGACCAGCTATACATTGCAAAACAATTGCCCCTAAACGCGAATGGGCATCAGTACATAAAGTACATCCGCATCATTATTATCACGAATGAGAGCTGGTGCTACAGCATCTGACAACATAAAAATCATCTCATCACTTGAAAGTTGCCCAGCAATATCCAAAAGATAACGCGAATTAAACCCTATCTCAAGTGGATCAGATGTATAAGTTACCGCTAACTGATCTTCAGCACTACCCGAATCAGGATTATGAACGATAAGCTTTAATTGCCCATGCTCAATTGTCAATTTTACCGCACGCCCACGATCACTCGAAATGGTTGAAACACGGTCCACAGCAGAAGAAAAATCCTGTCTATTGACGATCAATTTTTTATCATTTCCAAGAGGAATAACACGTTGATAATCTGGAAATGTTCCGTCAATTAACTTTGATGTAAAAACTACTGAACCTACAGAAAAACGAATCTTTGTTTCTGAAAGTTCTACACACACATCACCATCAATTTCCTCTGAAAGAAGCTTTTGCAATTCTCCTACAGCTTTACGAGGAATAATGACACCTGGCATACCATCAACACCTGAGGGTGCTTCCATATCAACCTGCGCCAAACGGTGACCATCAGTTGCAACTAAACGTAATTTTAAAACATCATCATGAACAATATGAAAATAAATGCCATTAAGATAATAACGTGTTTCTTCAGTAGAAATAGCAAATTGCGTACAATCAAGTAAATGCTTTAACCGTGATGCCGATAGAAAAAAACGGCAACCAAACTGACCAGGAAGAGACTCTGGGAAATCTATTTTCGGAAGACATTGAAGCTGAAAATGCGCACAACCCGAAACAACAGACATTGTACTTGCTTGATTCTCATCAACAGATAAAATAATCTCACTGCCATCGGAAAGTTTTCGAACTATGTCATATAATAAATATGCCGGAACAGTTATTGCCCCAGCTTGCTCAACATTAACTGTAAAAGATTCCGTAACCTCTAAATCAAGATCTGTTGCTTTTAATTGCACGCTCCCATTTTCTGCATCAATCAATACATTAGATAAAATGGGAACGGTATTTCGACGCTCTACCACACGGTGAACACGACCAAGAGATTTAAGAAATTGACTGCGATCAACGGTAATACGCATAAAATCTCCGTTACAATTTACCAAAAACTATAGAAAATCTTTAGAAAATAACCTATTCTCTTAAGAATCATCTGTCGAATTTTATTTAACCTCTTTTAAAATGGCAAGTGACTCCTGTATAAAAATAGCCCTCTTACCTCTTCCTCTACAATACTTCTCTAAAATAAGATAAAACTATAAATATTATGCAGCTTGTTCGCCAATCAACCGCTTCAACAACTCAAGCTCTTTGGCCAATGTCTGATCGCCACAAATTAAATCTTCAATTTTACGGACAGCGTGTAAAACTGTTGTATGATCACGACCACCAAAACGACGCCCAATCTCTGGCAGTGAGCGGGGTGTTAACATTTTTGCTAAATACATCGCAACTTGCCGCGGTTTTACAACTGTACGCGTTCGACGATTAGATAATAAATCTTGTTTAGAAACATTATAATGGCGCGCAACTGTACGCTGAATTTCTTCGATTCGAATGCGCTTAGGTTCCCCAGAACGTGTCAAATGACCTAATAATTCATCAATTCGCTCTAAAGATAAATCCGATTCAAATGATTGGCGGAACAAGAGTTGATTAAATGCCCCTTCAATATCGCGTCCTGACCCTAAAACCGTTTTAGCGATATATTCCAGAATATCATCAGAAATTGAAAGCATGCTATCATCTTGTTGTGCAACCTTCAATCGTTGCTGTAACATTTTCAAACGCATTTCATAATCCGGCGCTTCAATTTCAAGAGCAACACCTCCTTGAAGACGTGATCGAACGCGAAGATCAAGAGATTCTAATTCTGCTGGTGGACGATCCGCAGCAACAACAACTTGTTTTGCACTATCAAGCAACATATTAAGCAAATGACAAAACTCATGTTGAATTGACTTCCCTTGCAAAAATTGCATATCATCAATAATGAGAAGGTCAATATCACGCAGCTGCTCTTTAAAAGAAAGAGCATCATTATCGCGAATAGCCGTTGCAAAACGCCACATAAAATACTCAGCAGTCAAATAAATAACCCGCGCAGGTGTTAAACGCTTTAATACTGCAGCCGCAATAGCTTGAAGCAAATGTGTTTTTCCTAAACCAACAGATGCATGAATAAAAAGAGGATTAAATCTTAAGGCACTTTTATGCCCTTCTGCAATAGAACGTGCTGCCGCTAAAGCAACACGATTAGAAGCCCCCTCCACAAAATTTTCAAAACTATAGCGAGAATCAAGTGGTGAGCCAAAAACACCTGTTTGAACACTCTTGACAGGATTCTCTGTGCAACTCTCGACAAAGGATGGAGTTGTTTGCTCTTCCCGTACAACAGGAGCTGCACTTGTTTTACAGACGACCCCTCCAGAAACACGTTTCATACCACGAACAACAACTTCAACGCGAAGAATCGCTGAATTTTCTTGTCTCCATAAATTGGTTAAAAGAGAACCGTAGTGATTATTAATCCATGAACGTAAAAACGCTGTAGGAACAGAGAGCTTTACAAGATTACGGCTATATTCGGCAAGTTTTACACGACCAAACCAACTCGTATAAGCTTCAATACCAACCTGTACTTTCAACTGCGCCATCACGCGCGCGAAAGCTGCTGCACCCTCTTCCTCTGAAATAATAGGAAATCCTCCAGAAGCACTTCTGTTCACTGCTCTATCACTATCCGTCATCTTGATTATTTTTTCTGCCGACAGGATATTCACCGAAACCCTTTTAAAGGAACTAGCTTTAGAGTTCAATTTATCCACCATCTTTCATCCTGAATAAAAATAAAAAATTGTCTTGCCAAATAGCTAAAAACTAACATAGCAAAAGCAAAACGCCCTACCCCAAATAAGATTACTTACCCTCCCCTAGGATAGTTTCATTACAACCCCATCAATAAAGATGACCAATAAGATTTACTTGCACTCATGATATGCCCCATTCTTTTAAAATAAAAAACATATCACCTAAGAAAACTAAAAAACCGTTAGAAAATCTACCCCACATCAAAGCCCATAAAAGCCTAAACAAAAGCATCTTACACCCAACGTAATACAGGATAACAAACTGATTAGAAACCCTGCCCTCTTTTAGTTTCTGTGAGAACCATACAAAACAGCAGAGGTAAAATGCAAGAGGTCAAAATAAAATCAAAAAGCGCCTATAAACTCACTTATATAAACGAAAAATAAGAAAAATAGTTGATTCAATTCATTTTTTTTCTCTAAATTTACTCATAATTAAAGAATCCTTTCGGATTAAAAAAAAAAAATAAATGTGCTTGACAAAAAAGACTCTGTAAAAATCCACAAAGCTTGTGGATAACCATACAAACTCTATAAACCTTTTCCGCTTTGTCATAAAAGAAATCGCAGCTGATTCTCTTGCTTAAAAAGTAGAATATTTTAGGAAAATAAAAAAAACCAGCATCCACGATGGATGCTAGTCTCACTTTTTGAAAATGGAAAAAAACTCAAATGCTAAGCGCTTTTAAACGCTTTGCTAAACGCGATACTTTTCGCGCAGCAGCATTTTTATGAAAAACCCCCTTGGAAACGGCACGCATAATTTCAGGTTCAAAATTCCTAAATGCTATTTCCGCAGATGCCTTATCACCACCAGCCAAAGCATCATCAAATTTACGCATAAAAGTACGAACGCGTGAACGACGAGCCCTGTTAACCTGTGTGCGTGCCGCAACTTTGCGCACCGCTTTTCGAGCGGAAGGTGTATTTGCCATAAATATATCTCTCTTTCAACGCTTTGGATACGGTCAGCCTTAATGATACCACCAATCCAAATAAATCCAATTCAAGCAATACTATAAAGTTGCTAATAACTGGCCACTCTATAACGCAATCCTTAAGCCCACGTCAATCGAATTTTCAAAAGTAAGCATAAAAAACGAAGCTTAACATTTTAATCGTTCCAAGACACTCCTAAATGCATAAAGGCAATTCAAACTGCCAAATTGCGCAAAACATATTGCAAAATTCCACCGTGATGCAAATAATCCAACTCATCTTCAGTATCAACACGACACAATAATGGAACAGTTTTTATGCCTCCATCAGAAAAAGTAATTGTGGCTATTGTTTTTTGACGAGGTTTCAAGTTATGAATTCCTTCAATTGTGACCTTTTCATCCCCCTTTAAGCCCAAAGACTTCCAGCTTGTCCCCTCTTCAAACACAAAGGGAACAATACCCATACCAACAAGATTAGAACGATGAATCCGCTCAAAAGACTGAGCAATCACTGCTTTTACACCAAGAAGATTGGTGCCCTTAGCGGCCCAATCACGAGATGATCCATTACCATATTCAATACCAGCAAAAACAACCAGTGGAATACCTTCCCGTTTATATGTCATTGCTGCATCATAAATCGCTTGCTCTACCCCTGATGGATAATGAACCGTATAACCTCCTTCACGACCATTTTCCCCTAGCATGAAGTTACGAATACGAATATTTGCAAAAGTTCCACGCATCATCACTTCATGATTCCCACGACGCGTTCCATACTGGTTAAAATCAACCACTTTAACCCCGTGATCTGTCAAATATTGACCAGCAGGAGAATTAATTTTAATGGAACCAGCAGGAGAAATATGATCCGTCGTGATTTTATCACCAAACAAACCTAAAATCCGTGCATCCTTAATATCTGGTAGAATATCAGGGATTTTTCGCATATCCTCAAAATATGGTGGATTACGCACATATGTTGATTGTTCATCCCAAGAATAGGTCGCGCCCGTGGGAACTTGAACTTTTTGCCAGTTTTCATCACCCTTAAACACATCGGCATATTTTTCGGCAAAAATCTTACGCGTCACATTTTTTTCGATAAATGCCTGTATTTCTTGAGAGGTTGGCCAAATGTCTCTCAAATAGACTGGTTGACCATCTGAATCTTCTCCAAGGGGTTCTTTTGTCAAATCTTTACGCACCGTTCCTGCTAATGCATGTGCAACAACCAACGGTGGTGAAGCTAAATAATTTGCTTGCACATCGGGTGATACACGTCCTTCAAAATTACGATTTCCTGAAAGAACCGCCGCTGCAATAAGACCATTATCATTAATTGTTTTGGAAATAGCTGGATATAAAGGACCCGAATTCCCAATACATGTCGTACAACCAAATCCCACTAAGTTAAACCCTAGGGCATCCAAATCTTTTTGCAAACCTGAATTGTGAAGGTAGGCCTCAACAACTTGTGAGCCAGGTGCAAGAGAAGTTTTAACCCATGGCTTACTCTTGAGACCTTTCGCCACAGCATTACGCGCTAAAAGACCCGCAGCAATCAGAACGCTTGGATTTGAAGTATTCGTACAAGAAGTAATTGCAGCAATTACCACATCACCGTGGCCAAGCGCATATTCCTCATCCTCAACTTGATAACGCTCATCTTGCCCTGAAGTCTTCTTATAGTCCTCAATTAGAGCCTTTTCAAAACCTTGCCCAACACTTTCTAATGCAATACGCCCTTCAGGACGTTTAGGACCGGCCATAGAAGGCACCACATTTCCCATATCTAATTCTATTGTATCACTAAAAACCGGATCGACTACAGCTTCATCATGCCACATCCCCTGTGCTTTGGAATAAGCTTCCACTAACGCTATCCGATTTTCATCACGCCCTGTCATATGGAGATAACGCACGGTTTCTTTATCAATTGGGAAAAAACCACAGGTTGCTCCATATTCGGGAGCCATATTTGCAATCGTCGCCCGATCAGCAAGCGTCATATGTTCCAGACCAGGACCAAAAAACTCAACAAATTTACCAACAACCCCTTTCTTGCGTAGAATTTGTGTCACCATCAATACTAAGTCGGTAGCTGTTACACCTTCTTTAAGTTTACCTGTTAGACGGAAACCAATTACTTCAGGTAACAACATAGAAACAGGCTGCCCTAGCATCGCTGCCTCGGCTTCAATACCACCAACACCCCAACCCAAAACACCCAAACCATTCACCATAGTTGTATGCGAATCAGTTCCCACACAGGTATCAGGATAAACTGTCTGATACCCTTCCTCATTCTTCAACCACACGCATTGTGCTAAATATTCTAGGTTAACTTGGTGACAAATCCCAGTTCCTGGAGGTACAACACGAAAATTTTGAAACGCTTGCTGCCCCCATTTCAGAAAACGGTAGCGCTCACCATTGCGTTCATATTCATGCTCAACATTTTCCTTAAAAGCCATAGGATTGCCAAAATCATCAACGATAATTGAGTGGTCAATGACAAGATCAACGGGAATAAGAGGATTGATTTTTTCAGCACTCCCTCCAAAATTGACCATAGCGTCGCGCATTGTAGAAAGATCAACGACAGCAGGAACACCTGTAAAGTCTTGCATAAGGACGCGTGCAGGACGGTAGGCGATTTCCGCACCAGCGCTGCCTTTATCGTTTAGCCACTTTGCAACGTTTAAAATGTCTTCTTTTTTAACCGTGCGGCCATCCTCAAAGCGTAATAAGTTTTCGAGAATCACTTTCATAGAAAATGGCAAACGAGAAATGCCATTAAGTCCATTTTTCTCCGCTTCGATCAAACTATAATAAGTATATTCTTTGTCACCAATATTTAAAGTTCTTCGACAATTAAAGCTATCAATGTGAGTCATGACTGTCCACCCTCATACTACAAACCACCCAATTCCCTGGAATGAACAACACAAACTACGAGTTAAGGTCGCAGCTTGAGTGCAGACGCAATCACCTCCGCCATCCATTTCCCATTTACCTTTTTCATCAGCAAATTCGGAAATCGACGCCAAAAACCGTTCTCCACCAGATCTTGATGTAACAGCTGCTTTATAGAACTATTTCTAGAACTATTCTAGGTACAATTAAATAAAAAAATATATTTTTTTATTTAATAATGCCATAAAAGTGACGGTAATAAAAGCAAAACGGATAAACGTATGGTGTTATCAGGCACAAATTTAGCAACGTACAGAAACGAAGAAATTCTGTTTCAAGGCCTTTCTTTTTGCTTACTCCCACAACAACTGATGACCATTACAGGACCAAATGGAATCGGAAAATCTACATTGCTGCGAATCATTGTTGGGCTTCTTAAAGCTACAGAAGGCAATGTCATACTTAAAGATCAAGAACAAACATACCCTGTAGCAACTGCATGCCATTATCTTGGTCCTCAAAATGCTATGAAACCTTTCTTATCTGTTATCGATAATCTACAATTTTGGTCAGCATTTTATGGACAATATTTACGCTACCCCCGTGAAGCTCTTGCCGATATTGGTCTTTCTGATCTTGAACACTTACCCTTTAATGTTCTATCAACTGGACAAAAAAGACGTGTAGCCATTGCCCGCCTTTTGCTCTCTTATCGTCCTATCTGGATTTTAGATGAACCACTATCAGGGGTCGATAGCCATGCTCAAACCCTTCTTTCTCATATTTTTCAGCGCCATCTAAACCAAGGCGGTATGATTATTGCTGCAACCCATAATTCTCTCGGTATTCCAGAAAACCATACCATTGCTCTGGAAAAATTCTTACCTCCTTACAAGACAAGAGAAAATTATGAAAGCACTGTTTTGGCGTGATCTTAAATTAACTTTAGCACCACAAGCCTCTTCATTAACAGGGCTTTTATTTTTCATCGCTGTTATTATGATAACGCCCTTTGCCATTGGGCCAAATCCTAAAATTCTTGCACAAGTAGGTCCTGGCATATTATGGCTTGGAACTCTTCTCGCTGGACTTCTCAATCTCAATAAGCTTTTTCAAGCCGACCATGATGATGGAAATCTTGATCAATTCATTCTTTCTGGACAAAGGCAAAGTTTTACGCTGATTATATTGACAAAATGCTTGGCTCATTGGGTAGGAACCATACTCCCCCTTATTGCTGCTACTCCGATTTTAGCATTCATGCTCCATTTAGATGTAATAACAATTTTTACAACAATACTCACCCTTCTATGCGGAACCCCTGCTATTATTTTCATTGGCGCTATAGGAGCTGCCCTTGCAACATCATTGTCACACAGCACTCTTCTCATTTTTATTATCATCTTACCATGGATTATTCCCATCATGATTTTTGGTGTTTCTGCTGCTACAGCTCCAACAAATCCAAATATCTCTTTTCTCACTTCTTTAATTTTTCTGATCGCTTTTTCACTGCTTTTGAGTCTTTTTAGCTCTTTTGTCGCGGCTATAACGCTCAAACTTTTATCAGAAGAGTAAAAGATGATTGCCGCACAGCAAAACTCTGCCTATTATAATTTTATGAATGAAATATCTCACATACATAAAATGAAGTCACTCCCTGCAAGTTTTACCCGTTTTATGAAAATAAGTCGCATCGTTTTACCTTGGTTAACTGGTATAATATTGTGCCTTCTTATCTTAGGATTTATTCTGATTATGCATTCTCCTGATGACTATCAGCAAGGCATTACTGTCAAGATTATGTATATTCATGTACCCTTTGCATGGCTCTCCACATTTTGTTATATCATCATAAGTGCTGCTGCTTTAGGAAGTCTGATTGGAAGGTATCATCTTGCTGATATAGCACTGAAATGTGGAGCCCCCATTGGAGCAGTCTTTACAGCCTTGGCACTGATGACAGGTGCACTGTGGGGACGACCTACATGGGGAACATGGTGGGTATGGGATGCACGGTTAATATCGGTTTTGATCCTATTTTTTATTTATCTTGCCATTATTATGCTTGCTCGTGCTTTTCATAATCAAGCAAAGGCTGCACGCGCTACAGCAATTCTCACACTCGTTGGATTGATCAATATCCCCATTATCAAATTTTCTGTTAATTGGTGGAATACACTCCATCAATCCGCATCGCTTTTTCGTTCAGGAGGACCAACAATCGAGCGCGCCATGTTATGGCCTCTCATAACAATGATATTTTGTTTCAGCTTTATATTTATTTGGCTCTATTTGATGGCTATGCGCAACGAGATCAATAATCGTCATATCCAAATACTTCAGAAAAAAAAAGCTTATCGTGCACAACACTAGGAATCTTTATCATGCTTGATCGCAATAGCATTCACAGCCGACTTTTAGGAAATCTCTCTCAGCAAATTGATTGGTTCCTTGGTACCCTTCACCATAAGCAAATTGTTGTGTTGAGCTATATATTTTCTGCAGCCGCCCTTTTATGTCTTATTGGACACATCCTTCGCAAAACTCTATATCAAAAAAAAATCCTACAACAGTTGAACAAAAAAGAACTGTTTCGGAAAGAAAAATATAATGAAAAATATTCCTCAAAAACTTAAAAAAAACATATCTTCATATGCTGTGTTTTGTCTTTTTGCACCATTTGTGTTTTTTCTTCTTCTCACGCTACTTTTCTTTTACTTTACGAATAACAAACACTCCAATAATATTTCTCTGCTGCCAAATACGCTCGTTGAAAAACATGCACCCCAAATAAATCTTCCTCTCCTTGAGAATGAATATCATCTTCTCCATTCAGAACAATTTAAAGGACGTGTCACATTAGTCAATTTTTGGGGATCTTGGTGCTTATCCTGTCGCAAAGAGCATCCGCTTCTTATGAAAATTGCACAAGACCAACGTTTTGACCTTATCGGCATTAATTATAAAGATAGCAAAGAAAACGCCCAACGCTTTCTGAACAATTTTGGTAATCCTTTTAAAATTATTGGCTTTGATGCTTCAGGATATACCGCCATTAACTGGGGTGTATATGGACCACCAGAAACCTTTCTTTTAAATAAAGAAAGCATGATTATTGCTAAACATATCGGCCCTTTAACATGGCAAATTTATCAGAAAGAAATCTTGCCAAAAATTGAAAAAGCTATTACAATAAAATAATCAATATATTGATTTATAAAGAGAATTCATAATTTTCTCATTTCAATTTCTCTTAAGAAGAATCCTTCAAAATATTTCTTTACATATCACAACAAAAAGCGATGTATGGATAAAAACTGTCTGAAAAAATAAGCTAAACTTTTTATAGTGTAGGAACAAATGCAACATTATAAAGTAGGGTAACATAACTTTCAAACAACTGCACTCATGAACCAAGCAGAAGTTCTTCTTCGTGCAAAAACTATCCTATGACAAAACGAGAAAAAAATAAAACAATATAAAATACCATTGCAAACACTATACCCTTATCCGCCGTCTTTCGGATATTGGTTGAAATGCTATTTTAGCATGAAAAGCACAATAAGGACTATTTTCATCGGAATCAGCACCACAAAAATGAAAATCTGACGATAAAGGATCCCCAACAGGCCATCTACATGTATGCTCACTCAATTGCAAAAGATTAAGATGACGTGATATAGGCACAATAACATTTGATTTCTCAGGCACATCGGTTTTTTTTACATCCTCAGCTACAAACTCCATCTTTACAGCCGTTGCTCCAACACTGCAAGAAGTAGTACTCGTTTGCAATACCGTCGATGGCGTGCGACGCACACGCATAGATGATGGGGATGATGAGCTAGCAGGTGTCTTTTGTACACGCGCTCCACTTTGGGCTGTCTTACCACGCCCTGGTAACTTTAATCGATGTACTTTACCGATTACTGCATTTCTGCTGACACCACCTAATTGAGCTGCAATCTGACTTGCACTTAACCCTTCACTCCAGAACTTCTTAAGAAGTTCAACGCGTTCATTTGTCCAACCCATATCAGCACTCCATTCCTATCACCTCATTGAGACGCCCCCTTTGCATCTTCAAAAGTTTGAATCATTTTTTCAATAAGCCGAATGAAAAATTTTACCCTCCACCCCAAGCATAAAAATTTCACGCAACCTACGGAATAAAAATCTAAACATAACCTTGCTTGCTAACCTAAACTACAATATGCATCGACTCTCTGACAAGTATCTTTCCCTCTTGAAAAGCTTATTTAGAATGTTTTCCCCAACTTGAAAATTAAGTATAAACCAAACTATTGTATTGGCTTAAAATCTTCCTTACAAGTGCTTATTGTAGAACCTTTATTGACTTTTTACTAATCGGTGTAATGATCTCTCATATGGATGTGATAACTGACCATAATGGAATGATCATTACGCTGTAGCTAAAGACAGAGTATTGCTTTATTTGCAAAAGTTTAAACATAAAGGAAATAATGATGAGCACTACTGCTATACAACCACTTTATAAGTGTTTTGCTCGCCGCAATTTGCATTTTAAACAAGGTAGTGGTATCTGGCTTATTTCTGATAAAGGAGATTATTATCTTGATTTGACATCTGGAATTGCCGTAAATGCATTAGGATATGCACATCCAAAGTTGATTAATACTCTTAAAAGACAAACTAAAAAACTTTGGCATATTTCCAATCTTTTTCAATCAACCGAACAAGAGGCTTTTGCCAAACGACTTTGTGAAAATAGTTTTGCTGATAAAGTTTTCTTCTGTAATTCTGGTGCTGAAGCATTGGAGTGTGCATTTAAAACTGCTCGCCACTACCATTATGCATCTGGACATCCAACACGTGTTGAAATTATTACTTTTGAAGGTGCATTTCATGGACGCACACTTGCAACGCTTGCCGCTACTGGGCATGAAAAATATCTTGAAGGTTTTGGACCAAAAGCTGGTGGATTTATGCAAGTTCCCTTTTGTGATGAAACAGCTGTAAAGAATGCTATCAATAAAAACACTGCTGCCATTCTTATTGAGCCTATTCAAGGTGAAGGTGGAATCCGAACCGTTTCTCATAATTATTTAAGATTTTTGCGTAAAATATGTGATGATCATGACTTGCTCTTGATTTTAGATGAAGTCCAAACCGGTATTGGACGAACAGGAAAGCTTTTTGCTTATGAATGGAGTGATATCACACCTGATATTCTTACTCTTGCAAAAGGACTAGGTGGCGGATTTCCACTGGCAGCTTGTCTTGCAACAGAGAAGGCGGCAGAAAGTATGACTCCTGGGACCCATGGATCAACCTTTGGTGGAAACCTTCTTGGAATGGCGGTTGGCAATAGTGTTCTTGATACCATATTAGAACCAGGCTTTCTCCATCATGTTCAGCACGTAGGTGATAAATTCAAAAATGGACTCTCAAAGATTCTCAATATCTATCCTGATGTTATCTGTGCAATTCACGGGGTGGGCCTTATGGTAGGCATTCAATGTGTCATTCCCTCAAATCTTCTCGTCAATGCTCTAGAAAATGAATATGTCTTAAGTGTTGGTGCCAACAATAACGTAGTGCGCTTATTGCCTCCTCTTATTATCAAAGAAAAGGAAGTAGATGAAAGTTTGCATCGTATTGAAAAAGCCATTGCTTACCTTTCACAAACAAACAAAAAAAAGCAAATATTATGAACATGCAAAATGCTCTTCGCCACTTCACCGACTTATCCGTTTTAACTCCGCAAACAGCACGCACACTCATCGATTATGCGAAAAACCTCAAAATATCTTTTAAAGCAGGAATAAACTCAAAACCTTTTGTTGGTAAAACACTGGCAATGATTTTTGAAAAACCATCCACACGAACCCGTATTTCATTTGATATCAGCATGCGCCAACTTGGCGGTGATACGATCATGCTAACAGGTTCAGAGATGCAACTTGGCCATTGTGAAACCATCGCCGATACAGCTCGGGTTTTATCGCGTTTTGTAGATATTGTGACAATACGAACAACAATACATAACCGGATGCTCGAATTGGCACAATATGCACAAATTCCTGTCATTAATGCCCTTACAGATGATACACATCCTTGCCAAATTCTAGCAGATATCTTAACCTATGAAGAACATCGTGGACCAGTTGCGAATAAAATATTTGCTTGGATGGGAGACGGTAATAATGTGCTTCATTCCTTAATCGAAGCTGCTGCTCTTTTTCATTTTCACTTACGTATTGCCACTCCAAAAGGTTGTGAACCACAAGAAAAATTTATTCACTGGGCACGTGAACGAGGGGCTCATATTACACTGACCCATAATCCCCAAAAGGCTGCTAAAAATGCTGACTGCGTGATAACTGATACATGGTTTTCTATGGGACAAGAATTTCGTGCCCATAACCATTCTATTTTTCAACCTTATCAAGTCAATGAAGCTTTAATGGAATTAGCTAAACCAGAAGCTCTTTTCATGCATTGTCTTCCTGCTCATCGTGGTGAAGAAGTTGTCGATACGGTGATAGATGGAGCGCATTCTGTTGTTTTTGATGAAGCTGAAAACCGTCTTCATGCTCAAAAAGCAATTCTTGCATGGTGTTTACAAGATACATTTTTCTCTTCACAATAGCTTACACAACAAATCATATAAAAGATAAAGATATGCACAGACAAACCACAACAGATGAATCTTTTCTCAACAATATCCACTTGAGTGAAGATGATAATGTTATACCCTTTCAAGTCGAAGAACTTAATATTCGTGGGCGTGCTGTGCAACTTGGTGAAGCTTTAAATTCTATTCTTACAAGACATCAATATCCTGAAGCAGTTTCGTATCTTCTCGCAGAAGCTTTGGTTTTGACCGTTTTGCTTGGAACTTCTCTAAAACTTAAAGGAAAATTTATTTTACAAACCCATTCCAATGGGCCGGTTAATATGTTGGTATGTGATTTTTCTCCTCCTTCTAGTTTGCGCGGTTATGCGCGCTTTAATAAAGAACTGCTTAAACAAGCAATCGCCAATGATCAAATATCTTCAGAAGCCTTGCTGGGAAAAGGCACTCTGGCTTTTACCATTGACCAAGGTCCCCATACACAACCTTATCAAGGAATCGTTGCATTAGAAGGAACAAATTTACAAGAAGCTTCCCGTATTTATTTTGATCAATCAGAACAAATTCCCACAGATATTCATTTGGCAGTTGCTATATTAATCAACCGCGATCAACAAGGGCAAACACAGAAACACTGGCGAGCAGGAGGATTTTTAACGCAATTCTTGCCCAAAGCATCCTCTCATCATGAAATATATGATCTAGGCCAAAAACAAGAAAAAACAAAAACACCTGCACAATTTGAAGATCAATGGCAAGAAGCCAAGGTACTGACAGCAACCATTGACAATGCAGAGTTAACAGATCCCCAAGTCAGTAGTAAGCGGTTATTATTTCGCCTTTTCCATGAACACAGTGTGAGGGTTTTTAATCCTTTTTCTCTTGTCGACCAATGCTCTTGTTCGCGTGAAAAAATTAAAGGAATGCTAGAAAGCTTTCCCAGTGATGAACAAAATGAAATGGTTAAAAATAATTATATTTCAGTGACATGTGAATTTTGCTCAACAACTTACCGTTTTGAGCTGCAAGAATTTTCTGAAGAAAAAACATAAAAAAGATTCCTGACGAACAAAAAAATACTTAACCACAATTAAAGGCGCTTTCATTATACAACTAAGCCTTAGCGATAATAAAAACAATCCTTTAAAATATTTTGTATTTCTTGCTTTCTTAGAGCTCATGGTTCTTTCATTGCCTACACAATCATACAGTTTTTCAAACCAATACACAGTCTCTATGTTTTTGACAAAAAGACTCCAATAATATGCTTCATTTTTTGAACAGATTTCTCCTGCAGATTTGTATATTAAAAATTCATTTTTACAATGAAAGAGTTTCTTTGAAACCTTTTTTTATTTGTTAATATATTGATTTTTATCATAAATTATATTTTTCAGATTCAATAAACGCACTGCATATAATTATATTTTTTTGTTTGAATCTTCCTATGAACAATAAAAAATTATTTACTGGCTCGACGCAAAACGGCGCAGCCAAATATAAAGTGCACCTCCACCTCCATGCTGGCGAGCCGCCTCTTCAAAAGCATGAACATAATATCGAAAAGTTGGTGTTGTTAACCAACGAGGAACAAACTTACACAAAGCACCTTCACTTCCAGGTGAACGACCTTTTCCTGTGATCACAAGTACATAACGTAACCCATTTTGCTGAGATGATTGTAGAAATTCTTTTAAGAAAAAATAAGCTTCTTCCTGCATACAACCATGAAGATCAAGACGCGCCTCTATAGGATAATGGCCTTTAGCAATTTTACTATGCACAACGCGATCAAAAAAATGGATTTTATGTGTCGGCCCCCCTGCTCCCTTTTCTGTTTTTATGCCTATTTGTCTCTGTTGATTTTCTTGAAACAATCGAACGATTGGAATTGCCTGCTGTTTTTTATTCTCAATATTTTCAGCATCTTTTGTAAGAGAAGAATGAAGCTTATCATGAAGTGGTGTTATCGTACGGCAAACCATCTTCCATAAAAGACGATCTTGTGAAGTCAACCCCCCCCTTTTTTTTCTCCATCCATCCATGGACATTTCAATCTCTTACAAAGCTTGCTTTATATCATCTTATAGAAAAAAGAGAGCTTAACTTTCATCTTCTGTTGCAAAAAGCTTCCAATTTGGATCTGAAGATAGGCTATTGCGAACAAAGGTCCAAACATCTTTAATTTCTAAAATTGCATCAGGATCACCATCTATACGTTCTCCTTGCTCATTATAGGTTACAGAAATCATTTCACTGATAATCCGCACAGTTACAAATTCGTCCTTATCTTGTACTGCTGCTGCAACAAACTCAATCTTATTAATTCCAACAAAAGTAAACTGAACTCTTTCATTATTGCTTTCGCGTTTCTCAATGGCAGCACAAAAGCTTTCAAAAACATCTTGAGAAAGCAATTTTTTAAGTTGATCACGATCACCTCTAGCAAAGGCTGTGACAATCATTTCATAAGCAACCCTTGCACCTTTTATAAAAAATTGAGGAGAAAAATGAGAATCAATCTTGCGAAGTGCCCGCAAACCTTCATTGAGCACACTTCCTTTTGGTGAAATTACATCAATTTCGCTAAAATCACTTTTCTGCGAATTACCTTGATGAGGGAACGAAACAATATTCTCTGTCGTTTCTGCCTCAGCTTGCTTTTTAGAACAACGCGAATAAGGATCAAAGGGAGGCTTCTCAAAGCCAATCCGTTTTCCTAATACATTACGGAGTTGCACAAAAACAATAACCATAATAACGAGAGCTATGACAAGTATAACGTCAAATTCCATGGGTGCTGTTAATCTCCAAACCTAAGATGATCTGTAATAAACATTACAGTCAATATCATTTATCAATAAATATGTAAAATAAGGAATCTTCTATTTAAATGTTTTTATAACCTCTCTGTATCTTTATAATTTTTATTCCTATATATAAAAAATGGCTTTAAATAACCTTTCATCCTACAACTCTCTAAAAGGGAATTTGCATGTGATAAATTCTTACCCTATAAATTCTCGCTTTTTTATCATTATCCTCCTCAGCATTTTCTTGATAGAAATTGGTGGTTTTGTCTTTGTTGGCAAAGAAATTGGAATTCTAGCAACTTTGAGTTTGGTTGTTCTCACAACAATAGCTGGGAGCGTTTTGTTGCGGATTCAAGGGGTTAACCTTTTAAAAAATATACAACGTGAACTTATTCAAGGTCGTCGATTAGAAAATAATATTATGAATGATGCTTGCATTATGGGGAGTGCGATTTTGCTTATTTTGCCCGGATTTGTAAGCGATATTCTGGGAATATTACTTCTTATTAAACCAATCCGTTCTCTGATTTGGCATTTCTTCTCATCATTTAGAAACACAATGGGCATTCATACTAAAAATACAACCAATGCTCAAAAGGACTTTGAAAAAACAATTGACCTTAAAGCAGAAGACTACAAAGTCCACGATACTAAAGAATCCCCATGGCGTAAAAATGATGATAAACATTGAAACGCTAAAAGTTTCTCTTACGAACCTAAAAAAATAAGCAAGACAAGAGGAGCATTTCTTGCAACCTTTTGCAAGGCGTGATAACCAGCTTAATCTCTAGTTCTAAAATAGAAATATATAATCATAATGAAAAGGTTTGTACTATGGCCGAAAGTGAAATAAACAACAGTGGTGGAGAGCCAGTTTTTGCTGTATTAACTCAATATTTGAAAGATTTCTCGTTCGAGAACCCGAGTGCTCCTCGTTCTCTGCGTCCGCATGAAAAAGCACCACAAATTGATATCAATATTAATGTCAACGCGAATCCAATCGGTGATGACAATTATGATGTCGTTTTGTCCCTTTCCGTCAAAGCTGCTGATGATGCTGAAACATTGTTTCATGTAGAACTCATTTACGGTGGTGTTTTCCATATTAAAAATATTCCACAAGAGCATGTTATGCCTCTTGTTTTTATTGAATGTCCTCGCCTTTTGTTTCCATTTGCGCGGCAAATCATATCTGATGCAACTCAAAATGGTGGTTTTCCACCTTTGTTTCTTGATCCGATTGATTTTGCAGCATTATTTCAAAAGCGTCTTGCTGAAGAGCAAAAAAATAATCAGAGCCAAACACAACCATCTTAAAAATTTGCTTTTTTATTATGAAAAAGGCCCTTAAATATCAGAGGCCTTTATTTTTTACAACTTTTTCGCATGGTAAGCTGCAAGCATTGCAATATTAACAACATCAGTATCATTTCCACTAAAGGGAACAATCTGAACAGATTTTTCTAATCCAATCAGAATAGGTCCAATAATGGTTGCCTCACCAAGCTCTTGCAACATTTTGCTCGCAATAGAAGAAGCATGATATCCGGGCATTATTAAAATATTCGCTGGTTCTGTTAATCCCATAAAAGGATATTGCTGCATCAATTTCAAATTAAGTGCCACATCTGCACTCATTTCTCCATCAAATTCAAAGGCAACTTCGCGTTCATGCAAAATATTAACAGCATCTTGAATATGCTGCGTAACCTTTCCTTTCATATAACCAAAAGTAGAAAACGCTACAAATGCCACCCTTGGCTGATATCCAAACCCATAAACAAAAGACGCTGTTTGTTCCGCTATGTCAGCAAGTTCTTCTGCGCTAGGATCCTCATAAACAGCAGTATCCGCAATAAATACAGTTCGCCCACGGCAAATAGCCATTGAGATACCAATCAATCGTTCTTTGGGTTTTTCATCAATCACCCGACGTATATCTATCAATGCTGTTTCATAATTGCGTGTTACCCCTGTAACCATGGCATCAGCATCCCCTAGTGCTACCATACAGGCAGCAAAATAATTACGGTCATTATTGATACGACGGTGACAATCACGTAACAGCCAGCCTTGGCGTTGCATCTTTTTATAAAGATAATTCGCATAAGCATCTGTGCGACAAGAAAGCTTAGCGTTCATAAGTGAAATACCTTCACGCTCAAGATCAATCCCCGCAACAGCAGCAGTTTCTTTCACTTGTTCTTCACGGCCAATTAAAATCGCTGTTCCTAGTTTTTGATGAACATAGGAAACGGCAGCTCGCATGACTTGCTCTTCTTCACCTTCTGCAAAAACAATTTGTTTTGGCGCTTGGCGAACATGATTGTAAACTCCACGCATCATAGAGGAAATGGGATCACGTCTTGCACTTAAATCACGTTCATAAGCCTCTAAATCATCAATGTGCTTTTGGGCAACACCGCTTTCCATTGCTGCTTTTGCCACCGCCATTGAAACAACTGTAAACAAACGCGGATCAAAAGGAACGGGGATGATATAATTCGGTCCGAATTTCAATCGCTTTCCACGATAAGCTTGCGCAACACTGTCAGGCACTTCTTCATGCGCTAAACGCGCAAGAGCTTTTGCAGCGGCAATCTTCATATCATCATTGATAACCGTGGCACGTACATCAAGCGCACCACGAAAGATATAAGGAAAACAAAGAACATTGTTAATCTGATTTGGATAATCCGAACGACCTGTCGCCACAATGGCATCATTACGCACTTGCATAACTTCTTCTGGGGTAATTTCTGGATCGGGATTAGCCATGGCAAAAATAATCGGCTGTGGTGCCATTGATTTTACCATCTCAGGGGTAATTGCACCTTTAGCAGAAACCCCAAAAAACATGTCAGCGCCTTCCATTGCTTCAACAAGTGTACGTTTATCTGTTCGAACAGCATGGACAGATTTCCACTGATTCATTCCCTCTTTGCGCCCTTCATAGACAACGCCCTTTGTATCACAGAGGATGATATTTTCAGATCGAAATCCCATCGCCTTAATCAGTTCAATACAAGCAATGCCGGCAGAACCAGCACCATTACAAACTAACCGCGTATTTTGCATATCACGCCCTGTTAGCTTTAAAGCATTAAGCACACCAGCTGCTACAATAATCGCTGTACCATGTTGATCGTCATGAAAAACAGGAATATTCATCACTTCGCGTAAGCGACTCTCAATCATAAAACACTCTGGTGCTTTAATATCCTCAAGATTAATACCACCAAAAGAAGGTTCCAAATGACGCACCAGATTGATAAAATCTTCTGGATCATTTGTATCAATTTCTAGATCAATGGAATCAATATCGGCAAAGCGCTTAAAAAGCACTGCTTTGCCTTCCATCACCGGCTTGGATGCAAGTGCACCTAAATTGCCTAAACCCAAAATAGCTGTTCCATTTGATATAACAGCAACAAGATTGCCCTTTGCTGTGTAATCATAAGCACAGGCTGGATTTTGAGCAATTGCTTTAACCGGAACAGCAACACCCGGTGAATAAGCAAGTGCTAAATCATGCTGTGTTGCCATAGACTTTGTTGCAATAATTTCAAGCTTGCCAGGCCGACCACGACTATGAAAATCAAGGGCTTCTCGCTCACTAGCATTATAAATCATTTGAGGTATTTTTTGATCCTGTTCAATTTTTTTCATTTCACTCAATCTTCTCTAAAAACAGTGTAAATTCTCCGCTATAATTGGGTGTCATTGTCCAATTTTAAAATTTGATTCATATGCGAGAAATCGCTATGCTTGCTCTAACCAATCTCATTTATGCGTTTCAATTTAGAGATAATAAAGATAAACATTGAAGTAAATAAAAAAGGATATCAAAGCTTCACTTGAGAAAAAGACAGGCGTGTAAAACATGGAGAAGAAAATAAACCATAAAAATAATTTAATCCTACAGCCTGCCCCTTCATCTGCTTCCCATCAACAACGTCTTACACCTATGATGGAGCAATATATAGAAATCAAAGCAGTTCATAATGATTCCTTGCTTTTTTATCGCATGGGTGATTTCTATGAACTCTTTTTTAATGATGCAGTTGAAGCTGCTCAAGCTTTAGGAATCACACTCACAACACGTGGAAAACATTTGGGTGAAGACATTCCTATGTGTGGAGTCCCTGTTCATGCCGCTGATGATTATTTGCAAAAACTTATTACTTGTGGTTACCGTGTTGCTGTTTGTGAACAAACAGAAGATCCTGCAGAAGCTAAAAAGCGTGGATCAAAATCGGTTGTTCGCCGTGATGTCGTTCGCCTTGTAACACCTGGAACTCTCACCGAAGAAAAGCTCCTTGATCCAATGCGTGCAAATTATCTGATGACCCTTGCCCGCATACAAACCAATGATGGAGAGGATTTTGCTCTTTCTTGGATTGACATCTCAACAGGTATTTTTCGTGTAACTGAAAGCCGTCATGAAAAACTTTTGGCAGACATTATGCGCGTGGACCCACAAGAAATCATTGTGGCTGATTCTTTTTTTCATGACAAATCCCACAAATCACTTTTTCATGTGCTGGACCGCATCATTTCTCCTCAACCTGCGAACCTCTTTGATGCAATCACCGCTGAACGTGATATTTGCAGTTATTTTAAACTCTCAACTCTTGAAGGTGTTGCCGATTATTCACGTCCCGAACTTTCTGCAATTGCTGCTGCTATTCGTTATATTGAAAAAACACAAATTACACATCGTCCTCCACTCATGCGCCCTGAACGCCAAAATGAAAGTGCGACCCTTTTCATTGATGCTGCAACCAGACTCAGTCTTGAATTGATCCGAACCACATCGGGACAACGAGATGGAAGTTTACTAAAAGCCATTGATCGTACGGTAACAGGAGGTGGATCACGCCTTCTTGTCGATCGCCTTATTGCTCCTCTTACCACACCTTCGGCTATTGATCATCGTCTCGATTCAGTTGCCTTTTTTTTACGAAGCACCTCCCTTGCAGAAGCCATAAAGCTTATCTTAAAAGGCGGACCAGATATGCCCCGCGCAGTTTCACGTTTGGCGCTTGGACGAGGCGGGCCTCGTGACATGGCAGCCATTCAGCGCGGCTTTGAAATTATTCGTGAAATTCACCAACTTCTTAACAATGAATTGCTTCCTCAAGAAATAAGTGACGTTCAACAGATTTTCTCGCAGTTGCCGACTACTTTACATGATCATTTAGAACAAGCATTAGCAGATGATCTGCCACTGCTTAAACGTGACGGTGGTTTTATTCGCCCGCAATATCATAAAGAGCTTGATGAAATGCGTGCTTTACGCGATGAATCTCGCCGTGTTATTTTGGAACTTCAAACGCAATATGCCCAAGAAACAGATATTAAGACTCTTAAAATCAAGCATAATAATATTCTAGGATACTTCATTGAAGTTACCAATATACAAGCAGCCGCACTTACCAATGGTCCACAAGCCAAAGCGCGTTTTATTCATCGGCAAACAATGGCAAGTGCCATGCGCTTTACCACAACAGAACTTGCCGATCTTGAAAGCCGTATTGCCCATGCCGCCAACCATGCTATGACACTTGAGCTAGAAATTTTTGATACTCTTGTGCATGAAATTACTGAGCAGGTTGATTTCATTCGTAAAGCTGCTGAAGCACTTGCTATTTTAGACGTATCGATTGCATTAGCACATCTGGCTGAAGAACAAGGATATTGCCGTCCTAAAATTGATCACTCTCTCACCTTTCATATCACGGCAGGACGTCATCCTGTTGTAGAGCAAGCACTCCGTAAACTAGCCGCAGAACCTTTTGTTGCCAACAACTGTGATCTCTCTGTACAAGAAAATCATCAATATGCGGCAATTTGGCTTTTGACTGGTCCCAATATGGGAGGAAAATCTACTTTTTTACGGCAAAATGCTCTCATTGTTATTATGGCGCAAATGGGTTCATTCGTTCCAGCAACTTCAGCACATATTGGTGTCGTTGATCGCTTATTTAGCCGTGTTGGCGCTTCTGATGACCTTGCACGAGGACGTTCGACTTTTATGATGGAAATGGTCGAAACAGCAACAATTCTTAATCATGCGAGTCACAAGTCTCTTGTGATTCTTGATGAAATTGGACGGGGAACATCAACCTTTGATGGACTTTCCATTGCCTGGGCTGCCGTTGAATATCTTCATGAAGTGAATCACTGTCGTGCTATTCTTGCTACACATTTTCATGAAATGACCGCACTGACTGAAAAGCTTGAACGCCTTCATAATGTTACAATGAAAGTTAAAAATTGGGATGGCGATGTAGTTTTTCTTCATGAAGTAACACCTGGAGCCGCAGACCGATCTTATGGCGTACAAGTTGCAAAACTTGCTGGACTCCCATCAGCCGTTATTACCCGCGCTACAGATGTGCTACATCAATTAGAACAGGGTGAAATGGCTGGAAAAGGACATAAACTCATTGATGATTTACCACTCTTTTCCCTTAAAGCAGCATCTCCTGTAAACGAACAAACACAAAAACATTGCGCTCTCCAAGAAGCTTTAGCAAATATTCATCCTGATGAACTATCTCCTAAGCAAGCTTTAGAAGCACTTTATCATCTCAAACAATTGGAAAAAAATAATCTCTTATAACAAATCAAACGAAATGTCCGTTCTTGAGTGTTCTTAAATATATTAGACTTTGCACTTAATGTTATCATCGCTTTTACGAAAAATCTTTTAAGAGCATATGGATACAAAGAAAGCAAGTGCTAGATATTTCCTAAAACAAATTGCTTATTTTCCTACAAAAAAGAAATTCGTAGTACCCAGCAATTAAAGCTCTGATTTTTATTTTTCTTCTAAAACCTTATTCATTTTAATTTAAAATTTTTCCAGAGCACATAAAATCAGCAGCTTGGAATATTACAAAGAATACCTGCCAAAAGCTCTCATAACTTTGTTCCTTTTCCATAAACCGAATTTTTCACGCAATCATATGCTACGGACTGCACCTTTTGAAGCAGAAGTTGTCATCGCTGCATAAGCTTTGAGAGCCTTCGAAACCTTACGTTCACGCTTCTCAATTGGTTGCCAAGCTGCTTTTCCCTTTGCTTCCATTTTGGCATGACGCTGCATCATCTCAACATCATCAACTAACATATGAATGGTACGATTAGGAATATCAATTTCTATGATATCGCCCTCTTCTACTAAAGCAATTGCTCCACCTTCAGCAGCCTCTGGAGAAATATGTCCTATAGAGAGCCCCGAACTTCCCCCTGAAAAACGGCCATCTGTTATAAGTGCACAAACTTTTCCTAATCCTTTGGATTTGAGATAGCTCGTTGGATAAAGCATTTCTTGCATTCCAGGTCCACCGCGTGGACCTTCATAACGGATTAAAACAATATCACCTGATTTAATTTTATCATTTAAGATTGCTGCAACAGCAGAATCTTGGCTTTCAAAAATTCTTGCTGGACCTTTAAAAGTTAAAATAGACTGATCAACACCTGCTGTTTTCACAATGCAGCCATCTTTTGCAAGATTGCCATAAAGAACAGCCAATCCTCCATCTTGCAAATAAGCATGTTCTTTATCGCGAATCACACCTTTTTCACGGTCAAGATCAAGGGTTTCATAGCGACAAAATTGACTAAAGGCTGTTTGTGTTGGAACACCACCGGGTGCTGCACGATAAAATTGATGAATCATTGGCTCATCGGTCTGTTTTACATCCCAGTGATAAAGCGCTTCTTTCATTGTTTTTGCATGAACCGTATAAACAGAAGTATCAATGAGTCCGGCTGCATCCAATTCGCCTAAAAGCCCCATAACACCCCCAGCGCGATGAACATCTTCCATATGCACATTCACAACAGAAGGGGCAACCTTGCATAAAACAGGAACGCGGCGTGAAAGACGATCAATATCGGACATGGTAAAATCCACCTCACCTTCTTGCGCCGCAGCTAAAAGATGCAGAACAGTATTGGTTGATCCCCCCATAGCAATATCCACAGTCATGGCATTTTCAAAAGCCTTGCGTGAAGCGATAGAACGTGGCAAAATTGTCTCATCGCCTTGTTCATAATAGCGCTTGACCAGTGCAACAATCTGTCGTCCAGCCTCTTCAAAAAGCATCTGACGATCTCTATGCGTCGCTAATACTGATCCATTGCCTGGAAGAGAAAGCCCTAATGCTTCAGTCAAACAATTCATAGAATTCGCAGTAAACATTCCTGAACAAGAACCACATGTAGGACAAGCAGCACGTTCTATTTCAGCAACTTCTTCTTCTGAATTTTCTTCCGAAGCCGCAGCAACCATGGCATCAACGAGATCAACTTTAAGATCTTGATCTTTCCATTTAATCTTCCCTGCTTCCATAGGGCCACCTGAAACAAAGATTGTTGGAATATTCAGGCGTAAGGATGCCATTAACATACCAGGCGTAATTTTGTCACAATTGGAAATACAAACAAGGGCATCAGCATAATGGGCGTTGACCATATATTCAACAGAATCAGCAATAATTTCACGTGAGGGTAAAGAATAGAGCATTCCATCATGCCCCATTGCAATTCCATCATCTACAGCAATAGTATTAAATTCCTTTGCAACACCGCCAGCAATAGCTATTTGTTGTGCGACCAATTGTCCAAGATCTTTTAAATGAACATGCCCAGGCACAAATTGTGTAAAAGAATTAGAAATGGCAATAATAGGTTTGCCAAAATCAGCCTCTTTCATCCCTGTTGCACGCCAAAGACCACGAGCCCCTGCCATATTGCGCCCATGGGTCGATATTCTTGAACGGTAAGAAGGCATTATTTTTTCCCCTCAAATAATTCCAGTTTTTCTGTTGTGCTGTAATCTACCTTAAAAAACAAGAGTTCTCACATGTGAAATAAAAAAAGCCTGTTATTGAGGTATTTAAATCACAAAATTAAAAGCCCATGCATAAGCTCTATGTGACAACTATTGTTTGTCATCCAAATAAAATTCTTCAAAAACGATTACGAGAACTTTTGAGAATTTATAAAAGCTATCTTTTAGCAGCATAAAAATCTTTAAACTTAAGTAAATAATAATGAGAACAAATGTTCACTTTTATTCTAGAGATATTTGCTAAATTACCAAATATCACCAATATGCTCTTGCGCTTTTATGACAAAAAAATCCCAATTTACTATTACTGCATGCATAAATATTAGCGCATAGCAAATATTATAACAAGATCAATTATGGAACTGTTGAAAATATGAAGAAACATTCCTATAGATTAAAAATACGTTTCTTACCGCAACATATAAATTTTTAAATATCAATATTCTCTTAAAAAATTGGTTTTTTTGGTGGAGCTAAGCGGGATCGAACCGCTGACCTCTTGCATGCCATGCAAGCGCTCTCCCAGCTGAGCTATAGCCCCACATCAAGACGCCTATCTCTTTAAGTAAAGATAGCTTAAGAGCCTTGAGAAAAAATCTTTAGAACGATCACAATCGAAGATCAAGAAGTATTTGCATTCCATGATAAATGAGATCTTTACAATTCTCTTAAATCTTTAAGAATCATCGTCGTTAGAGACGCCACCTCCAAGAATATCGGAAACATCATCATCCTCATCATCCTCGTCGTGAGATAAAAAAGTATCATCATCATCACCAAGATCAACATCACCATCCTCTAAATCAGGAAGATCATCATCTTTGGAATCATCGCCATCCTCTTCAAGAAGCATAAAGGCAGATTTTTCAAGCGCTGTATCAAGCTCTTCAGTATCAACATCCTCTTCATTATTTGCTTCAGCTGCCGCAACCTCAAAATAAGAACGCGGATAAGAAATCCCTGTGTAAGGCGACACAATAGGGTCGCGGTTAAGATCATAAAACTTTTTTCCCGTTTCTGGATCAACACGCTTAGTTCCAAGATCCTGTTTTGCCATGAACCGTGCCTCTTTTGGTTAACTATAATTTCGTTAAAAAATAAATTTTATGGTGCTTAATCAAAAAATAATGTCTTTGTCAAAGATAAATACATCATTCCACATTGATTTCCCCATGACGCTCTTCAAAGCATATGCTAAAGAGAGCTTAATTTAGTAAAATATAGGTAAAATTGAATAAAATTTCTATGCAAAAAGCAATCCCCATAACCGCTTACAAATCCAGTAGTCTTTCTGGAAAAATTAAAATACCAGGAGATAAATCAATTTCTCATCGCTCTCTTATATTGGGAGGGCTCGCAAATGGTGAAACACAGATTCATGGACTGCTTGAAAGTGAGGATGTACTCAATACAGCTGCTGCTATGCAAGCTATGGGTGCTTGTATTCTTCAAAAAAATGGACTTTGGACTATTCGAGGAACAGGAAATGGCTGTCTTTTAGCGGCACAAAAACCTCTCAATTTTGGTAATGCTGGAACAGGTGCTCGCTTGGTTATGGGAATGGTTGGACCTTATCATATGAAAACAACCTTTATCGGTGATGCCTCTCTCTCCAAACGCCCGATGGGGCGTATTCTTGACCCACTACGTCTCATGGGTGTTGAAATTGAAGCAACCCATGGTGATCGTCTCCCTGTAACGCTTTACGGACCCAAAATGGCTAATCCGATTTGCTACCGTATTCCCATGGCTTCTGCCCAAGTTAAATCCGCAATCCTACTTGCTGGGCTTAATACCGCTGGCATCACAACAGTTATTGAACCAGTTCCCACCCGAGATCATACGGAAAAGATGTTAAAAGCATTTGGTGCTAAAATTGCAATAGAAATTGATGAAAAAGGTGAACGTTTTATACATCTGAGTGGTCAACCACACCTTACTGGACAAACGATATATGTTCCAGGCGACCCTTCTTCCGCTGCTTTTCCACTTATCGCTGCTCTTCTTGTAGAAAATTCTGATATCATACTTGAAAATGTTCTTATAAATCCTTCTCGCATGGGACTTATCGAAACATTATGGGAAATGGGAGCTCACATTGAACTTTTGAATCAACGCCAAACAGGAGGCGAAGATGCGGCCGATTTACGGGTTCAATCATCAACGCTAAAGGGTGTCAGGGTGCCTAAAGAACGCGCCCCATCCATGATTGATGAATATCCCGCTTTGGCGGTAGCTGCAGCCTTTGCTGAAGGCAAAACAATGATGCTCGGAATTGAAGAATTACGTGTTAAAGAATCAGATCGACTTTCTGCACTTGCTCAAGGACTCAAAATCAATCATGTTGATTGTGAAGAAGGAAGAGATTTTCTTATTGTGCATGGAACAGGTTCCGCTAAAGGTTTGGGTGGTGGACATGTTACCACTCATCTTGATCATCGAATTGCTATGTGCTTTCTTGTCTTTGGACTTGCCTCAGAAAAACCTGTTAGTATTGATGATGAACGAATGATTGCTACTAGTTTTCCAAAATTTATCCCTTTTATAAGACAACTTGGGGGGAAAATCGCTTGAAACCTTTTGTGATTGCAATTGATGGACCAGCAGCTTCAGGAAAAGGAACGTTAGCACGTAAAATTGCTACACATTATCACCTTCATTATCTCGATACTGGTCTTACTTATCGCGGTGTTGCCCATGCACTTTTACAACAAAAATTGCCTCTTGATGATGAAAAAAGTGCTCTCATTTATGCTAAAGAACTTGATTTTAATACTCTAAATCCAGCTCTTCTCTCTTCTCATGAGCTTGGTGAAGTTGCCTCTAAAATAGCTCTCAATTCTGCTGTGCGTGAAATTCTTGTCGCCAAACAACGTGATTTTGCTAAAATTTTACCCGGCAGTGTGCTTGATGGGCGTGATATTGGCACTGTCGTCTGTCCTGATGCTGATATTAAGCTTTATGTTCTAGCCAATGTTCAAATACGCGCAAAACGTCGTTATCAAGAGGTTTTAAAAAAGGGAATTCAAGCAGACTATTATGAAATCTTGGCACAACTTGAACAGCGTGATAGCCGCGATATAACCCGCAAACAAAGCCCACTAAGACCAGCAAAAAACGCATACTTGCTTGATACGTCAGAATTGGGTATAGAAGCAACATTTGCAATTGCATGCACTTTTATTGATCCAATCATAAAAGCGCATATAATTGAATGAAACCGTTAAGGTGATTTCCGGCCGTGCGCTAATTTTTCTTCCTGTATTAAGGGAAAAGGCAGGAAGTTACATTGTATCAACACTAACCTAGCGCTTATACCTTTTAAATTTAAGGTATGTATCAGGAGTTCTTATGTCACAATACAATCCTACAACAGCGGATTTCGAAGCTCTTCTTATGGAATCTTTTCAAACCAATGACCTTAGTGAAGGATCCGTTGTTAAAGGCCGTATCATTGCAATCGAAAAAGACATGGCCATTATTGATGCTGGACTAAAAGTCGAAGGACGTATTCCACTCAAAGAATTTGGAGCTAAAGGAAAAGATGGCTCCTTGCAAATTGGCGATGAAGTTGAAGTTTACATTGAGCGCATTGAAAATGCCATGGGAGAAGCTGTTTTATCACGTGAAAAAGCACGGCGTGAAGAAAGCTGGATTCGTTTAGAAGAAAAATTCAATGCGGGCGCGCGCGTTGACGGTGTGATCTTTAGCCAGGTAAAAGGTGGCTTTACGGTTGATCTTGATGGTGCTGTTGCTTTTTTGCCTCGTAGCCAAGTTGATATTCGCCCCATTCGTGATGTCTCACCTCTCATGCATAATGCACAATCCTTTGAAATTTTAAAAATGGATCGTCGTCGTGGCAATATTGTTGTCTCACGTCGTACTGTCTTAGAGGAAAGTCGTGCTGAACAACGTTCAGAAATCGTACAAAATCTTGAAGAAAACCAAATCGTTGAAGGTGTGGTTAAAAATATCACTGATTACGGAGCCTTTGTTGATCTTGGTGGAATCGACGGTCTTTTACACGTTACAGATATGGCTTGGCGGCGTGTTAACCATCCATCTGAAGTGCTCACCATTGGGCAAACGATTAAAGTCCAAATTATTCGCATCAATCAAGATACACACCGTATTTCTCTTGGCATGAAACAACTTGAAAGTGATCCTTGGGAAAGCATCAGTGCAAGATACCCTGTGGGTAAAAAAATTACTGGAGCTGTTACCAACATTACGGATTACGGTGGTTTTGTTGAAATAGAGCCTGGAATCGAAGGATTGATCCATGTTTCCGAAATGAGTTGGACAAAGAAAAATGTTCATCCTGGGAAAATTTTATCTACATCACAAGAAGTGGAAGTGGTTGTACTTGAAATTGACCCTTCTAAACGGCGTATTTCCCTTGGCTTAAAGCAAACATTTGAAAACCCATGGGAAGCTTTTGCGAATAAATTCCCTGTCAATTCACAAATTGAAGGAGAGGTTAAAAATAAAACCGAGTTTGGTCTCTTCATTGGTCTTGAAGGCGATGTTGATGGTATGGTTCATCTCTCTGATCTTGATTGGAATCGTCCTGGTGAACAGGTCATTGATACCTACAATAAAGGCGATATCGTTAAAGCTGTGGTTTTGGATGTTGATATTGAAAAAGAACGTATTTCTCTTGGAATTAAACAACTTTCCAGCGATAAGGTTGGAGAAGCAGCCGCTTCTGGTGAACTTCGCAAAGGCGCTGTGGTGACATGTGAAGTGACAGCCATAAATGAAAATGACATCAATGTAAAATTGATTGATCACAATCTTGAAACAACCATTCGTCGTGCTGATCTTGCGCGTGATCGTGATGAGCAGCGCCCTGAACGCTTTTCCATTGGTCAGAGAGTAGATGCTCGCATCATTGCATTTGATAAGAAAACACGTAAAATTTCAGTGTCTATCAAAGCGTTAGAAATCGCAGAGGAAAAAGAAGCTGTTGCACAATACGGTTCTACAGATTCAGGTGCTTCTCTTGGTGATATTCTTGGTGCTGCTTTGAAAAAGCAAGAACAGGATTAATATGCAATTGTTAAAATGATTGTTTAAATTAAGGTCGCTCATTTTTTAGGCGACCTTTTTTATTTTTCAAAAAATATATTGTTTGCTTTTTCAGTTGCTTCATTAAAAATTGCAAATATTCTCAAAGAAAAACAAAAAGTTTGTTTTTTGCCTATAAACCGCTCATTATTGAGATAAAATGCTCACAACTTATTAAATGTAAAAAACTCCATATTGAATAGCAATAGAATATTATGGTATTCACAATATCTTTCATGAAGTGTTTTTTTTCTCAAAAAAACAAAAGGCATCATTTTACGAAAACCCATTCTCCTCTTCGCTCAACTTATAAATCACAGGATGAACTTTACAAATTAGGCAAGGATATAGCATCTAAAAAAGAAATTTTCCTTCCTGAATATAAAGGAGAAAGTCATTTTCACAAAAGATTGACTGAAAATGCCAAACTCATCCTCCGTGCCTTTCAAACTTGTGATATTGCCGCTCATAATGATGAAACCATTGCACCATCTGCTCAATGGCTTATTGATAATCATTATACAATTGACAAAACCATACAACAGCTACGCCGCAACTTATCTAAATCCTTCATCAAGCAACTTCCTCTTTATCAACAAGGAACAAATATACCACGTATCTTTGCTTTAGCTTGGCTTTATATTGCCCATACGGATAGTGGATTTTCACAAAAAAATCTCACAGCTATGATCGATGGATTTCAAGAAATTTGTGCCTTAAAAATTGGTGAATTATGGGCACTTCCTTCTGTCATACAAATGTTGCTCATTGAAAATGTACGTCGTCTTTCACTGCGCATCGAACAAACACGGCATATGCGTTATCTCGCCAATAAAGTTGCTCATCAAATTTTTCTTGCAGATAATGAAACAAAATTACATTCTCTTCTTAAGCGTTATGAACCTTTTACTGTTGATCCAACCTTTTCAGCACATTTATTCTATCGTCTACGCAATGCATCTGTTGATTCAACACCAGCATTAATTTGGCTTGAGAAACAATTACAAAAGCAAAACAGTAGCCCAGAAATTACCACAGCTAATGAACATACACACCAAGTTGCAGATGGTGTGACTATGGGCAATATTATCCGTGCTCTTAAGGCTATTGATAACATTGATTGGACAGTGTGGTTTGAAACTGTCAGTTCTGTAGATTCTATCTTGCGTGAAAAGAGTGATTTTTCCGCGATCGATTCTCATTCACGCAATATCTATCGGCAAGTCATAGAAAAAATTGCACGCTTTTCACCTCTTAATGAACTGGAAGTTGCACGCAAAGCTATAGAAATGGTACATTCCACTTCTGAAAAGGCACATTATTATTCCTCTATTGGGTGGTATCTTGTCGGTGATGGGCGTTATGTTTTTGAAAAAGCCTGTGGCTACACCCCATCTTTGCTTATAAAATGGGCACGATTTTTTATCTGCTCAAAGATAAGAATTATTGCCATTCCTATTTCTTGTTTAACGCTTACTCTTTTACTTGCAATCTACACTCTCTTACAAACATCTAGTATATCACCATGGATGTCTGTGCTTTTTATTGCATTAGCGCTTTTCCCTGCTATGGATGCTGCTTTTGCTTTCTTTAACACTATTGTTTCATGGACTATTCCACCAAAACAACTCATCGGTTATGAATATAAAGAAGGTATTCCGAAAGACGCACGCACAATGGTTGTTGTGCCTACTTTAATCACCTCACGCGACTCTATTGATGAACAAGTGCACAATCTTGAAGTCCATTATCTTTGCAATCCCAACGGTGCCATCCATTTTGCACTCATCACAGATTGGATTGATGCTCCCCTCGAGCAAACACAAGATGATCTTGATCTTTTGCATTATGCACAAAAGAGTATTGATAAACTCAATTGTTGTTATCATCGTGCTGATGTTCCCCTCTTTTTCCTTTTACATCGTCGACGTCTTTATAATTCTAGCGAAAAATGCTGGATGGGATGGGAACGCAAACGTGGCAAACTTCATGAACTCAATTTATTATTAAGAGGTGATAAAAATACGAGTTTTTATCCAACCAATCCAGATCTCCCTATGGATTGCCGTTTTGTTATGACACTGGATGCCGATACACGTCTTACCCCTGAAAGCGTCACAAAACTCGTTGGAAAACTTAACCATCCGCTTAATTATCCCATTTTCGACCTGCAAAACGGAAATGTTTTAAAGGGATATAGTATTTTACAACCCCGTATTACCCCTTCTCTTACAACAGGAAAAGAAACATCATTTCTACAGCGGACTTTTTCTACCAACCGTGGTATAGATCCTTATGTCTTTGCTGTTTCGGATACCTATCAAGATCTTTTGGGAGAAGGAAGTTTTATTGGTAAAGGTCTTTATCATATTGATGCCTTTCAACAAGCACTTGACGGAAAAATTAAAGAAAATACTGTTCTCAGTCATGACCTTTTGGAAGGAGGATATGCACGTACTGCATTGGTGAGTGATGTAGAAGTCATTGAAGATTATCCAACAGCCTATAATATTGATGTTATGCGATATCACCGTTGGATTCGCGGTGATTGGCAACTTTTGCCTTATCTTTTCTCCCGCAATAGAATAAGCTCCATTACACGGTGGAAAATCCAAGATAATTTGCGCCGTTCTCTTACACCACTAATGTGGTTGATTGCGGCAATTACAGGATGGTCTCTTTTACCATTAAAAAGCGCAATCATCTGGCAAATATTCTTACTCTTGAGCCTTTTCATCTCACCCATTTTAGACGTATTAAAAACGCTCATTCCATCCCATATTGACTATTCCTTGCGCGAACAAATTCAATTAATTGTGAATAAAATAACCCTTACACACGCAAATATATTTCTTAAAATGACATTTCTTGCTCATTCCGCTTATTTTATGACGGATGCTATTCTTCGTGCACTCTATCGCATGATAATTTCAAAACATCATCTCCTTGAGTGGAAAACCTCAGCTGCAACAAAATTGACTCCTAATAGCTTGCGTTTTTATATCCTTATCATGTGGCCAGCATCGCTTCTTGGTATTTTTGCCATAGCATTGCCCCTTCTTTTTGATACTTTTGCAAGCTTTCTTGCTTTGCCTTTCGGGGTAGCATGGTTTTTTTCACCCTTCATTGCGTGGATAGTCAGTCAACCTTCAACCTTTCAAGATACACTTCAGGGATCTTCTGAAGATAAAAAAATTCTACGGTCTATTGCACGACGGACATGGCTTTATTATGCAAGTTTTGTCAATGCACAAAGCAATTATTTGCCTCCCGATAATTTCCAAGAAGATCCTGAGCCTCTGATTGCACAGCGCACATCTCCTACCAATATTGGGCTTTATCTTCTTTCTGTTATAGCTGCACGTGATTTCGGCTGGATTAGCTGTAAAGAAACCATAAGCCGCATTGAATCTACATTAAATTCTCTTGCAAAAATGGAAAAATTTCGTGGGCATTTTTATAATTGGTATGCAACTGATAGCCTTAAACCTCTTTTGCCTACTTATGTGTCAACCGTTGATTCAGGAAACCTTGCTGGACATCTGGTCACACTCTCTTCAGCTTTAAGAAGGTGGGCTGAAAAACCTAATATTTTTCTTAAAAGTCATCGAGAAGGCTTCTCTGATGTTCATGCTATTCTTGAAGAAACTGTCAAAGAAATTCCAGATAATAAAGCCATTTTACGCCCCTTACGCCAACAAATCGAAAAGCGTATCGCCCATTTTCATTTCTCCTCTATTGCATTCATAGAACAATCAAATACGCTTCTTTCTCACATCACGAATCTTTCATTTATCGCCCGTGATATTGTGCGCTTAATAGATAAGCTTCATCAAAAAATTCAAACGATAGAATCTACTCATGCTCTCTTTTGGGCAAAATGTCTTTTAGAAACCTGTGATGCCCATCATCATGATGCTTGTTATGACTACGACAGTGAAAAATTATCCAAAAAATTAAATAGTTTGGCTATCGAGACGCGGCAAATCGCCTTTGATATGGAATTTGATTTTTTAGAACAACCTGAACGGCATCTTTTGTCTATTGGATATCGTGTTGAAGAAAATAAACTCGATGAAAATTGTTATGATCTACTTGCTTCAGAAGCGCGTCTTGCAAGCTTTTTTGCCATCGCAAAAGGAGATATTCAATTTAAACATTGGTTTCATCTTGGTCGACTCCTTGTTCCCATCGGTTGGAAAGGTGCATTATTATCATGGTCTGGTTCCATGTTTGAATATCTCATGCCATCTCTTGTTATGCATGAACCGTTAGGATCTCTCCTTGATCAAACCAATCGATTGATTATTCATCATCAAATACAATATGCCCATAAACAAGGATTACCGTGGGGTATTTCAGAAGCAGCCTTTAATGTTCGCGATCACTTAATGAATTACCAATATGCTCATTTTGGTGTTCCAAGCCTTGGGCTCCAACGTGGTCTCTCACGCAATACTGTCATTGCTCCCTATGCTAGTCTTTTAGCGGCACAATATGTACCTCATAAAGCTGTAAAAAATTTAAAGCAACTGCGTGATCTTGGAGCTTTAGGAACATATGGTTATTATGACTCTATCGACTTTACCCCTGCGCGCATAAAAACAGGAGAAAAATACGCTGTTGTGCGCAATTATTATGCGCATCATCATGGTATGTCCATTCTTTCTCTTAACAATGTCATTTTTCAAGGTCGTATGCGCGATCGCTTTCATCGTGATCCCATCATTGAAGCTACTCAATTACTCCTCCAGGAAAGAGCACCACATCTCATTCCTGTCATTCATAATAAAACAGTTCATCGCATACGCAAGAGCTCCAAAGGATTTGATGCTGTTTCTTCGCGCATAATCACGAACCCACTGCTTAAACCACGTGCAACTTTGCTCTTATCTAATGGCTCTTATTCTCTCATGTTAACAGCCAAAGGCTCTGGTTATAGCCGTTGGCACGATTATGCGATTACGCGCTTTATTCCTGATACGACAGAAGATCAACAAGGGACTTTATTCTTCCTACGTGATATACACAGTAAACGCTGGTGGTCTGTGACCAGTGAGCCAACACGTATTGTTGAAGAAGAAGCCATTAGCATTTTCACTGATGAAAAAGCTGAATATACAAAAATGGTTGATGGCATCAAATCAACATTGGAATGTCTTATTGCCTCTGAGGGAAATGGTGAAGGTAGACGTATTCAACTTATGAATACAACAAATGAAGACCGACTCATTGAAGTAACTTCTTATGGTGAATTAGCGCTTGCTAAAATAAATACAGACCAAGTTCATCCTGCTTTTTCACGTATGTTTATAGAAACAGAAATTGTTGAGAAAGGTACAACAATTTTTGCTAAAAGGCGTAAATGCTCTCCTCATGACTCCGAGATCCACATTGCCCATTTTGTCACGAGTACAACAGATCTTCTCCAAGAAACAGAAGCTGAAACAGATCGCTCGTTGTTTATTGGCCGAGGGCGCTCTCTTCATCATCCCGCTGCATTTGATCAAAATGCTCATTTTAGTAACAGTCAAGGTTGTGTTCTTGATCCCATTATTTCACTGCGATGCCGTATAAAAGTTCCAGCCCATGAAAAAGCTGAACTTATCTTTTGGACGTTTGCTGCCAACACAAAAGAAATCTTACATCATCATCTTCAACATTATCGACAACCCGATATATTCCAGAAAGAACTTTCAAAGGCATGGACACGTTCGCAAGTTTCACTATATCAAAGCGCGACCCAGCTTAAAGAAGCTCTTATATATCAAAAATATGCAACACCGCTTATCTATCCTGAGCAAACATGGCGTCTGTCTCCAAACAACTTAGCAAAAACTCTTGGTAAACAATCTGATCTCTGGCCTATGTCTATTTCAGGTGACATTCCACTCTGTCTTCTCAGATTAAATAACGAGGGAGATATTGCTGTTGTGCATGAAATTCTAAAAGCACATGAATATTGGCGTATGCGCGGACTTACCGTTGATCTTGTCATTCTTAATGAACAAGCTTTCTCCTATATACAAGATACGCAACGCACTCTTGAATCGATATGCGAATCTTACCGCCACCACAACCATGAAACGAATGAACGCAAACATATTTTCACGCTTCAACGTGATCAAATAAGTGAACAGAGTTTTAAAACGCTTCTTGCATCAGCGCGCATTATTCTTGATGCTCAAAATGGTTCTTTGTTTGAACAACTAAAACAGCTTGATGAGAGTGATTTCACTCTCACAATCCGTAAAAACCATCAAAGATCTCATGATGAATTAAACATCCCAAAACATCATGAAAGAGGACAAAATACAACACAAACAGAACAGAGCCTCTTTGCTTCCCTTGGTCTTCTCAGTCAACAAAAACGTATCACTTTCCCCATTAATGGAGAAGATCTACAATATTGGAATGGGTATGGTGGTTTTAACTATCATAATCATTATGTGATACGTCTTCATGGACATACCACCACGCCACATCCATGGATTAATGTTATTGCTAATAAACATTTTGGTTTTCATGTCTCTGCTGAAGGTGCACTCTTTACTTGGGCTCACAATAGTCGCGATTATCAATTAACCCCTTGGAGCAATGATCCTGTTTCTAATCACCCAGGGGAAGCCCTTTATCTTGTAGACCGCTTGTCTTTAAAGCGCTTTTCACCCGTTTCTGCTGTAGAACGTGATGAAAGTGTTGTCTATGAAGCTTGCCATGGTTTTGGATTTTCAACCTTTAAATCCACACATTCAGACATTGCATTAGAGTTGACCCATACACTCGATCAAGAAAAACCGGTTCGGCTTTCACGTCTCACCCTTAAAAATGAAGGAAAAAAAACACACAATTTACGCCTTTATAACTATGTTGAATGGGTTTTGGGTAATACTTGTACAAAATATGCACCCTTCATTGTTCCCTGTTATGATCCCATAAATGGGGCACATTTTATTCAAAATCCCTATCATCACGAAAAATCCCAACAGGTAACATTTTTATCAGCATCAGAAATGCCAACCAGTACTACCAGTGATCGTAGCGAGTTTATCGGCCTCACAGGAACAGTGACACATCCACAGGCAATCCGTAAAGCTTTCGCCCTTTCAAATAGAGTAGAAGCAGGATGTGATCCCTGCTCAGCATTCACTTATGATATTGATCTTCTCCCAGGACAAACAAAAGAAATCATTTTCTACCTTGGCAGTGCTGAAAACAGGCAAGAGGCAGAAAAATTACTCAATCAAGTACGTACGAGTGATTTTGAAACTTTGCTTACCCAACAAAAACAATATTGGAGCGATTTTGTTGCTCCACTCCAAGTAAAAACACCTGATCCCTCCTTTGATATTATGGTCAATTACTGGCTACCTTATCAAATCTATGCATGCCGCCTCATGGCGCGTGCTGGCTTTTATCAAGCCAGTGGTGCATTTGGTTTTCGGGATCAATTACAAGATAGCCTTTCTTTATTACTACTGAAACCACAACTGGCACGTGAACAATTGTTAAATGCTGCCGCGCATCAATTTCTTGAAGGCGATGTACAACATTGGTGGTTGCCTGATACGCAAGCTGGTATCCGCACGCACATCTGTGATGATATCGTTTGGCTTGCCTATGGAACAGCTCTTTATGTCAATGCCACTGGCGACACTACACTGCTTGATACTCCCATTGCTTTTATTGAAGGAGCCTCCCTTACCACAGAACAAAAAGATGCTTATTTTAGGCCCACACAATCTTCAAAAGTTGCAACAGTTTATGAACATTGTGCTTTGGCCTTAGACCTTGCCATCAAACGCTGTGGGCCACATGGACTTCCGCTTATTTTAGGAGGTGATTGGAATGATGGTATGAATTTAGTTGGTATACAAAGAAAAGGGGAAAGCACTTGGTTGGGATGGTTTCTTGGTACAACACTACAAGCATTCATCCCTTTAGCTCAAAACCTTAGTGATAATACCCGTGTTGAAACATGGACTGCATATTTTAAGCGTTTGAAAAAATCCCTAGAAAAAAATGCTTGGGATGGTGCTTGGTATCGACGTGGTTATTTTGATGACGGGACTCCTCTTGGCTCTCAAAACAATGATGAATGCCAAATTGATACCATTGCTCAATCTTGGGCTGTTATTTCTCAAATGGCACCACTGGAGCGCCAAAAACAAGCTATGGCTTCAATGCTTGAACATCTTTATGACGAAAAAGGAAAACTTCTACGCCTTTTCTGGCCCCCTTTTGATAAAACAACTCTCGAACCCGGTTATATAAAAGGGTATCCCCCAGGCATTCGAGAAAATGGTGGGCAATACACCCATGGTGCTATTTGGAGCATTTTAGCGCTTGCACAAATGGATGAAAGCGATAAAGCTTATCGTTTATTTTCCATGATTAATCCTATTCATCACGGACAAAATCCTGAAATCTATCGTGTTGAACCTTATGTCATGGCAGCAGATATTTATGCCGTTGAACCACATCGTGGACAGGGCGGTTGGACATGGTATACAGACTCAGCAGGTTGGTTTTACCGCGCTGCAACACAAGCTATTCTTGGCATTGATCGTCAAAATGATCAATTATTTTTACGTCCACATTTGCCTTCCTTCTGGCCCGAATATGAAGCAAAAATGAAATTTTATGAGGCTGTTTATATTCTTAAAGTAAAATGGGGATCTGAAAATACACTTACTGTTAATGGGAAAAAATATGCTCATGTTCAAGCAGGGATAAAATTAGAAAAAACAGGAAAACATGAAATCATTCGTACACTTCAATCCTTAAAACAGAAAAGATAAAAGGCTTTTTTATTCTTGCCCAAAATCTTAGAGTTGTTATAGTTGCTCTCATTCCTATATGGACGATGTTGGAACACAATAATTTTAAATTCTATAAAACCGAAAGAAAAAGGATTATGAATCATCCAGATATCGCGAGACGTGTTTACAATCATACCTGGAAGCTTGATCCTATTATTCGTTCACTGCTTGATACAGATTTCTATAAACTTCTTATGGTACAGATGATTTGGGGACTTTATCCCAATGTCAATGTCACCTTTTCTCTCATAAACCGCACAAAAACAATACGGCTTGCTGACGATATTGATGAGAGTGAATTGCGTGCCCAACTTGATCACGCCCTCAGTTTGCGCTTTACGAAAAAAGAAATGATCTGGCTTGCTGGTAACACTTTTTATGGACGTAAACAAATTTTTGCACCGGATTTCCTGCGTTGGCTTGAAAATTTTCAGCTTCCAGAATATGAACTCACCCGCAAAGATGGACAATATACCCTCCATTTTCATGGCCCATGGACCCATAGCTCCATGTGGGAAATTCCTGCCCTTGCTATTATTAGTGAATTACGTTCACGTGCTGCTATGAAAAACTTAGATCGTTTTGCTCTTGATGTGCTTTATGCCCGTGCTAAAGCAAAAATGTGGAGTAAAGTTGAACGTCTCAAAAAATTACCTGATATTAAAATATCTGACTTTGGCACAAGACGTCGTCATTCTTTTTTATGGCAACGTTGGTGTGTTGAAGCATTAAAAGAAGGTATTGGCGATTCTTTTACTGGAACTTCCAATGTGCTTCTCGCCATGGATACCGATTTAGAAGCCCTTGGGACAAATGCACATGAATTACCTATGGTCATTGCTGCTCTCAGCAACAATGATGATGATTTACACAAAGCACCGTATCAAGTCTTGCAAGATTGGAACCGTTATTATGGTGGCAATCTTCTCATTGTTTTGCCTGATACCTTTGGCACAGAAGCTTTCTTGCACAATGCGCCAGATTGGGTCGCTGATTGGACAGGTTTTAGACCTGACAGTGCCCCTCCCATTGAAGGGGGTGAACGCATTATTCAATGGTGGAAAGAAAAGGGAAAAAATCCACTGGAAAAACTCTTGATTTTTTCCGATGCACTTGACGTCGATACCATTGAAAAAACTTATCACCACTTCCATGGAAGAGTGCGTATGAGTTTTGGCTGGGGAACAGACTTGACAAATGATTTTGCGGGCTGTGCACCACAAGAAATTGCAACTTTTGATGCTCTTTCTCTTGTTTGTAAAGTTTCCCATGCTAACGGGAAACCAGCTGTAAAACTTTCAGATAATCCTGAAAAAACCATCGGTGAACTACAAGAAATACAACGTTATCTCAATTTTTTTGGCAATAAAAAACGTATTGCAAAACCTATAAAAACTTAAATCATAAGCGTATCTTTATAAAATTAAAACAAATAATTAAGAGTCATTTGATGCTAATAGATAGTTGCAGATTCTCTTAGGGTGAAAATTAGGTCTTCTATGAAGATACTCTATCATTCCCCCAAAAGCGGCTTTACCAACCTCTGATTAAGGTATTTATGACTTTACGAATATATCATTTTCTCCAATAAATCCCCCTAAAAAAGCTTATTATCTCATATACACTTTTGATACTTAGATGTTATCCGGTAATTTTGAGTGAAAAATCTCTTAGCTCTTGTGAATCTGCCAATCAAAAAACTATTTGGTTTGTGCCTTTTCTTTCACGATGGAGATGGACGCGTCACTATATAAAGAACAATACACAGTAAAAGTGCAGAAACCAATAAAGCAAGCCATAAAACAGGATGTGCTATTACGAGAAAAGATAAAAAACCACCTGTTATACTTACGACCGCTAAAACTTTAACAAATGTGGAAATAGCCCTTTTTTCTTCCCATTGCTTAATAGGTGGACCGAAAATGCGATGATTATGCAACCAACGATGAAAACGCGGTGAGGAGCGAGCAAAACACCATGAAGCAATTAATAAAAACGGTACAGTTGGCATGATAGGTAATACTATACCGACAACTGCGAATACAATCATTGCCCAACCTGCTATATAATAGCAAATACGCAAAGGGGGAGATATTTTAAAATCTTTTTTCATCCTCTCGTACTATTTCTTTCCATGCAAGATGACTCTAAATATTTTTTTGCTTTTTATAAGCTTTAACTACACAATCACGCACACATATTACTTTATTCATAACTGTATTTTCTGTGATAACTGCTTCTAAAGCACAAAACAGCTTACGCAATATGATGACGATTTTAAAATTTTCAAGAAATATGAATAAATTTTCAGAAAAAGAAAAAATAAAAAGGCTGCAGAATAAATCAATGCAGCCTCTTAATTATGAATGCAGTGTTGGGGGGGGGGGGAGAAATACAGACTGCATTCATCCTGCTAGGTGTTAGAAGGAAAATAACCTAGCGCCGTGCGGCTTTTATTCAAAAAAAACACGAGAAACAACACATAAAAATGCATGGCTGATATGCAATAAATTTTAGCAAACTCAAATTTCTTTAATCGTGGTTCGACGAAAAAAAATCGACATGAAAATAGCAATAAAAATTAGTGTCAAAATCAATACAATGGTGGAAGCAGAATCAGAGCCAATAAATAAACTTAGATAAATTCCTAAAAAACCAGAAAAAGCTGCAACAAAGACAGCGATCACCAACATAAAAGAAAACCGCTTCGTAACGAGATAAGCAATTGCCCCTGGTGCTATTAATAAAGAAATAACGAGAACGATACCAACTGCTTTCAAAGCTGCAACAATCGTGAGAGAGATCATCGTTAAAAGAGTATAGTGGAGCAGTGATATTCGCAATCCCATTGCACGACCTTGCGCTGAATCAAAAATATACAGCATAAAATCGCGCCATTTTGCCCCTAGAATAAAAGTAACAATAGCGGAAATGACCGCTGTCTGAGTAATATCAAGCCAATTAACTCCTAAAAGATTACCAAATAGAATATGATTTAAATCTAAGCTACTATAAATAGATGTTGCTAAAACAAGCCCTAAACCAAACATCGATGAAAACACAACGCCCATCACCGTATCTTGTTTGATACGACTATTGCTTCCCAAAAAACCTGTTGTAAGTGCACAAACCATACCGGCAACAAAAGCACCGCAAGTAATTAAAGTCATTGTAACATTCTCTGGACGTATACGCTGGAACCAAGCAAATGGCAAAGAAGTCAAAAATGCTATCACCCACGGTGTTGTCATATAACCAACGACAACACCAGGAAAAACTGCATGGGAAATAGCATCGCCTAACAGCGCCCATCCTTTCAAAATAAGAAAACAGGAAAGCATCGCCATTGGAACGGAAAGAATCATAACAATAAGCATGCCTTTCAGCATAAAAGAAAACTGAAAAGGAAGTAGTAATTGATCAATCATGATAACATCACACCTTTTTTTGCTGCATTTATCCGTAAACGCGCAGCAATAAAACCATGTTTAGGAGCAAAAATAAAAGCTAACATAAAGAGAAATGCTTGAAAAAGCACAACAACACCACCCGTTTGCGCATTCAAAAAATAACTCACATAAACACCCAATACGCTTGTGAATGTCCCAATGATAACTGCAATGATCAAAACATTCACAAAACGATCACTTAAAAGATAAGCTGTCGCCCCAGGCGTTACAACCAAACAAATGACCAAAAATGCTCCAACCGTTTGCATAGCAGCAACAGTACAAGCAGCAAGCAATGTGAAAAAGAGAATCTTTAAAAACTTGATGTTCAATCCAATGGCACGGGCGTGTGTTTCATCAAATAAAGAAACAAAAAGATCTTTCCATTTCAAAAGCAATACCAATAAAGAGAAAAAACCAATAAAAGCCAACTGTATAATATCTGATGAACTCACTGCTAAAATATTTCCTAAAACAATCGTATCAATATTGACAGCCATTGGTTTTAATGATTTGAGAAACAATCCAAAAGCAAAAAAGGAAGAAAAAATGAGCCCAATAATGGTATCTTCTTTCAGTTTTGTCCTCTGATTAAAAAATAGCATTGCTGCCGCAGCAAGACCGCCAGAAAAAAAAGCTCCAACAGAAAAAGGTAAGCCTAGAAGATAAGCCCCTGCGACACCAGGAACAATAGAATGAGAAAGTGCATCGCCAATGAGCGACCAACCTTTTAACATCAAAAAAGCAGAAAGAAAGGCACAAACACAGCCAACTAATCCCGAAACCCACATCGCATTCACCATATATTGATAACTCAGTGGCTCAAGCAACCAAGAAATCATGCAACGTGCTCCATTCTTTGAACATTCTCATGAACAGCAGACTGCTTTTCCCCCATACAAACATCTTCTTTGTTCACACATTGAAGATCAAAAATGTGATGATGCAAAGCGCCACCAAAAGTTTTCTCCAAATTTTCCTTGGTAAAAACAGTTTCTGTTAGCCCCGAAGCCAAAACTGTTCCTTTTATTAAAACTGTGTGATCACAAAATTCACGAACAGAGCCTAAATTGTGAGTAGAAACTAATATCACTGCACCCTCTTTACGAAGATCTTGTAACAAAGCAATAATTTTATCCTCTGTTGTGACATCAACCCCTGTAAATGGCTCGTCTAATAAAATAGCTTTTGCCTGCTGTGCTAGAGCACGCGCTAGAAAAACACGCTTTTTCTGCCCACCGGAAAGTTCACCAATTTGGCGCTTGGCAAATGCCAACATATCAACCCGTTCTAAGGCAACACGGACAGCTTCATAATCCCGTGCCCGTGCATAACGAAAGAAATTCATGTGGCCATAACGTCCCATCAAGACAACATCTTCAACAAGAACAGGAAAATTCCAATCAACATCTTCACTCTGAGGAACATAAGCAATGAGATTTTTTTTCAAAGCCGTATCAACGGGCAAACCAAACATGCGAATTTTTCCTTTTGAAGGGCGCACAAACCCCATAATCGCTTTAAATAATGTTGACTTACCCGATCCATTCACGCCAACCAATGCCGTAATAGAACCCATTGGGCTTTCAAAATTTACTTCGCGTAAAGCTGTATGTCCATTACGATAAGTTACTGTTACCCCTTGAGCAAATATTCCAGATTTTGTCATTGGCTTTTCACTCCCTCTAATAAGGCATTGCTAATACGTCCACTTGTAACACGTAATAAATCAATATAAGTGGGTACCTCACCATTTTTCTCACTTAGAGAATCAACATAAAGGACACCACCGTATTTAGCCCCTGTTTCTCTGGCAACCTGCTTAGCAGGCGCAGGGGAAATAGTGCTCTCAGAAAAAACTGCATGAATATTGTATTTACGAACCATATCAATAACATGCTTAACTTGCTGCGGTGTTCCTTGCTGATCCGCATTAATGGGCCATAAATAAAGTTCTTTTAGATCAAAATCACGCGCCAAATAGCTAAATGCACCCTCACTGGTTACAAGCCAACGCTTATCTTGCGGTACCACTTCTAATGCAGCTCTAATGGGATCAATCGTAGCGCGAATCTTCTGCTTATAAATTTCAGCATTTTCTTTATAAATAGCCGCATGTTCAGGATCATATTTTACAAAAGCATCGCGAATATTATCAACGTAAATCAAAGCAGAAGTCGGTGACATCCATGCATGAGGATTTGGTTTACCACTAAAGGGGCCCTCACCAATTGTAATGGGTACAATACCTTTTGAAACAATAACACTTGGAACATCTTTGATATTTTGAAAAAACTTTTCAAACCAAAGCTCTAGCTCTAATCCATTCCATAATACAAGATTTGCTCCCTGAGCACGCATAAGATCACGAGGGGTGGGTTGATATTCATGAATTTCAGCTCCTGGTTTTGTAATGGATTCAACATCAGCTGCATCACCTGCTACATTGCGTGCCATATCAGCAATGATAGTGAATGTCGTAACAGCTTTAAATTTACCAGCACACAAAGCGAAATTGGGCATAAAAAAAACAATACTCCCAAAAACTATGGTGAAAAACATTCTTACGTTCATTAATTCTCTCTTTCCTTTATATGCCTTATCTTTATTGCGAATAATTTGCATTATCATTTAGCAATAGCAGTTATCTTTTTCATTTGCAATGAAGGATGAGGAGAAAAATAACTTTTTAAAATGTTTCAAAATAGCCCTTTGCATCTTGAAAAAAATTGATGATTTAAAGTGGGCTTGTTTTGATAAAAAATCTCTTTCAAGAAGTTCTCTAATTCTTGAATGCTAAACAAAAAGGCAGCACTCAAAAATGCTCCCACTTTATGGAAATATCTTATAAAAAATGAGAACACTCAACAGCGCAAACATGCACCTGTCATTTTGCTAACATTCTCCACCACCTTTAAAGCAAGCTCTTCTAAATCTTCATCTGTTAAAGTTCGCTCCATAGGCTGAATAGTTACTTCAATCGCAACAGATTTTTTATCTTCACCAAGGCTTGAATCTTCAAAAATATCAAAAACCTGCACTGAATGAATAAGCTTTTTATCGGCTCCACTTGCAGCACGCACAATAAGAGACGAGGCAACAGTTTTATCCGCTACAAAGGCAAAATCACGCCGTACCATTTGAAAAGGTGAGAGTTTCAAAGGAGGACGGCTTTTAGTTGTTTTTTTCTTTGATTCTGGAATTTGATCAAGAAAAACTTCAAAACCACATACGGGACCACTAACATCTAACTTTTCTAAAGTCGCTGGATGAAAAACACCAAAAAAACCAAGGATAATCTTTGATCCAAGCTTCATAATTCCTGAACGACCAGGATGATACCAATCAGGGGTTCCAATTTCAATTTGCACCTTGTCACTGTCTATACCACATGCTTCTAAAACAGCCAATGCATCTGCTTTTGCATCAAAAACATCAACAGCTGTCGCATTTCCATCCCAAAAGCGCCCAGCTCCTTTAAATTGTTCTGTTCCACGACGAATACCACTCACAACACGATGTTGTTTATCAGGCGTATCATCTTCATAAACGCTGGAGACTTCAAACAAAGCAAGATCTGGAAAACCACGATCAGCATTTCTTTGCGCTGCCATTAGCAAGCCAGGCAAAAGAGAAGGACGCATCACCGACATATCTGCAGAAATAGGATTTACCAATTTAAGCTGTGCCCTAGCGCCACCAAAAGCAAGCGCTTGATTTTCAGAAATAAAAGACCACGTCACAGCCTCTTTCATACCGCGATGCGCTAAAGCCAAACGTGTAAGACGTGAACGAAGCTGTGAAACTGTTAAAACTGGGCCTTTATCTTCTGTAAAATTTTCCAATGGAATCGACTCAATTTTATCTAACCCATAAATCCTCATCACTTCTTCCACTAAATCGGCTTTACCAACAACATCAGGACGCCATGTTGGAACTTTAACCGTAACCACATCTCCCTTTCCTTCAACATAAAAACCAAGCTTGTCTAAAATAGTGATGACTTGTTCGCGCTCTATTTGCAAATGTGTCAAACGTTTAATTTCAGAAAAAGGAAAAGCAATCTGTTTGATTTCTGGTTGCTGATAACCAACAACCCTTTTCTTGGAACCTTCACCACCACAAAGACGTAAGGCAAATTCCGTTGCAATCTCAAGTCCTGTTTCCATAAAAGCTGGATCAACGCCTCGTTCAAACCGATAACGCGCATCACTGATAAGACCTAAACCACGACCTGTTTGTGCAATGCTCTGTGCATCCCACAATGCGGATTCAATAATCACACGACGCGTTGTCTCATCACAGCTTGTTCTTTCACCACCCATGATACCAGCAATGGAAACAACACCCTCTTCATCGGCAATGACACAATCTTTCATGCTCAAATGATAGATTTTTCCATTCAGCGCCTGAAGCTGTTCACCTTCATGAGCACAACGAACATACAAATTGCCTTTAATCTTATCCGCATCAAAAACATGAAGCGGACGACCAAGATCAAAACTGATGTAATTTGTCATATCAACCAGCGCATTAATCGGTCTCAAACCGATTGCACTTAAACGCTGTTGCATCCATTGCGGTGATGGACCATTTTGAACATTACGCACTTCACACCAGGCAAACCCTAAACATAACGAAGCGCTTGATGAGAAATCTAAAGAAACATCAAGCGATGTTTCGAAGGTAGCATCAAATTGTGGCAAGGATAATTCTTTTAATTTTCCTATTCCAGCAGCAGCAAGATCACGGGCAATACCGCGAACACCTGTACAATCAGAACGATTGGGGGTCAAACCAATATCAAGAATTGGATCATCTAAACCAGCATAAGCCGCAAATACCCCTCCAATAGGTGCATCTTCTGAAAGCTCGATAATCCCATCATGTTCATTTGATAACGCAAGCTCGTTCCATGAACACATCATCCCAAAACTCTCAACACCACGGATTTTTCCTACCGATAGTGTCACATCAAGTCCTGGAATATAAGTCCCTGGTAGTGCGAGAACACCAATAAGCCCCGCGTGTGCATTTGGTGCTCCGCAAATAACTTGTAGAGGTGTACCAGAGCCTGTATCTACTGACAAAATCTGAAGTTTATCTGCATCAGGATGTTTTTCTGCTGTTAAAACTTTCGCAATAACAAACCCTTTTAAAGCAGAGCAATCATCAACATCATCAACCTCAAGGCCTATAGCCGTTAGTTTCTCACAAATTTCATCCAAAGATGCATCTGTCTCTAAGTGATCTTTTAACCACGACAATGTAAATTTCATTTTAAAACCTCACATCAAAGCTTCTGATAAGATCACACATTTTTTAAACTCGGGAAAAAGCTGGCATATCAAAACAACGAAAACCATAATGATCTAACCAACGCAAATCAGCATCAAAAAAAGCCCGCAAATCAGGCATACCGTATTTCAACATGGCAATGCGATCAATGCCCATGCCCCATGCAAAACCTTGATACTCATCGGGATCTAAACCAACGTTTTTTAAAACATGAGGATGTACCATTCCACATCCTAAAATTTCCAGCCAATCCTTTCCTTCCCCGAATTTTACTTCTGAACCAGAACGATCACATTGAATATCGACTTCCATAGATGGTTCGGTAAAAGGGAAAAAAGAGGGACGAAAACGCATCTTTACAGAGGGAACTTCAAAAAAGGCTTTACAAAAAGTCTCATGCAGCCACATCATATGGGCAATGGTAGAAGTTTTATCAATTACAAGGCCTTCTACCTGATGGAACATGGGTGAATGTGTTGCGTCTGAATCCATACGATATGTTTTCCCAGGAATAATAATGCGTATCGGTGCTTTTTGCTTTTCCATGGTACGAATTTGTACGGGCGAGGTATGGGTGCGCAATAATTTCCGCTTTCCCATTTTATCAACATCAAAAAAGAAAGTATCGTGCATTTCACGCGCTGGATGATCTTCAGGAAAATTCAATGCCGTAAAATTATAATAATCTGTTTCAATATCTGGTCCCTCTGCAAGAGAAAAACCCATCTTCGTGTAAATGGCTATAATTTCCTCAATGACCTGTGAAATCGGATGAATACGCCCCTGTTCCATAGGCGAAGAGCGAACAGGTAAAGTTACATCAATTTTTTCACAAGAAAGGCGTGCATCCATGGCTTGGCGCCTCAAAAAATCACGCTTTTGCGTCCATAATTCTAAAATGCGATTTTTTAACCCATTAAGGACTGGACCAATTTTTTGGCGCTCATCAGCATCCATTTTTCCTAATGCTTTTAATCTTTCAGAGATACTGCCCTTTTTGCCTAATGCCGCAATACGCACTATTTCAAGTGCTTGTTCATCGCGAGCCCCTTCTAAAGCTAAACAAATTTCTTGTTCCAAACGCTCAATGTCGCTCATATCATTGCCTATTTTTTGAATAGAAAAAAACCCGCACTAGCAAAAACCAGTACGGGATCCCGAATAAATGAATGCTTTAAGAGAACACGACTGGCTTATTTGACAGCGCCTTCAAAAGCATTAGGCGTTGTATTTTTCAAATATTCCAACGCCTTCTTTGCAGAAGCCACTAAAGCAGAAAACGCTGCTTTTTCATGAATTGCTATCTCTGAAAGAACTTTACGATCAACCTCTATACCCGCTTTCGATAAACCATCAATAAAGCGCCCATACGTTAAACCTTCCGCGCGAACAGCCGCATTAATTCTTTGTATCCACAACGCACGGAAAGTACGTTTTCTATTTTTGCGGTCACGATAAGCATACTGTTTTGAACGATCAACGGCTGCCTTAGCTGCACGAATGGTATTTTTACGACGACCGTAAAAACCTTCAGCCTGTTTCAAAACTTTTTTGTGTTTAGCGTGCGTCGTTACACCTCTTTTTACACGTGCCATGTAACATTCTCCTTAAAATCATAAAGCGTAAGGTTTAAAGACCATTTGGCAAATAATGCTGAACAACTTTTTTGGCATCTTGTTCGCACAAAACCATCGTTCCACGTGCATCGCGAATAAATTTATTCGAACGTTTAATCATGCCATGACGTTTACCTGCAGCCGCTACTTTAACTTTGCCTGACGCAGTGATTTTAAACCGCTTTTTAGCGGATGATTTGGTCTTCATCTTGGGCATTTTGCTACTCCATACAATATACAATATTTATTCATAAAATTTATTTTGTTCATAAAAGTGGATTTATTCACTCAAGCGGACCAACGCTTGAACAAGCATTTAAACAGACACGGCATGCCCTGCCGGACGGTTCCAACAGGGTTTTCATAAGCTAATATACACAAAATAGCAAGGGCATATCAAAAAAAAATGGGAGATCCATTGTCTTGAACTTCAACCAAAGGTGCTGGAATTGCATTCGTTTTAATTGCTGCTTTACAAAGATCAGCAATAATGCAGTGTATACATTGTGCTTTACGTGCTTGGCAAACGTAACGCCCATGCAAAATGAGCCAATGATGCGCATGGCGTAAATAATGGGGTGGTATAATCTTGAGTAGCTTTTCTTCAACACTCTCTGGTGTTTTACCAGGCGCTAAACCAATACGGTTGCTTAAGCGAAAAATATGAGTATCAACCGCCAGTGTAGGCTGACCAAAAGCAATATTTAAAACAACATTCGCCGTTTTACGTCCTACTCCAGGAAGTGCCATAAGTGCTTCACGGTTATTTGGCACTTGACCACCATAATGCTCAATTAAAAAACTGCAAAGTGCATAAACATTGCGTGCTTTTGCACGCCAAAGACCAATACTACGAATATGATGGGCAATTTCTTCTTCTCCCAATGCAAACATTTGTTCTGGTCTATCAGCAATGCGAAATAATTCTTTTGTTGCTTTATTAACACTGATATCTGTCGCTTGAGCCGAAAGTACAACAGCAATCAAAAGAGTAAAAACATTTGTATAGATCAAATCACTCCTAGGGGTCGGACGTTGAATAGAAAAACGATAAAATATTTCTTCAATTTCACCTTCCCTGTATAAATTTCCAGAAGATTTTTGTACTTTTGACAATTTTATTTTTATGGTTCTTTGAGTCATTCTTGAAGTCTCTCCATCTTCTCTCTTGAAGTTATCATCTACACTCGCCATATGTGAGAGAAATGCAGCGAACACTTTTATAGAGTTTGGTCAAGTAAAGCCGCTTTAAAGAGGATATTCACAATGACACATGTGACGCCTTTCTCCAATCCCTTTCTTTTAGGATTTGAAACGATAGAAAAAACACTGCGACGTATTGGTAAAGCTGATGAGGCTTATCCAGCTTACAATATCGAGCGTTTGCATAAAAATGATGAGGCAAATCATATACGCATAACTTTAGCTGTTGCTGGATTTAAAGTCGATAATCTCAATATCCTCCTCGACGACAATCAACTGATCATTCATGGTAAACAAACAGACAATCAAAATCACCAATATTTATATCATGGCATAGCGTCACGCCAATTCCAACGGGTCTTTGTTCTTGCTGAAGGAATGCACGTTACAAATGCTGAGTTGAAAAATGGACTGTTATCCATTAACCTACATCAACCAAAGTTAAAAAAACAAACAAAACAGATTCCGATTAAAGTTAGCAATGGTGAGGTATAAGAGTTAAAGTGTAAAGGAATAAGGAAATGGGAGAACATAAACAAAACTTGTCTTTACAAAATGCATCCTATCCTGATGTGGGGCAGATTGCTTATTTGAAAAAAGTTTGTACAGATGATTTGGCTAAAAATTTTCCAGATCTTCCACCAATGACCCCAGGCATTACAATATGGGCTCTCTTTGGTGAAACAGGTTATCCAATTATTTTATCCGATGAGCGCGCTATTGCTCTTGCAGGAGCTAATGAACATGAGTTACAAATTGTAACTCTACATTAAATTGCTTCACAAAAAACAGCAGAACTATTTTCATCAATTCTGTTCGTTGTTTTTCGTAATAGAGTGTGGTTACAGTTTCATTGGAGATATCTATCTTTATAGTTGTGAAAGTATAAAGATCTCATCATTATTCTATTTTCCAACTGCAAATATTGTACTATTTTTTGTATTCAAAACGTAAACGCCTTTGGATACCACCATCTTTACGTTCATGAAGGTACAAACTGATATCACTATTCTTTTTTTCATTTGAAGATGAAGCTTATCTCTTGATTGAGGTCTTCATTATCCTTCCTAACGACGCCCACATGCCCTTAATTGCTGATCGTATTGCCTAGACATTCTTGTCATACGCTGTGCCGCTTGTGCAAGTGCGCCCGTTGTATATCCTCGGCTTCGTGCATAACCTCCATGCCCCATATGATAATTTAAATAAAGGTTATAGGCATCATCAAACCTCACACCATTTCGTTCAACACTTTGGCGATGGTACCAAGCAACAAAATCAGCAGCATCTGCAAAATTGGTACGCCATGCAAAAGACTTGCCCGTAGAGCGAACATACATTGCCCATGTACTATCAAGCGCTTGAGAATAACCATAAGCTGTCGACCGACGTTTCCATGGAATAAAACCAAGCAATTTTTTGCGTGGAGGGCGTGCATTGTGACGAAAACTCGATTCCATATTAATGGTTGCAAGAATAATAGGCATAGGAATCCCGTAGCGCATTTCTGCTCTTTTAGACGCCTTTCCCCAATTATCAAAAATACCATCCTTATGTGCCAAAATGGCACAAGCGTTATGTGTAGGAATGTGGGAAGTTGTTGCGCATCCTCCCAACAGAAACACCAGTGCCCCTAAAAACAAAAGGTGCCGCATATTTTTTCTTCCTCTTAATCTTATGAAATAATACAAAGCATGAATACTAAAAAATTATTACCAATCCATAAAGAATATGCGCATAGTTATTGTCACTGGGAACTTTGTTTTATTCCTCATCAACCAAACGCAATGTTTGGGACTGAAGAGCTGTTGCCATTTCGTTTTGCTTAACGTCATTACCTTTTAATTCGTACGACTCAATACGGTTCGCCCGTTTCATAATTTTGGAGGATGATATTAAAATTCCTTCTATATCTTCACCAGCTTTGTAAAAATGCTTCTGTAAAGCGCGAACACGGCTATCCATTCGTCCAAAATCTTCCATTAATTTTGCCACTTCTGACTGAATCAAATGCGCTTGTTCTCGCATCCGCGCATCTTTCATAATGGTTTGGACAACCTGAACAGAAAGCATCAACAAAGACGGTGATACAATAATTACATGGGCTTTATTGGCTTTTTGTACTACTGGTTCAAAATCCTCATAAATTGTGGCAAAAATAGATTCCGATGGCACAAAAAGAAAAGCGGTGTCATGGGTTTCTCCAGGAATGAAATATTTTTGTGCAATATCACGAATATGAACTTCCATATCGGTGCGAAATTGGCGTTCTGCTTCTTGACGTTCTTGAGCTGTCGTTGCTTTACGCATGGCATTCCAAGCTTCCAGAGGAAATTTAGCATCCACAACAAGAGAAGGTGCTTTATTTGGCATGTGAATGAGACAATCTGGACGTTTTCCATTTGAAAGAACAGCCTGAAAAACATAAGAATTTGTTGGTAAAGCATCTGCAATAATAGCTTCCATCCGCCCTTGGCCAAAAGTTCCACGCGTCTGCTTATTGCTTAAAATGGCTTGCAGTTGCACAACCTGTCCAGTTAGCGACTGAATATTATTTTGTGCTGCATCAATAACCGCTAAACGCTCTTGCAAACGATTCAAATTCTCATAAGTCGATTTTGTCTGTACCTGAAGTGTTTGACCTATATTGGCCGTCATGCCATTGAGTTGCTCACTAAGTGACTTATTCAATTCAGCCTGCCGTTGACCAAAAATCTCAGCCATAGTTTGCATTCGTCCTTGCATTTCAGCTTGCGTTTTAAGCAATGTAGCCATTTGCTCTTGTGCCTCACGAGCATGCTTAGCAACCTCTCTTTCTAAAAATGCCTTTTTTCGATGAGAATACACCAACATAAAAAATGCTAAGCAAACGAATATAAATAAAAGCAGAATACTTAATTTCGTCAAAGACTCATCAGCAAGTATAAAAGAAAAAAACGAATCAAACATGAGAAAGAATATAACGCCTTCATCGTAAAAAAGCGCAAGAATTTGTTATTCAATATTGACCCATAATAAAGCATTGATTAATCTATTCTCCATGCCAATACGATCTTTAGTTATTTTACCAGATCCGATTTTACGGGAAGTCTCCAAGCCTATCGAGCATGTTGATACGACCCTACAAAAGCTTGCTGATGATATGCTGGAAACTATGTATCATGCCCACGGCGTTGGTCTTGCTGCTATTCAGATTGGCATACCACTGCGCATGCTGGTCATGGATGTATCTCCAAATGATGCGCCCAAAAATCCGTTTGTTATTATCAATCCAGAAATCTTATGGCTTTCAGAAGAACGTAATATTCACAAAGAAGGTTGTCTTTCTATTCCGGAATATTTTGCTGAAGTTGAACGCCCTAAACGCCTGCGTATTCGCTATCAAGATCGTGAAGGAAAACAGACAGAAATTGAAGCAGATGGTCTATTAGCGACTTGCTTGCAACATGAAATTGATCATTTAGATGGTCGTTTGTTTATTGATTATATTTCAAAAATCAAACGTGATATGGTGATACGAAAATTTAAAAAGCGCGCAAAAGAAAAAACAACACAGGAAGCAGTTTTGTAATGGCATTACGGTTGAGTTTTATGGGAACACCAAGTTTTTCTGTTCCCATTTTGCATGCTTTGTTAGATGCTGGGCATGATATTGTTGCCGTTTATAGTCAACCCCCTCGCCCAACAGGACGACGTGGTCTCAAACGCATCCCCACACCTGTGCAAAATGCAGCAGAAGAAAAATCTATTCCTGTATTCACACCCCAAACACTCAAAACAGCCGAACAGCAAGCCCAATTTGCAGCACTTTGTGTTGATGTTGCTGTTGTGGTTGCCTATGGACTCCTCTTACCGAAAGCTATTCTTGAAACACCACGTTTTGGTTGTTTTAATGCCCATGCTTCACTCTTACCACGGTGGCGTGGTGCTGCACCTCTTCAGCGTGCAATTATGGCTGGTGATAAAGAAACAGGAATGATGATTATGAAAATGGACGAAGGGCTTGATACAGGGCCTATTGCCCTTTCACGCTCCATTCCCATCACTGATACCACCACCACGGATGAACTTTCAAACGAGCTTGCCCATATCGGTGCAAAACTTATGATAGAAGCTCTATTAGCTCTAGAAAAAGGACAACTCCAACTTACCCCGCAATCAGCAGAAGGCATCACCTATGCTGCAAAAATCAAAAAGGAAGAAACACGCATTGATTGGGCAAAGCCTGCTGAATTTATTCATAGGTATATCCGCGCCCTCTCTCCCTTTCCTGGTTGCTGGTGTAACATGCATATCGGAGGACAAGAAGAACGCGTAAAAATTCTTGGAAGCCGCTTAACAACAGGTCCATCTCTTGAAATTGGTCGAATAGAACAAGATTCTTTGATTATCCATTGTGGACAAGGACGCCTTGAAATAACCCATTTACAAAGAGCTGGTGGTAAAATCCTTGAGAGCGCAACCTTTTTGCGAGGCGCTCATATCTCTGCTGTTTTTTGATATGCCACGTTTTAAACTCACTCTTGAATATGACGGCTCAAATTATGCTGGCTGGCAGCGTCAAGCAGAGCTTCACACTATACAAGGTGCTCTTGAACAGGCAATTTTTCGCTTCAGTGGACAACAATTAACCATCACAACAGCGGGGCGGACGGATGCAGGTGTTCATGCCACGGGGCAAGTTGCCCATGTTGATTTTAAAAAAAGCTGGCACACACATACTATCCATGACGCACTTAATGCGTATTTGCAAAAACAGGGTGAAAATATTTCAATCTTAAATGTAGAAAATGTCTCTGTTGATTTTGATGCGCGATTTTCCGCTATCAAACGCCATTATCTTTTTAAAATTCTCAATCGCCGCTCTCCACCAGCTCTAAATGCTAAACGCGTGTGGTGGTTGCCAAAACCCCTTAATGCGCAAGCCATGCATGAAGCGGCCCAAAGACTTGTAGGAAAACATGATTTTACCACTTTCCGCTCTGCACATTGTCAAGCCCAAAGCCCTATTCGTACCCTTGAAAGCCTTGATGTAAAGAGAAAAGGAGAAGAAATTTTTCTTTATGCACGAGCGCGTTCTTTTCTGCATCATCAAATCCGTTCCTTTGCAGGAAGCCTCATGGAAGTTGGTGTTGGGCGCTGGAGTGCGCAAGATCTTGAAGAAGCTCTCCATGCTAAAGATCGCGCACGTTGTGGTGTTGTTGCACCACCTTCAGGACTTTATTTAACGAAAGTGGAATATTAACTGTCTCATAAAAATAACTTTTTCAAAAGTAATTAAGGAAGCTTATAAAAAGAACGAATTTCTTTAAAAGCTTCCGCTACACTGTTGACAAATTTTACCAAATCAATATCGGAAGGAGAGATTGTACCCTGCTCTGACAAATAATCAAAGTTAATCACATTATGCCAAAATTCTTTGCAAAAGAGTAAAATCGGAACTTGTTTCATACGTCCCGTCTGTATTAAAGTTAATGACTCAAATACTCATCTAAAGTTCCAAATCCTCCAGGAAAAATTGCTAATGCTTTTGCCCGCATGAGAAAGTGCATTTTGCGCATCCCTAAATAGTGAAAGTTAAAACATAAATGGGGGGGCACATAAGGATTAGGTTCTTGCTCATGGGGTAACATAACATTCAAACCAACCGTTGGTGCTCCCACATCAACGGCACCGCGATTTCCGGCTTCCATTATGCCTGGTCCCCCACCTGTGACAACGCCAAATTCACGATACTCAGTGGTAGCAGAATAGCGTGAGCATAAACGTGCAAACTCCATTACCTCATCATAGTAATGCGACATAGCATGCAAATTTTTCTTTTGTGTTTCATTTTTTGCTGCCCATGCTACTTGTCCAGTTTCAGGAATCCGCGCACCACCAAATAAAACAACTGTTGATTGAATATCATATTCTTGAAAGGTTATTTCTGGCTTTAAAAACTCAAGACCAATTCTTTGTGAACGCAGTTCTGGACGCATCATAAATTCTTGATCAATATAAGCCAAACGGTAAGTAGATGAACGCATTTGTGCTGAATCAGAGACTTTTTTTACCTGTTGCAAAGCATCCTTCGCATGAAGAAGTGGTGTCCAATTGTTTTGTTTCACTTCGCATTTTTTTATAGCCTTTTCTCATACATCTTTCCTATTTCTTATCGTTTTATTGACTGAATAGATTTCTTCGCGTAGTTCATAGAGTTATAAATTTTGAAGTTTTCAACTTGTTTAATGGAAATCTGGTCATGACTCATCTCACACAACTTGAAATGATTATTGAAAAAGCATTTGACGACCGCAATTCTATCAATACCACAACAAAAGGGGAAATTCGTGAGAGCGTTGAGCATGCATTAAACCTTCTTGATAAAGGAGAAATGCGGGTTGCAGAACGTCAAAAAAATGGACAATGGCATGTTCATCAATGGTTGAAAAAAGCTGTCCTTCTCTCTTTTCGCCTCAATCCCATGCATATCATTTCTGGTGGTATCAATCAATCATGTTGGTGGGATAAAGTCCCTTCGAAATTTTCTGGTTGGCAAGAAGCTGACTTTCAAAAAGCGGGATTTCGTTCTGTTCCAGGAGCGATTGTACGTCATTCTGCTTTTATCGCACCTGATGTTATATTGATGCCATCTTTTGTCAATCTTGGTGCTTTTATCGATGAGGGCACAATGGTTGACACATGGACCACCGTTGGCTCTTGTGCACAAATTGGCAAACATGTTCATCTTTCTGGTGGTGTCGGAATCGGAGGTGTTTTAGAACCACTGCAAGCAAATCCAACTATTATTGAGGATCATTGTTTTATTGGTGCACGCTCTGAAGTTGTTGAAGGCTGTATTATTCGTGAAGGCGCTGTTTTAGGAATGGGAGTCTTTATTGGAAAATCCACAAAGATTATTGATCGTATAACAGGTGAAACTTTTATAGGAGAAGTGCCATCTTATTCTGTTGTTGTTCCAGGTTCTCTCCCCGGTAAACCACTGCCAAACGGTGAAGCAGGTCCAAACCTTTATTGTGCTGTTATAGTGAAACGTGTTGATCAAAAAACACGAGAAAAAACATCTATTAATGACCTTTTGCGCCACTAACGTGCTTTCTAAAAACTCTGGCCAATAAATAAAATAAAAAAGCACAATTCATTAAGGGAGTATCCTCCCTTATTTTGTTATTTACTCATTTTGAGTGCTTGAATAAAAGCCGACTGTGGAATTTCTACCTTTCCAAATTGACGCATCCGCTTTTTGCCTTCTTTTTGTTTTTCTAAAAGTTTGCGCTTACGCGTGACATCGCCTCCATAACATTTCGCTGTTACATCTTTACGCAAGGCACGAATTGTTTCACGTGCAATGATTTTACCACCTATTGCTGCTTGAACTGGAATCTGAAACATATGCTGTGGAATAAGATCCTTTAGTTTTTCACACAATGAACGCCCACGCTTTTCTGCAATCGTGCGGTGTACAAGCATAGATAATGCATCAATAGGCTCTCCATTCACCAAAATAGACATTTTCACTAAGTCACCTTCCGCATAATCCTTTATCTGATAATCGAAGGAAGCATAACCCTTTGAGATTGATTTTAAACGATCATAAAAATCAAAAACAACTTCATTGAGTGGCAAATCGTACGTCACCATGGCACGTATTCCAACATAAGACAAACTCACCTGTATTCCTCGGCGTTCTTGGCAAAGTTCCAAAACTGGCCCAAGATAGTTATCAGGAGTCATAATCGTTGCTCTAATCCATGGTTCTTCGATAGAAGAAATTTTAACAATATCAGGCATATCTGCTGGATTATGGAGTTCTTTGATAGAACCATCATTCATATTCATGCGATAAACAACCGAAGGAGCAGTGGCAATCAAATCCAAATTAAATTCGCGCTCTAGTCGCTCTTGAATAATTTCAAGATGAAGAAGCCCTAAAAAACCACAACGAAAACCAAATCCTAAAGCCGCTGATGTTTCCATTTCAAAGGAAAAACTCGCATCATTTAAGCGCAATTTGCCCATAGCTGCACGCAAATTTTCAAAATCAGCTGCATCTATAGGAAAAAGTCCACAAAAAACAACGGGTTGTGCAGATTTAAAACCTGGTAATGCCTCTTCACAAGGGCGGCGTTCTTCTGTAATGGTATCACCGACCCGTGTATCTGCAACTTCTTTGATAGAAGCAGTTATAAAGCCAATCTCGCCCGGACCTAATTCATCCATCTGAATCATTTTCGGCGTAAAAACCCCAACGCGTTCAACTGGGTATTTTGCCCCTGTCCCCATCATGCGAATGATTTGACCTTTTTTCAACACACCATCAATGACTCGTACCAAAACGATAACACCAAGATATGCATCATACCAGCTATCAACCAACATCGCCTTTAAAGGCTTATGAACATCACCTGTATGGGGAGGTGGTAATTGTGTAACAATTGCTTCTAAAACATCAGGAATGCCTAAACCTGTCTTTGCCGATATCTCCACAGCTTGAGATGTATCAATGCCTATCACATCTTCAATTTGTTCTTTTACACGCTCAGGTTCTGCCGCAGGCAGATCAACCTTATTAAGCACAACAACTAATTCATGTGAATTATCAATCGCTTGATAAACATTTGCCAAGGTTTGTGCCTCTACACCTTGACTCGCATCTACCACTAACAGTGAACCTTCACACGCTGCCAGCGACCGCGAAACCTCATAAGCAAAATCCACATGACCTGGTGTATCAATGAGATTTAAAATATAGGTTTCACCATTTTTTGCTTCATAATGCAAACGTACCGTTTGTGCTTTAATGGTAATCCCACGTTCGCGCTCAATATCCATGGAATCGAGCACTTGCTCTTTCATCTCTCGGGTCTCAAGCCCTCCTGTCATTTGAATCAGACGATCGGCTAAAGTCGACTTTCCATGGTCGATATGCGCCACGATGGAAAAATTACGGATATAATTACGATCTAATGTCATAGGGGCGATTTAGCAGAGAATAGTACAAAAGGCAAAGACCAATTATACCTCTCCAAAAACCTTTCAAAAATATAAATGAAAATGGTGTAGTGTCCATGAGACATCACAAACTTTTACACTTACGAAGCATACAAGCTATCACCATTATAACAACTCTCGATGTTGCCAACAGCCATTACATTTGAAAGTATTCATAAAAAGACTTTTTACTTCTTTTTAAAATGATTTTATCCACATGCCCGCTACTTATGATATGCAAATAACCTGATTTCATTTTCTGTAATATATAAAGGGTTTGAAATAAGAGTTTCTCATTAAACATATAAATTATCACGATAAATCAATATGTTATAATTAATTGTAACAATAACTCACTTAATCTTATTAAAGAAAAATTAATTAATCTTTTCAGTTCTTTTAGCTTTCTTACGCCATTGTGAAGGTTGTAATTCAGCCACCACAATCCCAATTAGAATGAGCGCTCCTCCCAATAAAGCTAAAGGGGATAAAAGCTCACCAGCCAAACGCCCAACAATACCAGCCCATACAGGTTCACCTGCATAAATGAGTGTTGCGCGTGTTGGCGAAATAGACTTTTGTGCCCAATTCATCACCAATTGAATGATCGCACTCATCAATGCCAAACCTACTCCGATAGTCAACCATACCCATGAAAATTCAGGAATGCTTTCACCCATAAAAGGCATACAAAAAAATGAAAAAAGACCGCTAAAGAATAACTGTATAATTGTTACGCGCCGGCTATCAACTCTATTGGCAAAAATACCGATGAGTATAACCTCCCCAGCAATTGCTAAAGCACCTAACAAAGTAAGAATTTCACCTTTTGAAAAATCAAAATTTCCCGGCTTTTGTCCAGAAATAAAAATAAGCCCCACAAAAGCAAAAATAATACCAACCCAACAAGTTAATCGGGGAGGCTTTCTAAAAACAATCCACTGTAATATTGGAACTATCGGAATATAAAGCGCCGTGATAAATGCAGACTGACTACTAATAATGGTTTGAAGCCCCATTGCTTGTAAGGCGTAACCCAAAAACATTCCTATACCAATAGCCATCCCAGCAAAAATCTCATAAACAGTTATACCTCTCATAGAGCGCCAAAAAATTGCTCCACATATCAGTGATGCAACAATAAAACGGAATCCAACAAAAAATAGAGGGCCGCTATAGCATACTGCAATGTGTATCACTAAAAATGTAACACCCCACAATATGGTCGCCGCAAATAATGCTAATTCTGGCTTGCTTAATAAAGAATGTTTCAACTGTTTTATGTTAACCATGAAAGGTTTCTTCTTCCAATTCTTCTCTATACCTTATGAAACAATAAGTGTTCCAACTCCTGGTTCGGTAAATAGTTCTAGTAAGACAGAATGAGGAGTTTTGCCGTTTAAAACGACAACACCTTCTACACCATTTTGAAGGGCTTTTATACAAGTTTCCACTTTTGGAATCATACCACCTGAAATTGTTCCATTTTTAATGAGATTTTCAGCTTCAGAAATTGTTAATTCCTTTAAAAGTTTACCCTGTTTATCTAAAACACCAGGAACATCGGTTAAAAATAAAAGACGTTTGGCCTCTAATGCACCGGCAATAGCTCCAGCAAAAATATCAGCATTAATATTATAGGTTTTACCATCACGACCTGGAGCTACAGGAGCAAGAACTGGAATCATCTCAGAACATGCTAAGAGATCTAGCAATGTACGATCAACTTCAACAGGTTCACCAACAAAACCTAAATCTAAAACACGTTCTATATGCGAATCAGGATCAATGACAGTTTTATAGGCCTTCTCAGCAAAAACCATATTGCCATCCTTGCCACATAACCCTATTGCCCATTCACCCTCTGCATTGATGAGAGCAACAATTTCTTTGTTTATGGAACCTGCCAAAACCATTTCAACAACTTCAACAATTCGCTCATTGGTGACGCGTAAACCATTTTCAAACCTTGATTCAATCCCCATTTTCATTAAAATTTCAGCAATTTGAGGTCCACCACCATGGACGACAATAGGATTGATTCCTGATTGCTTCAACAGAGCAATATCACGCGCAAATGCCCTCCCCAAAGAAGGATCACCCATAGCGTGACCGCCGTATTTTACAACAACCGTTTCATTTTCGTATTTTTGCATATAGGGAAGGGCAGATGATAAGAATGCCGCTTGTTTTTCAAAAACATCTGCAATATCATTATTATTTTCGACTTTAGACATCAAAAAGGCCTCCTCATCACTTTTTACCCTCTCTTAGGGAAAAATTAGAAAAAGTGAAAACAAATTTTACTCCATTCACCTGAAAACACTTATTTTTTAAATTAATACCAAAGTTATAACGAGGTGAACAAAGGTAGCTTTTTTAAAACAATGAGCATTTAAAATGAAACAAAATAGACATACAAAATGTCATTGTTATATGACCTTATATCAAATGGAAGCAGAATCAGAAGAACTTTCAAGCCACGCCTTTATACATCTAAACTTATTGATTTACTCTTGAATCTTTAACAATGAATAAAAAGATATACAACCATTGATTTCATAAGATGAAAATAAAAAATAATGATTAACTGAAACACCATATTATCATAAATGAAAATAGCTCTATCATGTATCTATCCTGCTTTTTTCCCAATCATTGAAAATAAGAAAAGATCAATTAAATTATTTATTATTACAAATGTTATAGAAAGATACAATATATTGGTTTATTATAATAATTTATCATTTTCAACTTAAATGTAACTCTTCATAAATGAACCAATACAACCGACCCTCTATACATAAAGTGGTCTCTGCGTATAGCTAAAACCATTTAAAGATGCACATTTTTTCCCACAATAAATACTCATGCACATTCATTAATTTTGTCTCGAAATATTTTCAAAAAATTCCTTCATACGTGAAAAGAAACCATGAGACTGTGGCGAATTCTCATGATTTGAAAGCGTTTCAAATTTTTGCAACAATTCGCGTTGTTCTTGTGTTAATTTCTGCGGTGTTTCAATCGTGATATGAATATAAAGATCACCCCTTTCTTGCTGACGACCCAACATGGGCATACCTTTTCCCTTAAGGCGGAATTGACGTCCATTTTGTGTACCTTCTGGAACTTTCACACGTGCTTTGACACCATCAAGGTCAGAAACCTCAAACTCACCTCCTAAAACAGCTGTTACCATTGAAATAGGAACTCGACAGTGAATATCTGCTCCTTCTCGCTGAAAAAACTCATGCGGTTTAATGGAAAGAAAAATATAAAGATCACCGCTAGGACCACCACGAATGCCCGCATCTCCTTCACCAGAAAGACGAATACGTGTACCATCTTCAATACCAGCTGGAATGTTCACACTCAATGAACGTTTTTTTTCCACCCGTCTTGTCCCTTGGCATTTTGGGCATGGATTCGTAATGGTTTCACCACGTCCGTGACAAGCAGGGCATGTGCGCTCAATAGAAAAGAAACCTTGTGCAGCACGCACACGACCAGCTCCATGACAAGTTCCACAGACTTGTGGTTGAGAGCCTTTTTTCGCGCCTGATCCTTCACACGCATCACAAGTAACGGAACTTGGAATATTAATCTGTGCAGTTTTTCCTGAAAATGCCTCCTCCAAAGTCACTTCCATATTATAACTCAAATCAGCACCACGTTCGCGCCTGTCGCCACGTTTACGCTGCATTCCACCCATAATTTCACCAAAAAAATCTTCAAAAATGTCAGCAAAACCACCACTTGCAGCAAAACCACCAAAGGGATTTGCCCCTTCATGGCCATTATTTTCAAAGGCAGCGTGACCAAAGCGGTCATAAGCAGCACGCTTTTGAGGGTCTTTGAGAACTTCATAAGCTTCGCCAATTTCCTTGAACTTTCGCTCTGCCTCTTTATCCCCTGCGTTGCGATCAGGATGGTATTGCATTGCTAACTTACGAAAAGCAGACTTTAGCTTTTTATCGTCACATTCGCGCGTTACGCCAAGAACTTCATAATAATCAACCTTCATCATGTATTCCTGATAATTTCTTTGTCATCCATTTTCATGGATCATAATTTACTTTTAATTTATATTTTTAGAAAAAAAGTGCAACTTATCTCAAATAACAAAGCCCAGCCTTAATCTTTAAAGGCTGGGTTATTCATTAATCAACACATTTGCTTACATTATTTCTTTTTATCATTAATTTCTTCAAAATCAGCATCAACAACATCATCATTCTTCGTATCTGTTTCAGTATTTTCTGTTGCTGCTTGTGAAGCTTCATACATCGCCTGTCCAAGCTTCATACTCACTTCTGCTAATTTTTGCATTTTTGTTGTTACTTCTTCAGTATCGGCACCATCAAGTGCAGACTTTAAATCAGATATTGCTGTTTCAATCTGTTCCTTCTCTTCAGAAGAAACCTTATCGCCATACTCTTTCAGTGATTTTTCAGTTGAATGAATAAGACCTTCCGCTTGATTTCTCGCTTCAACACTTTCACGGCGCTTTTTGTCTTCGGCCGCATGCTCTTCTGCGTCTTTTACCATTTTTTCAATGTCAGCATCACTTAAACCACCTGATGCTTGAATACGAATCTGATGCTCTTTACCCGTTCCTTTATCTTTCGCCGAAACATTGACAATACCATTTGCATCAATATCAAAAGTAACCTCAATTTGAGGCATACCACGCGGCGCTGGTGGAATACCGACAAGATCAAACTGAGCCAATAATTTGTTATCACTTGCCATCTCGCGTTCACCTTGGAATACACGAATAGTTACAGCACTTTGATTATCATCAGCAGTTGAAAAAACTTGCGATTTTTTCGTTGGGATAGTGGTATTGCGTTCAATAAGACGTGTAAAGACTCCACCCAATGTTTCAATACCCAAAGATAAAGGTGTTACATCCAACAACAATACATCTTTTACATCACCTTGTAATACACCCCCTTGAATGGCTGCACCCATAGCAACGACTTCATCAGGATTCACACCCTTGTGTGGATCTTTGCCAAAGAAGCTTTGCACAACTTCTTGAATCTTGGGCATACGTGTCATACCACCCACTAAAACAACTTCGTTAATCTCACCAGCTTTCAGCCCTGCATCTTTCAATGCGGCTTTACAAGGCTCGATAGTCCGTTGAACCAAATCATCAACGAGAGATTCAAATTTTGCCCGCGTTAATTTCATCGTTAAATGTTTTGGACCAGATTGATCAGCAGTAATAAATGGCAAATTGATTTCCGTTTGTTGTGAGGAAGAAAGTTCAATCTTTGCTTTTTCTGCCGCTTCTTTTAAGCGTTGCAATGCGAGCTTATCATTCTTTAGATCAATCCCTTGTTCTTTCTTGAATTCATCGGCAAAATAACCGACCAAGCGCATATCAAAATCTTCACCACCTAAAAACGTATCTCCATTGGTTGATTTAACTTCAAAAACGCCATCGCCAATTTCAAGGACAGAAATATCAAATGTACCGCCACCAAGATCATAAACCGCAATGGTTTTTCCATCTTTTTTATCCAAACCATATGCTAAAGCAGCTGCCGTTGGCTCATTGATAATCCGTAAAACCTCTAATCCAGCAATCTTACCTGCATCTTTGGTAGCTTGGCGTTGTGCATCATTGAAATAAGCAGGAACAGTAATAACCGCTTGCTCAACTTTTTCACCAAGATAAGACTCTGCTGTTTCCTTCATCTTTTGTAAAATCATCGCTGAAATTTGTGAAGGAGAATATTTCTTGCCCGCTTCTTCAACCCATGCATCACCATTGTCACCTTTAACAATTTTATAAGGCACAAGCGCTTTATCTTTTTCAACCATGGGATCATCAAAACGACGGCCAATTAAGCGTTTAACTGCAAAAACCGTTCCTTCAGGGTTTGTCACCGCTTGCCGTTTAGCAGGTTGCCCAACAAGCCGCTCTCCCCCATCTGTAAAGGCAACAACAGAAGGTGTTGTACGCGCTCCTTCTGAATTTTCAATAACCTTTGCGTTTTTGCCATCCATGACAGCAACACAAGAGTTCGTTGTCCCTAAATCAATACCAATTACTTTTGCCATATTATATTCTCCATTTCAGCAAGCTACCTCAACCTTCATCAAGCATTTCTCTAAGACAGCTCCTCATAACACTCAAAGCCTGTACTTCATTTCAAGTTACACAAACAATAAACTGTAAGTCGCAACAAGCCTTTCTGCCTCGTATATAAGAACAGGCTCTTATCGCTACAAGAGAGTCATGAGAGAAACATTCTTAAAATAAAAATTTTCTTTTAAAATAGACATTTTACTCACACGCAAATGCTCTTAAGGCGAGCATTATAGCATATCTTTTTTTACGAAATTTATAGACATATCAACCTATAAAATTGGAAAAATAATAGTGCGTCTTTTTCCTTAATTTCTCATAGCCACATAAAATTCTTATAGAGAATTTAAAATCATTCAAAAGGTAAATAATTTGTCGCATAAATATTATAAGCTCTTTTAACCAAATATCTGAAATAACCATTCCTTATATGATCATAAACGTGATATTTTTTTATATCACCTCATCTACAGCGTTACACCTCATCTTTCTTAATGTACCGTTTGCGAAAATATTATTTGTTAATCTACTCTTAAACAACTCTACTATTAAAAGCTTAAATTTACTGCTTATTTAAAAACTATGCTTTGAATACACCTCATATCACCTTCTTCTTTGTCAGATTAAATCCACCAATAGAGCGAAGAATACCCTCTTTTGCCCTTTTCAGTGTACTATTAAAATCCAAGAGGTTTATGCTCTCTTTCTTTGATTTATATAACTCTGATAATTCTTTCTTTTATTTTGAATAAAAACTCTGTTAAAAATAATAGGCAGCATTCAAAGTAAATCTAAAAAAGGAGGGTGAATCAATGATAACAGTTATCATCGAAAAAACAGAAAAACTCATATCTCAATATATAACTTGCGCACAATATTCATTCAAAAAAGTTGTTACAAATATCATGTGGGCTCTTCTTTTCTCTTGTATAGCCTATCCTGCATCCGCACAACAATATAAAGTTGGTGACATAGAAATCCTTCACCCTTGGACGCGTGAAACACCTAGAGGTATAAAAGTTGGTAGCGGTTATCTCTATATCATTAATCATGGTAATCTGCCTGATCGTTTGGTTTCTGTTTTAACAAAAGGGGTACAAACAACAGAAATCCATTCCATGGCAGTTGTTAATGATATTATGAAAATGGAAAAAATGCACCATGGTATTGAAATTCCAGGCAATGGTGAAATTACCCTTAAGCCTGGTGGTGATCACCTTATGTTCATAGGGCTTTCACAACCATTAAAACGAGGTGAAAAAATTAGTGCAAAATTGACATTTGAGAAAGCAGGAACAATTGATGTTGATTTCTCTGTAAACGCTATGGCAGGAAAATCACCAGCAAAATCAGTGTCTCATCACTAAGTTCTTTCATCTCTATTCAATTAAAATAAAGAGCGTGGAAATTTTTTCACGCTCTTTATTTTTGTTTAACACTATAAAACAAACTATAAAGAAATAAAAAATTTATTTTCTTCCTTTATTTAAGCGTGATTAATCTCAGGAATACGCAAAACTTGTCCAGGATAAATTTTATCAGGAGATTTTAGCATCGGCTTATTGGCTTCAAAAATAAATGTATTTTTATCACCTTGCCCTTTTCCATAAACTTTTTCGGCAATTTTCCAAAGGTTATCACCAGATTTAACTTCATAAAATTGAGAAGCTTTTACAGGTGCAGTATCTGTAATCTTTAATTGATCAATATCAACAGAAGAGATACCTTGCGAATTACCAACAACTAAAAGTGCTTTTTCAAGTGTTTCCCTATCTGAAACCTCGCCACTCAAAATAGCTTGACCGTTTTTAACCTTAATTTTCACTTTTTCTGTACCAAGTTGGAAATTATCAAATGCAGCTTTAAAGTCCTTTTCTTCTGGCTCATGATTTCCAATACCAAATTTTTCGCCAACTGTTTTCATAAAATTAAACAATCCCATTATGCTCTCCTTTCGTGCAGTAGAAACAATTTTTTTGCACATATGTCACTACACTCTTTTCTTTGCTGTTAAAAACAGATAGGCGGTTTTTCTAAACTTCAACAATCAAAAACAAACTTGTTTAATTCTGGAACAAAACAATACTCAATTTTGGGAAAAAACACTTCAATGCAATTTTTTTCTAAAATGAAGGGATCTTTATATGCACAAAAGCATTATAAAATTGCAAATATAAGACAAGATTTTACCGTAAAAATGAAAGGGGGTTTACTTTGCTACAATTTGTACCACATTTGTTTTGCAAAAAAAATATGAACTCCCATATAAATAGCGTGGATAGTTTGCTATCATAGCAATAGAAAGGTCTAAGAAGCCATGAAAGATACACCAACAATCACGCAAACGATTGTACTTGTTGATGATGATCGCAACATTTTGACATCTTTATCTTTTGCGCTTGAGACAGAAGGCTATCGGGTCGAAAGCTATACAGATGGAGCATCTGCACTCAAAGGTTTAACACTCCATCCCCCACATTTAGCTATTTTCGATATTAAAATGCCCCGAATGGATGGGATGGAGCTTTTGCGTCGATTGCGTCAAAAATCTGATATTCCTGTTATTTTTCTCACCTCTAAAGATGACGAAATTGATGAACTGTTTGGTCTTAAAATGGGAGCTGATGATTTTATTACCAAACCTTTCTCTCAACGTCTTCTCATTGAGCGTGTCAAAGCTATTCTGCGTCGTTCCAATGCGCGCAACCAACCACTTGCGACAGGAACTTCTCCCACCTCTTCCCTCAAGCGCGGAGATCTAGTGATGGATCAAGAGCGTCATACCTGTACATGGAAAGATAAACCTGTTATCTTGACTGTCACAGAATTTTTGATTCTACAGACCCTAGCACAAAGACCAGGAGTAGTAAAAAGTCGTGATGCTTTAATGGATGCTGCTTATAGTGATCAAGTCTATGTAGATGACCGCACCATTGATAGTCACATTAAACGTCTGCGTAAAAAGTTTAAACAAGTGGATGATGATTTTGCAATGATTGAAACACTTTATGGTGTAGGATATCGTTTCCACGAGGTGTGAAACTATTTTGTCGCAAAAATTTGAACAGCGATCAAATCGATGACAAAAGATATTCAACTGGAAACTCTGCAAAAAACGACAAAAAATGGTATTCCATCAACGCCATTTCCCATGTTTACTCATTTGCATATTCGAGTACAACATCTTCTGAGACAATTGCTTTTTTCCAGTCTTACACGTCGCATTGTTATGTTAAATATTGCTGCTCTTGCCGTTTTGGTAACAGGTATTTTATATCTTAATCAATTTCGCGATGGTCTCATTGAAGCTAAAATCAAAAGTTTATGCACTCAAGGAAAAATTATCGCTGGAGCCATTGCCGCTTCTGCAACGGTAGATACCAATTCTATTCTTATTGATCCTCAAAAACTTTTAGAATTACATGCTGGTGAAAGTGTTACACCTGCACCTCAGTCAACCGACTCTTGGGACTTTCCCATTAACCCTGAACAAGTTGCCCCTCTTTTACGACGCCTCATCACACCCAAAACAACAAGGGCACGTATCTATGATCGTGATGCGACTTTACTTCTTGATTCGCGTGTTCTTTATTCTAGTGGTGAAGTTTTTAGCTATGACTTACCTCCACTTAAAACGGAACAAAACATATGGGAGAGCCTCACCTCATGGTTTTCACACACATTTTATGGTAATAATATTGCTCTTGATAGAGAGCAGATGAAAAACAGTGGTATTGCTTATCCAGAGGTGTATCGCGCATTAAACGGATCTCTTGCAACTGCCAAAAGACGTAATAGACAAGGCCAACTCATCGTTTCTGTTGCCGTTCCTGTTCAACGCTATCGTGCAGTAGTGGGAGCACTTCTTCTTTCAACAACCGGTTCAGATATTGATAATATTGTAAAAGGTGAAAGACTGGTTATTTTTAAAGTCTTTGCTGTGGTAGGGAGTGTGCTTTTGGTTCTTTCTCTCTTTTTAGCCCATACGATTGCACACCCCTTGAGCAAATTATCTGCCTCTGCTAACCGTGTGCGTAATGGTAATAATAAGCGCGTGGAAATTCCTGATTTTTCAATGCGTGAAGATGAAATTGGTCATCTTTCAACCTCTATTCGTGATATGACAAACGCCCTTTATATGCGTATTGAAGCCATTGAGCGCTTTGCTGCTGATGTAAGCCATGAATTAAAAAATCCTCTAACCTCTCTGCGTAGTGCTGTTGAAACACTTCCTTTGGCTAAAAATGAAGAAGCTCAAGAACAATTATTTGAAATTATTCAACATGATGTGCGTCGTCTTGATCGTTTGATTACTGATATTTCTGATGCTTCACGACTGGATGCAGAACTTGCACGTGAAACTGCACAGATCGTTGATATGACACTGCTTTTGGAAAGTCTTGTTCATGCTGTTCAGGAAGTATACCGTAATAGGCAATCCATTGATATAAGCCTTAATATTGTTCCGCGCCCTCATGGAAAAGCCTATCTCGTATTGGGACATGAGCTTCGTTTGGGACAAGTTATTTCCAATCTTATTGAAAATGCACGTTCTTTTATTCCCCATGAGAACGGTAAAATTTGTATCACTATGAACAGTCATGCTTCAACTCTTATCTTGACCATTGAAGATAATGGCCCTGGTATTCGCTCAGAAAATATTGAACGCATTTTTGAACGTTTCTATACTGACCGACCAAATGAAGATAGTTTTGGTCAAAACTCAGGCCTTGGTCTTTCTATTAGTCGGCAAATCATCGAAGCCCATAATGGGACAATCAAAGCTGAAAATATTGTTGATCCAGAACTTGAAAATCATAAAACTGGTGCACGCTTTATTATTATGCTTCCTCTCGCTAAATAAATCTTTATACAAAGCAAAAGGCATGACAACAGAAAATGAAATACTCCATGCAAATTGTCTTCAACTGGGAGGAAAGGGTCTGTTGATTATAGGGCCATCGGGTTCAGGAAAATCAACCCTTACCCTCTCTTTGATTGAGCGTGCTGAATGGTCAAAACGTGAAGCAAAACTTATCAGTGATGATTATACAATGCTGCGTGTGGAAAATGAAAAACTTTATGGATATACCCCAGAAGGTTTGCAAGGTGGTATCGAGATTCGCGGCGCTGGCCTTTATATGATAGAGTTTGAAAAAAAAACCATTATTAATTACGTTATTCTTCTTGGTCCTGAATATGAACGTTTTTCCACAAATCAAACTTTTCAATTTGCAGATCTACATATTCCTCTTTTAAAACTCCCAAGCCTTCACGAAGCTGATTGTACGGCTATTTGTCAAGCTATTGAAGCAATCTTCTTTAGAAAAATATGGCATAAATCAGTCTAATTTTTAAAATATAAAAAAAATCTTTATTTTTGCCTTTTTTTTGTAAATTTTTCTTGGCAGCAGAATAAAGCTTTGTAAAATACAGTTTCCACCAATACGGTTGGATTTTTAGTGAACAGGAGTTTGTGTAAATGATTGGACTCGTGCTTGTAACGCACGGTGAGCTGGCTATTGAATTTTTACATGCGGTAGAACATGTTGTTGGAACACAAGAAAAATTCGCAACAATATGCGTCTACCCTAATGATGACATAGATCAGCGCCGAGGTGATATTATAGCCGCTGTTTCCTCTACAGATACAGACCATGGCGTCATTATATTAACGGATGTATTCGGTGGAACACCTTCAAATATAGCTATTCCTGCTATTGAAAAAGGACGTGTTGAAATGATTTCAGGTGTTAATTTGCCTATGCTCATTAAACTTATTTCTATTCGACAATCCCCTGATATTTCATTATCAGAAGCTTTAAGAATAGCACAAGAAGCAGGACGTAAATATATCAATGTACCAATATAATTTTATAGCGGATAATTAACCACTCATGCTTTTCAAAGACCCTCTCCCCTCTAAAATAAGCCGTCATTTCAATATTTGTAATAAACGTGGATTACATGCACGTGCTTCTGCAAAATTTGTCCAAACTGTTGACAATTTTAATGCCATTGTTGAAGTTGAAAAAGATGGAAAAATCGTCGGCGGTTCGTCAATCATGGGACTTATGATGTTAGCAGCTTCCCACGGTTGTAATCTCACCATTCGCGTTTGGGGACCAGAAGCAACTGATGCTCTCAATGCTCTGGAAAAACTCATCAATAATAAATTTGGAGAAGAAAACTAGAGTTTATAACCCCATCAAGATATATGGCTACTCTCGAAACAAGACTTCTTGCCTTTATTATTCTGATTGGCTTTCTGTGTTTTTCTTAAAAGTACCAATATTCATAGCCACTAACAATGAGCGTTACGTTTATCATAAGCATTTGCTACCCGTTATAGCTGTTATCATACTTAATATGTATGATGAAATATTTACAGTAAAGAAAAACTTTTATCCCTTACTGGATACGTTAACTTTTATAAACTACCTTTTACTGTATATCTTTGCGATAAAATACACGTAAACATGGTTATTGTTATCAATATAAACATTTTTTAGACATTATTTTTCTACATAATCGCCTTATCTTTCTGGTGTGCTTTGCCTTTATTATTTGCCATTGTACTTGTAGTGGTGCTTTTTCACTTTAAGGAGATACCATGTCCCGCCTATTTAGCGCTCTCCAAATCCCTCAACAAACAACACAACAACTCGTATCCTTGCAAAATGGTTTACCAAATGCGCAGTGGATTAATCCGCAAAATTTTCACGTCACTTTGTCTTTTTTCGGTGAAGTAGAAAGTGCTACAGCAGATGCGCTTATGCACGCCTTTGACACAATAAAAATCGCTCCTTTTATGCTACAAATGAAGGGTTTTGACGTTTTTGGTTCAGAAAAGGCTCCACATTCTCTTGTTGTTTGCATTGAACCTTGTGAGATTCTCAATATTTTATACGAAAAGATGCAATGTATTCGTAGTCATTTAGGTCTAACGCCTGATGAAAAACAATTTACTCCGCATATTACTATTGCACGATTGCTTGATATTAAACCTGAAGATCTTTCTCCTTATCTGTCCTCTCAAGGTGATTTTTCATTTCCTCCTTTTGAGGTTGATCATTTTGTTTTATTTTTATCGCCATCTCCCTCAAGCAATAGCCCATATATTGTAAAAGGAAATTGGCCACTTCAAAGATAAAAGGGTGTTTTAACACCCTTTTATCTTTGAAAGCTCTCTTTTATAAATGCTTCACGAATGAGAAATACATTTTTGAAACTCTATTATTTGTTCAAAGTCTTATTATTGGTGCAATTTAAGCTGAATCAGATTCATCCGAAGGATTTTTCGTCCCTCCTTTGGCCACACCTACTATAGCTGGGCGCAAAACGCGTTCACCGATAATATAACCTGCCTGCACAACTTGCTGAACGGTATTATCTGGCACATCAGAATTAGGGATTTCAAACATCGCTTGATGAAAGTGAGGGTCAAATTTCTGCCCTTCTGGGTGAATTTTTTGTACACCATGACGTTCTAGTGCTGCTATCATGGCACGTTCAGTCATTTCCACACCTTCAGCTAATGTTTTCAAACCAGCGTCATTTTCCTTTGCTCCCTCTGGAATTGCTTCTAAAGCACGATTAAGATTATCCGAAACAGATAACATGTCACGCGCAAAATTAGCAATTGAATAAGTTCTTGCATCCGATACATCACGCGTAGTACGACGTCGAAGATTTTCCATATCTGCCGCAAGACGTAAAAGTTGATCTTTCAGCTCTTTATTTTCTTCCTGTAAAGCAACTACAGGATCAATGAATTCACTTTTTTCCTCTTCAACTTCTGCGTGTGCATCAGCTTTATGTGTTTTTAAAAATGCATCAGCAGCTTTTTTAAGTGCATCGCGATCAGCTGGATTTTTCAAATCGCAATTTTCAAATGAAGCATCAGTCAATTTGTTTTTTTCATCAGACATAAAAATTCCATTCCTTCATAAGATTTGTTATTCTCGATATCGAAATTTTGCAGACAAAAATCAAGGGGTATTTATACATCTTCGTACAACGAATATCCGTATTATAAATATGCACTCGATTATTTTAACGCAACAATTGTGATACCAGTTGCGCCGTATAATCAACCATAGGAACAATCCTTGCATAATTAAGCCGTGTGGGCCCAATAACTCCTACAGCACCGATAACTCTCTGTTTTGAATCACGATAAGGTGCTACCACTAAAGAAGAACCAGAAAGCGAAAACAACTTATTTTCTGAACCAATAAAGATACGAACTCCTGAACCTTCATCCGTTAAATCAAGAAGTTGCGCCATACTTTCAAGTGTTTCAAGGTCATCAAACAAATGCCGTAGCCGCTCTAAATCTTCTTCTGCCTTCACATCTTCAAGTAAATTGCTACGCCCACGCACAATAAGGTGTATTTTATGATTAGCATCTTCTCCTCCTAGGAGGGCTAATCCCGTTTCAACAAGATGATGAGTCAAATGATCAAGAGCAGCTCGTGTTTCTGCGCATAAACGGGCAATTTCTTCTTTCGCTTCACTCAATGTGCGTCCCTGAATATGAGCATTGAGAAAATTTGTTGCTTCTGTCAATTGCGCATGGGTAACCCCTTCCGGTAAGTGAACAATACGATTTTCAACCTCACCTTGTTGCGTGACTAAAACAGCAAGAGCATGCTCTCTATCAAGCCGCACAAATTCAATATGCTTCAATGTTCCTTCGTACTTAGTTGCCAAAACAAGTCCTGCACCACGTGAAAGATCTGAAAGAACGCGACTTGCTTGAATAAGAAAATGTTCAACGGATTGTGCGTGACCAGCCTCTTTTACTTGCATTTCAATACTTTCACGTTCCTCGTTTGGCAAATCACCAGCTTCCATAAACGCATCAACAAAAAATCGTAATCCTGATTGTGTTGGCATTCGCCCTGCAGAGACATGAGGTGCATAAATTAAACCAAGATGTTCAAGATCACTCATCACATTGCGAATCGTGGCTGGTGATAATGTCTGACGTAAAAGTCTTGAAAGATTTCGTGATCCCACGGGTTCACCATCATTAAGATAGGCTTCCACAATATGGCGAAAGATATCCCGCGAACGCTCATCAAGATATTTTAGTTCATCATCAATAGGTTTGTGCTTCATCACAATTGTTTCACCACTTTAAGACAGTTCTCTCTTATATAAGTTTTGCCAAGATTTGGTCAAATAGTCTAAAGTCGTGTAACATATCATATATTTATCATAAAAATGCTACCATTAAAAAATAGACCGTCCATATATCTTTCATTGTTATTATAAAATATGAAAAATTTCATTTGAGTAGAATAATAATAAACATATAAAAAGATGATATCGTATAAAATCTGGCAGAATTTGTATATGTAAGCATTGTCGTTGGTTTTTAGTATAAAATAGTCCCCTCTTTTTACTTCTGGAGAAATATATGAGAAGTATAGCAGCCAAAAAACTTGTCATTGCAACACATAATACCGGCAAATTGCATGAAATTTCCACTTTGGTTGCGCCATTTGGCTTAACAATACAATCTGCAAAAGAGCTTGGATTGCCCGAACCCAAAGAAACAGGGACAACATTTGAAGAAAATGCCTATATTAAAGCCTTTGCCGCAGCAAAAAATACAGGACTTCCGGCTCTTTCTGATGATTCAGGCTTGGAAGTGGATGCCTTGGGTGGTTCACCAGGCGTTTATACAGCAGACCTTGCTCTTCAGCCCGATGGTACACGTGATTTTTCAAAAGCTATGCAAAAAATAGAAGATGAACTGCAAAAAAATGGAGCGCATGAAAAAAGCCAACGAAAATGCCGATTTATATCCGTTATTTGCATTGCATGGCCCGATACTCATGCAGTTTATTTTCGTGGGTGCGTTGAAGGGGCATTCATTTGGCCTCCGCGAGGAGATAAAGGTTTTGGTTTTGATCCTATTTTTTTACCAGATGGATATGTCAATACCTTTGGAGAAATGTCAACGGAGCAAAAACATGGCTGGAAACTCAATGATACAGCACTTCCTCTTTCTCATCGTGCACGCGCATTTAAACTTTTAGCCGAAAGCCTTTTGACACTCTCATGAACGCACCGTTTGGCATTTACTTTCACTGGCCCTTTTGTGTTGCAAAATGTCCTTATTGCGATTTTAATTCCCATGTTCGCATTCATGGTGTTGATCAACCACGTTTTGTAACCGCCTTTGAACGTGAAATAGAAACGCAATATCATAAAATAGGTCCACGTCATATTACCAGTATTTTTATTGGTGGGGGAACTCCCTCTCTTATGACACCGCAAACTGTTGATGCTTTATTGCAAGCACTGGCAAGAAAATGGACAATCGATGATAAAGCAGAAATCACACTAGAAGCCAACCCATCAAGTGTAGAAGCAGAACGCTTTCGCGGATATCGTGCAGCAGGTGTTAACCGCTTATCCCTAGGCATACAAGCACTCAATAACAAAGCATTGCGACAACTTGGTCGACTCCACGATGTGCAACAAGCTCTTCATGCTATTGCTTTAGCACGGGAAATCTTTCCGCGTTTATCTTTTGATCTCATTTATGCACGCCCAGAACAAACGCTTGAACAGTGGAAATGTGAACTTTTTCAAGCCATTGATTTGGCGGCTGATCATCTTTCTCTTTATCAACTAACTATTGAAGAAGGAACCGCTTTTAAACGGCTATATGATGCTGGAAGACTTATTCTTCCCGCATCAGAACTTGCAGCAGATCTGTATTATCTCACCCAAGAAATAACCACACTGCATGGATTGCCAGCTTATGAGATTTCAAATCATGCAATGCCTGGTGCCGAATCAGCACATAATCTTCTCTATTGGCGTTATCATGAATATGCAGGCTTTGGTCCAGGAGCCCATGGACGTTTTATTGAGTATGCACAAAATCATTCCTCTCTCTCTTTAAAAATAGCTGATTCTCAAATTGAAAGCCGTAAACGCTATGTGACAATCAATGAAAAACATCCTGAGCATTGGCTTGAATTGGTAGAAAAAACAGGACATGGCTGTATTGAAACAGAACAATTGACTCTTAAGCAACAAGCAAATGAAATGCTTCTTATGGGATTGCGTCTTAGCGAAGGTTTGGATCTTTCACGCTATGACACTTTAAATCCTAAAAGTTTACCAATGGAAAAGCTTATAGATTTACAACAACAAGGTCTGGTAAAAATGCTAGGAAACCAACACCTGAAAGCAACAAAAAAAGGACGAATCCTTCTTGATTATATCATCAGCCAATTGGCAAATTAAAATCTTTATGGTTCCAACCTATGAGCATATCAACTGTGATAGAATATTTTTGATTTTTAGTGTATGATAAAAATGTTTTTGAAAAAACAAGTGCTTCTTTTTATGCAAAAAAATCAGTAATAAAACGTTCATAAATAACTGTGAGAGTTTCCATTGCATCAAGATCTACACATTCATTAACCATATGCATCGTTTGCCCCGGTAAACCAAATTCAACCACGGGGCAATAATCTTTAATAAATCGAGCATCCGAAGTTCCCCCTGACGTAGAACATTCTGGTATATACCCTGTTATGCTTTTAATAGCATTTGATACTGTGTGAATGAGTTTATCACTTCTGGTCAAAAAAACATCACCCAAACTTGGAATCCATTCAAGCTGATAAAAGGGTAACTGATCACTATTATTTTTTGACTGCACGGAAGTGAGACGTTTTTCAATTTCCCTCATCAGTGTTTCTTTTGTCCAAAGATCATTGTAGCGGATATTAAAACGGATAATCGTTTGTGCTGGAATCACATTTACCGCAGAATTGCCTGTATCAATAGCTGTTAATTCTAAATTACTGGGTTGAAAATTTTCCGTCCCTTGATCTAAAGCAGTTTGTGTCAAAGCTTGAATAAGTTTACTGACTAAAGGCAATGGATTGGCTGCCCGCTCAGGAAAAGCAACATGCCCTTGGCGACCTTTAACGGTAACAATACCGGAAATTGATCCTCGGCGACCAATTTTTATCACATCACCAACAGTCTTTACGCTTGTTGGTTCTCCTACAAGCGCAGCAGTCCATTTTTCACCTCTTTGTTGTGCCCATTTAAGAAGTTTTACCGTACCATTCAATGCAGGACCTTCTTCATCACCGGTAATGAGAAGACTTACCATGCCTTTAATGGACTGTTTCTCCAGAACTCGAGCAAGTGCTGCAACAAAACAAGCAATACCGCCCTTCATATCAACAGCGCCTCGCCCGTATAATTTCCCTTGATCTATTACCGCCTCAAAAGGTGGATAGATCCACTGTTCCAATACTCCTGGTGGTACAACATCCGTATGTCCCGAAAACATAAGATGCGGACCTTCTCTCCCCATTTTTGCATAAAGATTTTCAACATCTTCTGTATTTTTATCGGAAAAAATAGGACGCTCAACACAAAACCCCATTTTTTCTAGAAACTGTTCCAAAGTTGACAAAACACCCGCTTCATGCGGTGTAACAGAAGGGCAACGAATAAGCGCCTGTAATAGCTTAAGTGGATCTGTAAGGACAGGCATAACTGCTCTTCCTATCTGAACTTTAAGAATTATTAAAGATTATTAAGCTGAATTACAAAAAAAATAAAGTAAAAACATTGAAGACACTCAGCAAACTTAAGCAGGGGAAGACAATATTGCTGAGGCTTCAATGAATTCCTCATCATGCGACGAGATATCTGTATAATGAAATACTTGGTAAAAAGTTCCAAAAAATATTATCCCCTTTACGTCTTTTCATACTTCTAGCTTATAGGAATGAAAATCGATTGCTTGTAGCATACGACCATTTTCCTTTAACCAAGCACGATATGTTTTACTGTTTGGGTAAAGTTTTTCACAAAGAGCCCAAAATTTTGGCCCGTGATTCATTTCAATAAGATGGGCAACCTCATGCGCAACAACATATTCAACAACCTCTTTTGGCGCCATAATAAGGCGCCACGAGAAAGAGAGGTTTCCTCTTATGGAACAAGAACCCCAACGACTTTTCGTATCTTTATAACAAATTGACTTCACTTTACGCTCTACTTTGTGTGCATAATAACCCACTAATGGCGTTATAATGAGCGCAGCTTGTTTTTTTAAAACATCAGCAATACGTCTTGGCAAATATTCTAATTGACCATAAACAATAATTTGAGGCTCCTGCCCCATATCCCCTGTAACGATTTCTGTGATTCCACGTCCTTTCTCATGTTTTATAGTATGTGCAATACCTAATATAGGAATCGTTGTCCCTTCTTTGAGATAAGAATTCTCATGAGAAATATGTATACGAGAAAGACGTGCTTCAATCCAAGATCGGTGCTTCTCAATAAAATCTTGAACAGAATAGGAGCTTATCGCTGGTGGTGTTGTTATACAAATCTCCTGACCACTCGCATCAATACGTAATGTAAGACGGCGCGCGCACTTATTTTCGCGTACCCGTAGAGGTATAACCTGATCAGAGAAAATAAAATGTTCATAAACACTCATGTATTATATCTTTATGTTGATAAATTTGGCCTTTATCTTGCATTAATGTGGTCAATCAATGACCGCAATGCTGTTTCAAGACACTTTAAATCTTTTGGACGAGAAAAACGATGATCTGCATCACGAACAAGTGTCAATGTTACATCTTGTAAAGGTAAATGATTCAATAAATTTAATGTATGCTGATAGGGTACCATATCATCTTCCATCCCTTGGAGAATATGAATCGGGCAGCCAACATCAATGCATCCCTTCATAACACAATTATCTCGTCCATCTTCAATCAACGCTTTTGTAAAGGGCATTGGCTCCTCATCATCATTAGCCGCAGGTCGTTCAACATATCCTTTTTCTTCTAAAATTTTCCATCCCTCTAAGCCTAACTCTGGTTCCACCAAAGTTTGTGTAAAATCAGGAGCCGGTGCAATTAAAACCATGCCCGCAAGCGTCGTGTTTTTCTGTGCTAGCATCATAGCAAGCCTTAGTGCAATCCACCCCCCCATAGAGGAACCAACCAAAATTTGCGGTCCTTCACAATAGGTTTCAAAAACCACCAAACTTTCCCTAACCCAACGCGAAATCGTACCTTGAAAAAAATCACCCCCAGATTCTCCATGACCAGAGTAATCAAAACGCAAACAAGACAAATCGTTCTGCTGAGCAAACTGATCAATCAACAGAGCCTTGTTTCCTAACATATCGGATTGATAGCCAGAAAGCCAAACTAAACCAACAGAGCCGTGACCTTTTCGATGGCGTACTGCAAGAGGAGTACCTTCAAATGAAAAAAATTGGCACGGAATATTTTGATCCATGATTCTTCTCCTTTATAAAGTATTTTTATTATTAAAGGGAAAATTTCTATCCTTAAAATCATAAATCAAATATGAAAAAAGCACAAATGCTAGTTGTTTTTCTGTGTATAATTGTATATTAAGTGGCATCGTAGATAATTCAAAATTAAGGAGCATAAACCATTCGCAAAACGTTTAAAATAACGCCCAACCAAAAAGACGGACCACGTTCAAATCGAGATATTCGGGTTCCTCGTGTGCAACTTATCAATGATGAAGGACAACATCAAGGGGTTGTTGCAATACAAGAAGCCCTTGCTATGGCTGCAGAAGTTGGGCTTGATTTAGTTGAAATTGTACCAAATGCTGAGCCTCCCGTGTGTAAAATCATTGATTTGGGTAAATTAAAATATCAGACCCAAAAAAAGGCAGCTGAAACACGAAAAAAGCAAAAAATCATTGAAATTAAAGAAATTAAGATGCGTCCAAATGTTGATGTTCATGATTATGGCGTAAAACTCAAAGCCATTCATCGTTTCATTGGTAACGGTGATAAAGTGAAGGTCACTTTGCGTTTTCGTGGTCGTGAAATGGCACATCAAGATCTTGGATTAAAACTTCTTCAGCGGGTTAAAGAAGATACAAGTGAAATTGCTAAAATCGAATCTGAACCAAAACTTGAAGGCCGTCAAATGATGATGGTGATAGCAGCTAAATGATTTTTTGTTGAAATCGTATAATAAAATATCTAGAGTGCATGTACAGGGCATTTTACAAGCATCATAGGATATTGTTGTGGTGCTTTTTAATCGGATGGTGAATGTAGTTAACCTCTTTATTTTATAAAAAAGTATTTTCTCGAAAGAATGAAATAGCTTGAAGTAAAAATGCTTCAAGCTTGCATAAAAGAACGATAAAATATAAAAACCCTTCATGATAAAAAAACAAATTTCCGCTTTTGATAAGCACCTTGTTATTCGTCTTTTGCGAGAAAATTTTCGTAAACATGCGCGTTGGTATGGTGCTGCTATTTTTTCAATGATTATTATTTCTTGCACAACCTCTGCCAGTGCATGGATTATGCGTGACGTTGTCAATTATATCATTGAGGGGAAGAATTTTGCTATGATTGCTTTAATTTCTAGCATCATCGCTTTCATTTTCATTCTCAAAGGAATTGCTACTTTTGCCCAAATTTACTTTTTAAGCAAAGCAGGTAACAGTATCGTTGCTGAACAACAGCGTAAAATTTATGCGCGTCTTATGGAACAAGGAGTCGCTTTTTATCACAATAATACTTCATCTGATCTTCTTGTCCGTGTAACCCACAATGCTACAGCAGTACGTAATATCATTGATACAATTATTACAACTTTTGTGCGTGATTTGCTTTCCGTTAGTGGCTTATTGCTTGTTATGTGTCTTCAAAATTTTATCTTAATCGCCATTACTTTAATAGTAGGACCACTCGCTTTTTTAGGAGTTCGAATGGCTTTAAAACGTGTTCGCAGCCTTGTCGAAAAAGAACTCCTTTCACTTGGTGAAATTATCAAAATTATACAAGAAAGTTCTATCGGCATTCGAGTTATCAAAGCTTTTTCATTAGAAGATCTCATGAAAAAACATATGAACAATGCTATTAGTCATGTTGAAAAACAAGCAAACACTATTGCAACACTTCAAGCCATTACAAATCCGATTATGGAAACACTCGCTGGTATTGCTATTGCGGGTATTATCTGTTTTTCTGGCTATCTTGCGACCCAACGTGCAGGTGTTCAAGGTGAATTTATGTCCTTTATTGTCGCCTTACTTCTTGCTTATGAACCTGCAAAAAGGCTCGCAAATGTACGAGTCAAAATTGAAGCTGGTTTGGTTAATATTCGCACAATGTTTGAGATACTAGACCATCCTCTTGTGGTTATAGAACATGAAAATGCTAAAGATCTAGATAAAACTCAAGGAAGCATCCGTTTTGAAAATGTTTCTTTTGCATATACAGATAAAAAAATGGTGTTGAAAAATATCAATCTAGAAATAGAACCTCAAAAAATGACAGCGTTGGTGGGTCCATCGGGTTCAGGAAAATCAACCCTTATTAACCTTATTATGCGCCTTTATGACCCAACAAAGGGACGCATTTTGATTAATAATCAAGATATTCGCTATACAACATTTCGTTCCTTGCGAGACCTAATGGCTTATGTAGGACAAGATACTTTTCTTTTTCAGGGAACTGTTAAATATAATATCGGGCTTGGCAGAGAGGGTGCCAGTGACAATGACATTATTGAAGCAGCAAAAACAGCCAATGCTCACGACTTTATTATGGAGCTGCCAAATGGCTATGATACACAAATTGGCGACAATGGCTGTAATCTTTCAGGTGGACAAAAACAACGACTTGCTATCGCTAGAGCAATGCTTCATGATAGTGAAATTCTCATTCTTGATGAAGCAACAAGTGCATTAGATTCGCCTACAGAAGCACAAATTAATGAAGCACTTTATCACCTCATCAAAGGACGCACAACTATTATCATTGCCCACCGCCTTTCAACAATTGTTCGTGCTGATAAAATTGTTGTTATAAAAAATGGGCAATTAATTGAACAAGGTAGCCAACAAGAATTACTGGCAAAGGAAAATGGTTTTTACACAAAACTTCATAATATCCAATTCAAAAAACAGAAACCCTAATCTCTAAACTTTAAATTAAGATTTCAGATCAGATAAAAAATGCAAAGAGGTTTATCCCTTTGTAAAGAAGCGAAAGATATCCTCTTTGAAATACAGCCATGAGAAAAAATCATAGCTTATTGAAAATAACTTTCTAAAATTGGTATAAAAATCAAAAATCTTATTTGTAATCTTGTTAAAAAAATTCACTTTATTTTTAAAACAGAAAAATTCAATATCGAGAGTTTCCTATTTCGTCAAATAAATAGTGAAATATTTATAAAATGTTATGAAATCTCATATGCATGAAGAGAGTTAATATGCAAATTTAGAAAATCTTACCAAGGACAATGATAGTAAAACTGTGGTAATGCCGTTTGTATCTCCATAAGCGTAACAAATGCTCGTGCTTGATAGATTTTAAATTCTACTATTTGTGGATAATTCTGGTGAGATGGTATTGAGAATACCAGGAAATGTAAAATATATATAAATGAAAAATACAATGATATACTATTTTTCATAAAAGATGGAATTCTGATTAAAGAACACAATAAATAAAAAAATAAAACATTTCATATCTAGCTTTTTCTGTTGTGAAATTCTTAGCCTATACTTCAATATTTCTCCAAAGGAGAGCTTTAAGTATATAAAATTTAACCAATGAGAATTTGAAACCTGTAATTTTTAATAATCTCTTTCGTAAAATATACCAATACTAGAATTTTTTTCATTTCCTATGGCACCTTTCGCTTTAAGATGACGCGAAATATCCAAATTAATTGTTCCCTTCGTCATTCCATTTGATCCTGCTTCAAAACCTAAATAAACATTGTTGTGTATATAGTGTCCAATACGTAAGCCGGTATTCCCCTTTTCATCAACGATAACATCAAGATCATTAAGACCAATTTTAGCCCGTAGAGTATTCAATAAAGATGTATTAGAAGCACCTGCAAGATCAGCTGCGGCTGCTGCAAGCTGGGCAATCTGAAATGGTGATAGTTCATTAAGAGAGCGATTAAAAATCAAACGTGCCAAAATTTCATCTTGCGGCAAATTTGGTTGTGAAGAAAAATTAATGTTAAGATCATCAATCATTCCACTTACAGTAACAGTGACGTGAATATCTCCACTATTCTTATTTGCCACAAAATAAATCGTGGGATTAAGATTACCGCTAAAACTCGCGTGCCCTTGATAAAAATTAAGACGCTGTGAAAGAATGTCAAAACGTCCCCGAATCATCTGAAACTCCCCAACAGGATGCACATCATGCAATGGACCTGCTATGTTAATGTGTCCTCCCAATTCAGTATCTAACCCTCTACCACGCACAAAAAATTGATTGCGCGCCGTAATACGTATATTTGATAATACAACAGATGAAGACTCCTGAGAGATACCACGATTTGTGTTGGTATCTTTAACATCAGCACGTTCAAGCGTTTTCTGAATCGATTTTGTTAAATTTTTATTTTTTATATCAAGAAACTTTGCATTGTAAAAATGATCGGGAACAAAAATCTCAGCCTTTTCAACTGTGATATCACCACCAATAACAAGATTATCTAAAAAATCGCCCGTCATTGTCATATTTCCTGACAATGTTGCAAGAATCATAGAACCATCATTATAATTAGCGTGGTCAAGATAAAATACTAAATCTGGCTGCAGATCACTCGTGATACGACCTGAAACAGAAATTGCCCCTCCCTCAGATGAAGAAGCTGAGGCTTTCTCTATCAGAATGTGATCGCCATTTAGTTTGCTTTCAAGCGTTACATTGTGCAATCCTAAATTGGTTTTTGAATCAAAAAAGCTACCATTAGATATAGAAAAATTTCCCAGCAATTGCGGCTTATCTAATGCACCATTAAGAGTGGCATCAATTTTAGCAATACCCATCACATGCGCACCATGCTTCGCTAATAAGAGATCAACAAAATCAAGAGGCATGGTACCCTGAACACTCAATTTTGTCCCTGAATTGTGTAAAGTAACAGGCCCATTTATAGACAGATCTAATCCTTTATCTCCCGTTGCTACCATTTTTTCAATACGAAAAGCTGATTTTTTGTAAGAACCACGCGTATTTATAGTGAATAATATAGGTCCTTTATGCGTCATAGCAGTTAAGTTTTGACTAGAAAACTCAAAATGAGCAGAGGGGTCCTTTATTGTTCCATCAATATTAACTTGACCTATAATCGTTCCTCCAAGAGCTTGCCCTTCAATAAAATTATTAATCAAACGTGCAGAAAAATCATGCAAATTAACATGGAGATCAAACTTGTCTTTATATAAAGACATATGCCCCTGTGCTTGTGCTCGTACTCCTTCCCCCGTTAAATTTGCATTTAAAGTAAGGGTTTGATCTACCGTTTTACCTGCAGTAGTAAGCATAAAAGGCATTATTTTTTTGTTTTGCAGTGCAACAGTTGTCAATCCTTCACCTTTTATATCATAGCTCACATCAGGTTTTTCTAAGTTACCACGGATCATAACCTGCCCTGTTACTGTACCAGATGCTCCAAGATCAGATTTCCAGAGATTGACTAACGCCACAGGAAATGTCTTCATTGTAAAGTTCAAATTAAGGCTATCTTGTATATTTCCTGCAAAGATAATTTTACCTCCGTCAATTGCAATTCCTAAGTCATTTACTGTTATTCCATCTTTATCAAAAACAATTGTAGCTGCTTTAGGCAATGTTGCATGAAGATTGCGTTGTTTAATATCTATGGTTTCAATTTGCACTTCTCGCCTTATACCTTCTGAAAGCTCCGCTGTAGCCATATGGCCAGAAAGCCGTGCGTTTGTATTATTAGGCAATACAGCCTGAACCGTAAAAACTGTTTGCTTATCCTTACTATTAGCTTTAGCATTTAGACGATTAACTATCATCAAAGGGGTTTGAATATGCTCTGCATTCATAAAACCCTCAAACTGTATCATACCAAAAGGATCAAAGATGTCCCCTTTGGCTTCTAACTTTTTAATTCTATTCTTTGCAAAGCTTAAATGGTCAACTTGAGCCTTTAAACTGGCTTTTTGCCTGCCATTTTTTTCATCAAAAACAAAATCTCCTTTTACTTTTCCACTGCCTTCCTGCAAAAATAACGCTGAAAGCACTGAAATATCATCAGCATCAACCTTCAAAGCACCTTTAACAAAACCCTCCGTTTGAGAAAGATTACCGGTTATTTTTGCATTTCCTCCTTTTATATCGATATTTTCAAGTTTGCCAATCTGATCAGAATCCTCAAAAGAAGCCGATAAATATAAGGGGTTCTTAGCAAAAGTTCCTTCTCCCTTTACAGAACCCGTTACAGAAGTAACAGACGATGTATTATCTACCAGTGTTTTCATCGTAAAGGTTGTATTCTGCAGCTTCTTTCCCATTAAAACTGCTTCAGCAATATGAGCCCGTGTATTAAAATTTATAATACTATTGTGCCCCCTAGCTGTGCTTTGGATCGTAAGGGCACCCTTTACTCTTGGATCTAATCTCGCAAGATCAGATATTTGAGCAGAGAAATCCATTTTAGCTTTCTCATTTGAAAAATACCCATCCGCCTTTATATCCGCGTATTGGCTTTTCAAATCCAAACTATGCAAAATTAAACACGTCGCATCATAAGCAGCACCACCTGAAAGCGTAAAATTTCCTTTGAAAAAACGATCAAAAGGTTCCATGCCTATTTTCATATCATCAGCTGTCCCTGACAATTGAAGATCAAAAACGCCACTCATTAAACCAATTGTTCCCTTAGCTGTAATATCTGCACTACCAGCAAATGCTTGTTTACTCAAGCGACTAAAAGGAGCAAGTGTTTGCGTTTTAAAGCCAAGATCACCTTTAAAAATAAAATGATCCATTTTTCCTTTTAACCAAGCAGAAAAACCCTGCCCCGTAATACTGAAATCATGAATTAAAACTGGTTTTCTAGAAAAAATATCCGTATCTAGATGCACATGAACTGTTTGGCCTAAATCTTCTTCCGAAGTATCCTTACGCTTTTCAATCCCTTTAAGTATTCCCTTAACCTGAATACCAACATGACGAGAAGCTGCATTATCAAGATTTTCGCTTACTCCCCCCATATCAAAAATCGCATCACGAATATGAATATTTTTATCCTTCACATGATGAACAACAAGCCGTCCATTCCAAGATTGTTTCCCCTCGCGACCATAATCAATATTTAAAGCAAGATTATCCACATACATTGGCACTTCTAATAGGGAATGCGTAACCCTATTTTCTTTATCAAAAGCCATTTTTCCATCAACAAAAAGCCGTCGCAAAAATCCATCTGCGGTAATTTCAGCATTCGCTATAACATTCATTGTTTCACTCTGAAGCGCTATACGATCAAGGTGTGTTATACCTTCTTTTGTCACCCTTGCCTCTGCTTTTAACGTTACATCAGATACGAAGAGGTTACGATATTGAGAAGGCATTAAAGAACCAAATGTGCCAACAAGCTTTGTAGAAAAACTGTGCCCTTCTGCAAAATTTGTAAGCATAAGATGGCCATCTAAAACAGGATGGTGATCAACTTCCGAATAAAGTTTGACAATCAAATCATCAAAAGTACCATCTCCTTTAATGGTGAGACTTAATGCGGGACGCTTTTCAAGTTTAAAAATATTCACCAAAATGCCATTTTGCGGTTCATTCGCAGAAATATCAATTTTAGCCGTACGGTTACTATCAGATATCTTCGTTAAAAGAGAAAAAGACCCTTGCGCATCTAAACGGTGAGCTGCTACATTAATATCAAAGTCACCATTTGTTAAGGTTAGATTTCCTTTTAAGAACATATCAGCCGAAAAACCAAAAAGTTCTTGTTCAAACGCCACATGTTGCGCTGTAAGCGTATCGATAGAAATGGCAAGTGGCAATTTTGGTAAAGAAATTTTTTCCGTCTCAAGAGAAGAAATAAGAGAAGAACCGCCTTGTGGTTTGCGTAAAAACATAATGCGTTCTACAGAAAGCTGGTTAATACTTATGTGCCCTCTTAACAATGCGAGGCGATTCCAATCCATTTTAGCATTGATAATTTTCAACCAAATACCTTTTTTATCACTTATTGTAATGGTATCAATTGACGTTTGAGAAGACAATGCCCCTTGCACATTATGCAAACGAACTTGGCGATTAGGTGTTGAAAGTCCGCGTTCAATGAGAGAGATAAACCATGAACGATCATCCATATGCGTTTGACTAGAGGGTGTATTGACTTCTCGCGCAAAAATAAAAATGCTTAATAAAAAACACAAAAGTCCAAATAAGAAAGTCCGTAAACGCATAGTTTTCTTCATTAAAACGCTTGTCCTATACCCACATAAAAACCAATGCGAGGATCACCTTTCTCTCGCTTAAGAGGAAAAGCTAAATCAACACGTAAAGGCCCAATATCTGTCATATAGCGACCTCCTATACCTGCTCCCCATTTCATTTTTTGAGGAAAATCAAAATGCACCTTTTCCCCTGCAAACCCCCCATCCAAAAAACTGACAAGCCCTATCTTATCATTTAAAGACAAACGTAGCTCTGCTGCCCCTTCAACAAGCGTTCGTCCACCAACAATAGCATCATGATCTGTTTTTATACCAATATTACGATAAGCATAACCGCGAACAGATCCGCCACCACCAGCAAAAAAAAGCGTATCTGAAGGAAGTTGTGCTGTATCACTCCCAATAATTGTACCAAGCTTCGCTCGTGCTGCAAAAACAAAACGATCCTTCTCATCCAATGACCAATAAGAACGACCTTCTACAGCCACTTTTGTCACCAAATTACCCAAGCGAATTTCATAAAAAGGTTCAATAATTACTTCTCCATACAAACCTTTCGTCGCATTAAACTTATTATTACGACTATCGTAAATCAAACCACTGGGTAAGCCAATTGTCGTAAAATTACGGCTCCCAAAATAAATATCGCGTGAATAACCATTAGAAACCTCTACAGCAATCTGTCCCGATAGATGACCATTAAAAACATGTGTTACACCGATCTTTCCTTTGATGGCTTTTGTTGTATAGTTCTCTAAAACATCTTGCTGCATTTTTAGATCTGTCCTAAAGTCTGTGTCGGGGGTCAATATGCCAGGCTTTATAAATGTAGCACCAAAAAGATAATCAAAATTTTTCAGATTATACGATTCTCCTTTGTTGCTGCCAATATTGCTTATTTTTGTTTCAAATTTAAGATGCTCCGCATGGCCAAAAAGATTATTATGCATCCAATAAGTTTCAAAACCAGCACCATCTAATGTTGAATAGCTACCACCTACACCAAAACGGCGGGGTTTGCGTTCTTCTAAAACAAGCGTAAGCGGTAAACTACCATCAGGGTTAATCATATCAGCTTCACGTATATTCACAGCACGAAAAACATTAAGCCGTGCAAGCCTCTCACTGGCCTTGGTTAGTGCATGAGAATCGTATTTTTGACCTACCTTTAATCCTGTCATCCAAGCAATATAATCTGAATCTATGTGTGGCTTTTTACTCACATTACGTACAGTTAAGGGACCATAATAAGCTTCTTGTCCACGATCAATGACAATCTGCGCATCAATGAGGTGTGCTGTATGATCAGCAACAACCTCACTTTTTATAACTTTAGTTTTAGCGTATCCTTGTCGACGCCATCCTTCAATCGCCCATCTTTCCGCTTTTAAAATGGTTTCAGATTTGGCAATAAACCCAACTTTATAACCTAATTCTTCAATTGTCGGCATTCTATTGAGTTTATATTTTACGAATGGAGCAACTTTATTGATGCTTGCAACATTAAAAACATATTGTGGACCGGCATCTATGGTAATAACAATATTGGATTGTGCTGGTAGTTGAGTCATAGAACTTAAATCAGCAGCTTCTAAACCATTAATCTTGATACTAATAACACCACCATAGCGTCCATCAGCATAAAGAGCAGAAAGAATTGCACGATAATCTGAACGGGCTTTCGCTAACAAACCAGAAGAACTAGACGCTTTATCTTTATCAGCAATAAGAGAAGAAACAGATTTGACTATTTTAATACCTTCTGATGGTGCACCTAATGGTGCAACGACATCAACCTTATAAAATTTCTCTGTACCGCTTATATTAGAAGAGGAACTTGTGTGCTTTTGAGAAAAAAAAGGAATGCCAAATAATTCAAATGCTGCAAGTGGCTGAGGAAAACTACAGATAAAGCAGAGAGCTATACATACACTGCGCATGGTTCCTGATTTAAAAAAATCTCCCGTTTGGTATACCATCAAATCAGATACCTTCAATAGATTTTACATCACTTTATACTATAAATAACATCAAACAAGAAAGATAAATACGCCTACCATGGATATTTCACATGTTTGATCACATAAAATAACAATTTTGCTTGCAATACATAACATCGCCCTCCCCTTGAACATTCATAAAATCTTGCACTATTTTGTAACCAAATAGCCGCGCTCCTTTCTTCCTACCACATTCATCTTCCTCATTATAAATCTTTTATTTCGCCGCATATAATTATGGTTAAATTTATGCAAATAACTCTCCATGAAAGCACTACAAAATCCGCACATGTATATAGATCTCTCCCTCCAAAAAACCATATATATATTGCTTGATTTTTATGTGCAAATATGATTGTCTTTTTCAAGTTTAAAGGGGGGGATAACTGATGATCGCGCGTGTCACAACTGTTGCTTTTCGCGGTCTAGAAGCAGTACCTGTCGATGTACAGGTGATGGTTTCCTCTGGTAAAATAGGAATGGCTATTGTTGGACTAGCCGATAAAGCAATTGCAGAAAGCCGTGAGCGTGTACAAGCAGCTTTTCAGGCTTGTGGCCTTTCTATGCCAAATAAACGGGTTACGATTAATCTTGCACCAGCTGATCTCCCTAAAGAGGGATCACATTATGATTTGCCCATCGCTGTAGGCTTAATGCTTGTTATGGGGATTCTTCCTCCTGAAGTCGCGCAAGATTACGTCATTTTAGGTGAATTGTCACTAGATGGTTCATTGACTAGCGTCAATGGTGTTTTACCAGCCGCAATGACAGCCTTATCACTCGATAAAGGCTTAATTTGTCCCTTTCAATGCGGACCTGAAGCAGCATGGGCAAATGCAGAGATGAATATTCTTGCTCCCGAAACTCTCCTTACCATGGTCAATCATTTTAAGGGAACCCAAATTCAAAAACGTCCACAGCCGCGTCAATATACGATCCAAACTGAACTGCCAGACCTTTGCGAAATTAAAGGACAAAAAACCGCTAAACGTGCATTAGAAGTTTGTGCTGCTGGACGGCATAACCTTTTGTTTGTCGGTCCCCCTGGTGCAGGAAAATCTATGTTAGCACAACGCTTACCTTCCATTTTACCACCACTTGACAGCCGAGAACTTTTAGATGTCTCTCTGATAGCTTCTATTACAGGAGAAACAATCCATAATACTCTTTCATTCCACTGCCCTTTTCGTGCTCCCCATCATTCTGCTTCTATGGCCGCAATGATCGGTGGTGGTCTCAAAGGACGGCCTGGAGAAGTTTCACTTGCGCATAATGGCGTTCTTTTTCTTGATGAATTACCTGAATTTTCTCCACAAGTTCTTGATTCTCTTCGTCAACCTTTAGAGAGTGGAGAATGTGTTATCGCCCGTGCTAATCACCATATCAGCTATCCTGCACGCTTCCAATTCATTGCAGCAATGAACCCTTGCAGATGTGGTATGGCTGGCGAAAAAAACTATGTTTGCGCTAAAGGAATACGTTGTCAAATCGATTATCAGTCACGTATTTCTGGTCCTCTGCTCGATCGAATTGATTTACGGATTGATGTCCCAGCGCTAACAGCTATGGATCTGATGCAACCGGAACAATCAGAAAAAAGCTGCGATGTTGCAAAGCGCGTCGCACGATGTCGTGCTATTCAAGCCAAACGTTTTACAACATTGGGTCTTGATCAGATTCGCACCAATGGCGACTGTCCTGCCAAAATTATCGAACAAATTGCCATACCTGATAAAAATGCTGCGAAACTCTTACGCGATGTGAGTGAAAAGATGAATCTTTCTGCACGCGCCTATCATCGCATTCTCAAAGTTGCACGTACCATTGCTGATCTCGACGAAGTAGAGCATCTTGCACGTCATCATTTGGCAGAAGCTATTTCTTACCGGTTGGGCACTGAAAGGTTGACTGCTTTTTTTTAAAGACAAAGAATTATCAATAAAAACTAATCGGAAAATAACGCAGATAAAGTTCTGTAAGTTTACCATCATCTTCTAATGATTTTAGAGCATAATTGAGTATAGCGACCAATTTGTCGTTCTTTTTTGCAACAGCAAGCTGCATTCCTTGCCCCAATAATTGTGGAGCCATATACGCTCCTCCAACAAAATGGCAACAATCAGCAGATTTTGGATCATTTAGCCATAAAGATAATGCAAATCCATCATCAAAAATAACATCAATTTTATGATCCTGTAGCGCTTTATAGAGTTCTTCCCTATTTTGAAATCCTTGATATTTGGCTTCTGGAAAATAACTACGAAACAGCTTTTCATGAACAGTTTTCGACAAAACGCCACTGTTTAAATGTACTAGTTTATCGCTTATTGACTCATCAAAATTTACCAGTTGAGAGGCCATAAATTGAAACGCAACAAACCTTGCTGGAAAACGTAAATATGACCTCGTAAAAACAAGATCTTGATGAGTTTTACTTGTTTCTTTTAAACCTGCAATAATGACTTCTGCACCACCATTCTTAACATGGTCTACCAGCTCTTCCCAAGGAACAACTTCCACCTCACAGAGTTTTTCAAGATTTAATTTTGAACAAATAGCACGCAATAAGTCGGTATGATAACCCGCAAGATGTCCTGTTTTGTCAAGAAAGTTAAAGGGAGGAAAATCAAAAGTTGTTACAAAACGCAAACGAATTATATCTGTTGTATCAGGTTGCACAAAATGTTCATGCGAATTAAAAAAAGAAGGGAGTTTTACAACCGTTTCAGCATCTGCAAACGAATAAAACAAAAATCCCCACACTGCAAATAAAATTCCAATAAGAGCATTGAATCCCTTTATAATTTTCTTTATTTTCAAAATCTTGACCCCCTGCAAAGCTAAAATATAACTCTTCTCAGTCATCATATCTAATGCATTGAACTGAAATATCCGCTCCTCTAGTGAATTAAAATTTTTACTATTCTCTAACAGCTATCAAAATGAATAGTTTGTCTATAGTTACTAGAACATGTTGAGAATAATAGAGCTTTTATGCCCAATTCTCAAAATAAACGCATTCAAGAGAGAATTTTTGAACATACATTCATAAATTTCTCTAAGATTGCTTAGTTTATTGCTTCCTCAAGTTCTTTTTGATGTTGTCTTTCAAGTGGTACCTCACGCCTCTTACATAAAGAATAAGAGTGCCATTTTACTTCACATTTACGCGCATTTCTTGAAAGAAATGCTGCATGAAGATTTTTGGATTCTTTGATTTTTTTATCTACATATCGCCCCTTTGTGATATACAAACAATCCATTATTATCAATTAATGCATGGCAATCTTTTTGTTTATGTTTTGTGATATCCTCAAATATTTCACTGCAATCTTCTGCTTGCTAACAAAAATGAGGCAAAAATACTTCACTTTTGGTCGTTACAGCAAAACGCACGTCACAATCTTTTAACAATATGAACGCTCTATAAGATGAATTTTAACAGACCAATTGCCTGTATTTTCTGTATGTAAAAACATTGTGTGAAAAATTCATTCTCTCTAATTATCTCTTAACAGATGTTGAATATAAATCTGATATACGATAAATGTTTAAGATGGTTATTCCATAAATAACTGATCAAAATATTAAGCTTTAAAAAAGCTCTTGGGGTATTGTAAATTGAATACAGAAGTGGATTAACTTATGAGTGATGAAATAACCTCACCGACATCTAGCAATGACTACGGTGCCGCTTCTATTAAAGTGCTCAAAGGTCTTGAAGCTGTACGTAAACGTCCTGGTATGTATATTGGCGATACAGATGACGGTTCAGGCTTGCACCACATGGTCTATGAGGTCGTAGATAATGCTATTGACGAAGCTTTAGCCGGTCATGCTACTCTTGTAAATGTCACACTCCATGCTGATGGTTCTTGTTCTGTGCGTGATAATGGACGCGGAATTCCAACGGATATCCATCCAACAGAAGGTGTTTCAGCAGCTGAAGTGATTATGACACAGCTTCATGCTGGTGGGAAATTTGATCAAAATTCTTACAAAGTTTCAGGTGGTTTACACGGTGTTGGTGTCTCTGTTGTGAATGCATTATCCGTTTGGCTTCAATTAAAAATCAAACGTAATAGTAAAATTCATGAAATGTCATTTACTCACGGAGTTGCTGATTCCCCACTAAAAATTGTTGGCGATTGCGATAGAGAAAGTGGAACAGAAATCAGATTTTTACCAAGCTCTGAAACTTTTACAATGGTTGAATTTGATTTTGAAACTTTAGAACGCCGTTTGCGAGAACTCGCTTTTTTAAATTCTGGCATACATATTCTTCTTGTTGATGAACGTCATGCTGATATTCAATCCGTCGAATTACATTATGAAGGTGGATTAATTGAATTTGTAAAATATATTGATCAAACAAAAAAGGCTCTCTTAGACACCCCTATTTACATTACCAGTGAAAAAAACAGTATGAGTGTCGATGTTGCTTTATGGTGGAATGATTCCTACCATGAGAAAGTTTTATGTTTTACCAATAATATTCCGCAACGTGATGGTGGAACCCATTTGGTAGGTTTCCGGAGCGCTTTGACGCGTCAAATTAATGGTTATGCTGAATCTTCAGGCATCGCAAAAAAAGAAAAAGTCAACTTAACCGGTGATGACTGTCGTGAAGGCCTCACTGCTATCCTTTCTGTCAAAGTTCCCGATCCTAAATTTTCTTCACAGACAAAGGACAAATTGGTTTCTTCTGAAGTGCGCCCCGTTGTCGAAAATTTGGTCAATGAAGGTCTTTCAACATGGCTGGAAGAGCATCCTAATGAAGCCAAGCTACTCATCAGTAAGGTCGTAGAAGCTGCGACAGCACGTGAGGCAGCACGCAAAGCGCGTGAACTCACAAGACGAAAAGGCGCTCTTGATATCACTTCTCTCCCAGGAAAACTTGCCGATTGCCAAGAACGTGATCCAGCAAAATCGGAAATCTTTATCGTTGAGGGAGATTCTGCTGGTGGATCAGCAAAAAGTGGACGTTCTCGTCAAAATCAAGCGATTTTGCCCCTGCGCGGCAAAATCTTGAATGTTGAACGGGCACGTTTCGACCGCATGCTTTCATCCGATATGATTGGAACACTTATCACTGCTCTTGGGACTTCCATTGGCAAAGATGAATTTTCACCGGATAAATTGCGTTATCATAAAATTATCATTATGACAGATGCTGACGTTGATGGTGCTCATATTCGTACCTTGCTGCTTACTTTCTTTTTTAGACAAATGCCTGAATTGATAGAACGTGGACATCTCTATATTGCGCAACCCCCCCTCTATAAAGTGTCACGTGGTAAGTCTTCCCAATATATTAAAAATGAAGCAGCTTTTGAAGAATTTTTAATCGATGCTGGGTTAGAAGAAGCAGCTTTAGAACTCTCAACAGGGGAAGTTCGGATAGGTGCTGATTTATACCAGCTTGCCAAAGATGCTCGTGTATTACGGCAACTTTTAAATGGTCTTCACACCCGTTATGACCGCAACATTGTCGAACAAGCAGCAATTGTTGGAGCTTTTAATCCTGAAGTCTTAGTAACAGCAGAAAAGGCGCAAAAAATGGCCAATACCATCGCACAGCGTCTTGATTTAATTGCCGATGATATGGAACGCGGTTGGAGTGGTCTGTATACACAAAATGGAGATTTATGTTTTGAACGTGTTTTGCGCGGCGTTAAAGATATCCTTACCCTCGATGGGGGGCTTATAAATTCAGCCGACGCGCGCCAAATTGATCGCATTTCCAAAAATTTCATAGAAATATATAATCCTCCTCCTCTTCTACACCGCAAGGATAAATCAGAGCGCATTTTTGGACCCATGAGCCTTTTAGAAAGCATTTTTGCCAATGGTAAAAAGGGTATTACACTCCAGCGTTATAAAGGTCTTGGGGAAATGAATGCTGAGCAACTTTGGGAAACAACACTTAATCCCAATGCGCGCTCTCTTTTACAAGTTAAAATCAATGACGCAACTGATGCAGATTCACTCTTTTCTCGTTTAATGGGTGATGAAGTGGAACCTCGGCGAATTTTTATTCAAGATAATGCCTTAAGCGTTGCTAATCTTGATATCTAAAGATAATCTTTTGTTTCTGGCTGTATAAGCGTTGTGGTTTTATACGTTGTTTTTTCGTATTTGAACATTTCCTCTCTTTTCATTTACGATCAAAGAAAAATAAGGAAGGTCATGTATATGGCAGCTGAAACAGAGCGCGTAGGAGCTAAGGGTGGTATGGAGCACTCTTTTGGCTTTACAAAAGTTGATGAAGCGCAAAAACAGTCCATGGTTGATAGTGTGTTTCACTCTGTCGCGGAAAATTATGATAAGATGAATGATATCTTATCATTAGGGCTGCACCGTATATGGAAAAACTCTATGGTTGCATGGCTTTCTCCTCCAGCACTTTCCAATTGGAGGATTCTTGATGTGGCTGGTGGGACTGGTGATATTGCTTTTCGCATTCTGAAGGCTTCACGCCAAAAAGCCCACGTTACAGTACTTGATATTAATGGTTCAATGCTCAGTGTCGGTAAAAAGCGTGCACAAAAAAATGGTCTTGCTTCTCTGATTGATTTTGTTGAAGCTAATGCAGAACATCTACCTTTTGAAGATCAGAGTTTTGACGCCTATACTATTGCCTTTGGAATCCGTAATGTGCCTCATATTGATAAAGCTCTTAAAGAAGCTTTTCGTATTTTAAAACCAGGAGGGCGGTTTTTATGTTTAGAATTTTCAAATGTCGAAATGTCTCTGCTCGACAAAATCTATGATCTTTGGTCTTTCCATGCTATCCCGAAACTTGGTCAAATCATTGCAAATGATGCTGATGCTTATCGTTATTTAGTTGAATCTATTCGTAAATTTCCTAAACAAGATGATTTTGCCCATATGATTAATGATGCAGGCTTTTCGCGGGTATCATACCGCAATCTTACCGGTGCTATCGCAGCACTACATTCAGGTTGGAAAATTTAAAAATGGTGCAAATTTCCACTTATTTTCAATTATTGCGCGCAGGATGGATTCTAGCACGTGAAGGCGTTTTGAATGCCCTGCCTTACAATAATCTTAAAGGATTTCCAGCATTATGTCATCGTATAGGAAGAACATTAGCACGACGCAAAGCGAAAAAGAAGCAACGATCTGAAAATATTTCTTATGCTATCAATAAGCTTGGGCCTTCTTACATAAAACTTGGTCAATTTCTTGCTACTAGACCCGATGTTGTTGGACATGATATTGCTGAGGATTTAGCACAGTTACAAGATCGTGTCCAAACATTTTCTTGCCCTGATGCTGTTGCACAAATTGAACATTCGCTTGGTCGCTCTATCAATGATTTATTTGTGAATTTTTATCCACCTATTGCTGCTGCTTCTATTGCCCAAGTTCATCCCGCTGAATATTATGATGAAAATGGTCATATAAAAAAATGCGCTGTTAAGGTTATTCGCCCCAATATCAGAAGCCGTTTTGCCAAAGACCTTAGAGGATTCTATCTCATTGCTCATTTACAAGAACGTTATGTACCAGCTTCTCGAAGACTGCGTCCTGTTTGTGTGGTGGACACTTTGGCACAAAGCACACGTATTGAGATGGACTTACGCTTAGAAGCAGCTGCCATATCAGAAATGGCTGAAAATATTCAAAATGATGCAGGCTTTCGCGTACCCAAAATTAATTGGGAACGGACAGGACGCAATGTTCTCACAATGGAATGGATTGATGGTATAAGAATATCTGAAATTTCTGCTCTCAAAGAAGCGGGTTTTGATTTGCAGGCTCTCGCTATTACCCTTATTCAGTCTTTTCTGCGTCATACATTGCGAGATGGTTTCTTTCATGCTGATATGCATCCTGGTAATTTATTTGTAGACTCACAAGGATGTATTGTTGCTGTCGATTTAGGAATTACAGGACGACTTAGCAAAAAAGAACAGCATTTCCTTGCTGAAATTCTTTATGGTTTTATTACCCGTGATTACCACCGAGTTGCACGCGCGCATTTTGAAGCAGGATATGTACCTCCACACCACAATATTGAGAGCTTTGCACAAGCCAATCGCGCCATTGGTGAACCAATCCATGGGCAATCAGCACAAAGTATTTCCATGGCTAAGTTGCTCACACTGTTGTTTGAAGTTACTGAATTGTTTGATATGCAAACACGACCTGAACTTTTATTACTCCAAAAAACGATGGTTGTTGTTGAAGGTGTTGCACGCACATTGGACCCTTATTTTAATATGTGGAAAGCTTCTGAACCCGTTGTGAGAGAATGGATTGGTAAAAATTTAGGACCTATAGGAATGGTAAAAGATTTTAGTGAAGGAGCACAAGCTCTCCTTTCGTTGGCTCGCAATACTCCACAATTGATACAAAACTTCCAACGTATGGAAGAAAACTTTAATCAAATCAAAAAAACAGGATTTAATCTTTCTCCCACCACTCTTAAACGACTCGCTGTGGAACAAAGCCGCACCAACCGTTGTGGCCGCTATAGTCTGTTCATTATTGCATTTTGTTGTGTTTGTCTTACTTTTTATCTTTTTTACCTTTTCTAATCTGCTCACTATGCTACAAAATAGCAATAGTGAAATCATTGCAATCAAATCTTTTCTTGGAGGTATTTTATGGCTAGTCTTACCATTCGTAACCTCTCTCCTGAAGTTAAGGAAGCTTTACGTATACGTGCCGCGAGAAATGGCATTTCTATGGAAGAGGAAGCTCGCCGCCTTCTTAGCAATCCCAACACTCCAACGATCCCCTCTTCTCTAGCAAGCAGTATCAATCAGCAATCATTGCAATCAAAGTCATTGCTTCTCATTATTGGAGGAAGTATTGCAGCCTATAAGGCGCTTGATCTCATTCGCCGTTTACAAGAACGTGGCGCATGTTTAAACATTATTATGACAAAAGCAGCGCAAAAATTTATCACACCTTTAGCTGCTGAAGCTCTCAGCGGTCGTACTGTATATAGTGATTTATTTTCACGCAAAGAAGAACATGATATTGAACATATCCGTCTCGCACATAATGCTGATCTCATCATTTTAGCGCCCGCTACAGCAAATCGCATTGCCAAAATAGCCAATGGTGTAGGAGATGATTTAGCTGATTGCGTGCTTTTAGCGGCACGTTGTCCGCTTTTAATTGCACCAGCGATGAATCCAGCGATGTGGACACATCCGGCAACCCTTCGCAATGTCGCAACATTGCGTGCAGATGGCGTTCATATTGTCGGACCAGAAATTGGTAAAATGGCTGAGCGCGATGAAATAGGTTGTGGGCGTATGAGCGAACCTTTAACTATTGTCGCTACCGTAGAGACTCTTTTAGGCGTGCATGAACAACCACTTGCTGGGCGTCATTTCATTGTTACTTCTGGTCCTACCCATGAACCAATTGATCCCGTGCGTTATCTTGCTAATCGCTCTTCTGGTAAACAAGGACATGCTATTGCAACAGCTCTCGCACATTTAGGAGCAAAAGTCACGCTTATTTGTGGACCTGTTCATCTTGCTAACCCACCAGCTGTAAAAACCATTTATGTTGAAACAGCACAACAGATGTTACAAGCCGTGCAAACCGCATTGCCTGCTGATGGCGCCATTTTTGTCGCCGCCGTTTGCGATTGGCGCAGCCAAACACAATCTTTGCACAAAATCAAAAAGAGTGCTCATAAAACACCTCCCTCTTTGCTTATGGTCGAAAACCCTGACATTTTAGCAACGATTGGGCATGCTGCAAACCGCCCACCATTGGTAATCGGATTCGCTGCTGAAACTTCTGATCTCATTGTTAATGCACAAAAAAAATGTCTTGAAAAAGGTACTGATTTTATTCTTGCAAATGATATTTCTCTTCATGCTGATGGCACAAGTGTTATGGGCGCTGATACAAATCAAGTTTATCTCGTTAGTAAAGAAAATATCGAACAATGGCCACATATGAGTAAACAGCAAGTTGCAGAAAAATTAGCAAAGGTTATTGTATCATTCTTTAAGTCCCATACTCCTACTCATCAATGATGCAAAAGATGCCTTATTCCAAATGAAAATATAAATGGAACTGGGAACTGGGAACTGGGAACTGGGAACTGGGAACTGGGAACTGGGAACTGGGAACTGGGAACTGGGAACTGGGAACTGGGAACTGGGAACTGGGAACTGGGAACTGGGAACTGGGAACTGGGAACTGGGAATATAAATACTTTAAATAAAATACAATACAAAAATGTCTTCAAGAAAATTATTGTCTTGGCACAAATTAAGCTTCCCTCTAAAAGAAATAAAATTTTTACACATTCCCATCTATTTAACCTAGTATTAGTGGGCTTTATTGTTTCTTGTTCATACTATGAGCTCTGCGGAAAAATTCTATCGTAAATATTATGTTCGCTCTTCACTTTACCCTAAAAAATGAAGATTTTTTATTCTATCAATCTGTAACCATATTCTTCTTTCAGGTAAATTTCACCTGCTAACCATTTATGTGATTTACTTCTCAGCTGGCTGGTTATAAATTTTCATCTGAACATTCTGTTCAATTTCATATTTATACATTTAGGCTTACGCATAAAAAAATTGAAAATAAACAGAGAAAACATTCTTATTTTTCAATATATGAACACGTTTTATATTACTGTACTAAAGAGAAATCTGTAAGAATATCGTCTCTTGATTATTTTTCTTTAATAAAAAAATTAATAGAAGAGATAAAACTTGAATGCATATGTAAAATACTCTCCACACACTCTCTTGTTTTCCCTGTTTTTTTCTTATTTACTCAGGTGTTATGATTTTTACTGCTGCATATCGCGCGTTACAGCGTCTTTTGACCCCACAATATCGTATTATGATCTTGAAAGCTTTAGGTATTACTGTTATTGTGCTAGTCATTTTATGGCTGTCTGTACGCCAGCTTTTTATCTCCTATTTTTGGCCTTGGGTTGCGCATTTTCTTCCCGGATTGCCTAGTTGGGCAGGATGGTTAGGATTTGGCATGCTTATTATTTTTAATCTTGGTTTGGCTTTACTGATGGCTTTTTTAATTGCCCCAATTACCGCTATGATTGGCGGTTTTTTCATTGATTCTGCTGCTGAAATTATTGAAAAAGAGGATTATCCAAACGAGCCTGTTGGACATGCTCTGTCGTTTGGACGCTCTTTTATTCTCTCCTTGAAATTTGTTCTTTTAAGTCTTCTTGGTAATGGAATTGCTTTGATTTTATTTTTCGTGCCAGGTGTTAATTTAATTGCCTTTTATGTTATTAACGGTTTTTTGCTTGGACGTGAATATTTTGTATTTGCTGCCTATCGCTTTCGATCAGAACAAGAAGCACATGCTTTTTTACACACGCATTACATAACGGTTTTTGGTGCAGGATTGCTAATCGCGCTTGTTGTTTCGATTCCCATTGTTAATTTAGCAACACCGCTTTTTGCCGCCGCCTTTATGACATATTTACACAAAATGCTTTCTCAAAAAACCAATGAAAGTACTTGGTAAAAAAGTATAACACTTAGTCTAAAGCCCAATAAAGCACATAAGTGAAAGAGAGTAGAAAACAAGTTGTATGCTTTATAAGAATGACTTTCATTTCTTTTATCAAAGAAATCTCTTGAAAAAAATCTTGCTCTGGTGCTAGCGTTTCGTTAGCATAACGTTATCATATTGACTCTTTTTACAGAACAGTTTGGCCTTAGTGATATTTTATAAGTATAAAGTCTTTTTACGTTAAGGATGCCAAGGTTAATGGCTCATTGAATGTTCGTTTTCATCAAGAAACAAATGTGAAAGTTGTTAACCTGTACAAGAAAGAGATTTTTATATCATGGATAAAAAATCAAAGACAATAGGGTTGGAGTTATACGTATAGTGCAAAAAATATTAAATAGACTTGTTTATCCAACTGGCAAAGTGAGTCTGATCATTTAAGTTCTCTATTTTTTGAAATCATATGAAAAGTGTATAATATTAAAGAGAGGTTATTAAGATGAACTGGATTACAAATTATGTTCGTCCTAAAATTAATTCTATCTTGGGACGCCGTGAAATTCCAGATAATCTATGGATTAAAGATCCCACCAGTGGTGAAATGGTCTTCCATAAAGACCTAGAAATGAATCAATATGTAATCCCTAGTTCGGGTTATCATATGCGCATTAGTGCCAAAAATCGTCTCATGCATTTCTTTGATGATGGCATTTATACGCCTCTTGAAAATCCAAAAGTTGTAACAGATCCCTTAAAGTTTCGTGATGAAAAACGTTATATTGACCGATTAAAAGATTATCGTTCTAAACTTGGAGTTGATGACAATATTTTAAGTGCACGCGGTACTCTTGAAGGCTTACCAATTATAGCTATCGTTCAAGACTTTGCCTTTATGGGAGGATCCCTTGGTATGGCTTCAGGAGAAGCTATTATCAAAGCTTTTGATACTGCAATTGCCGAAAAATGCCCTTTAGTCCTTTTTGCTGCGTCTGGCGGTGCACGCATGCAAGAAGGTACACTCTCTTTGATGCAAATGCCTCGTACAACTGTAGCTATTGAAATGCTAAAAGAAGCAAAACTTCCCTATATTGTGGTTCTTACTAATCCAACTACCGGTGGTGTTACTGCTTCTTACGCCATGCTTGGTGATATTCACATTGCCGAACCTGGTGCTATGATAGGTTTTGCGGGGCCACGAGTGATTCAACAAACCATACGTGAAACTTTACCAGAAGGTTTTCAAAGTAGTGAATATCTCCTCGAACATGGCATGATTGATATGGTTGTATCGCGTCTAGAAATGAAAGCAACCATTGCACGGCTTTTACGCTTGATGCTGAAACAGCCTGTAGCTGTTAATCCTTCCAGCCCTTCTCCAACCAATTCTCATCTACCATTTTCTAAAACAAAAGCAGCTTAACTTCATGGAAAAAAGCCAAGTCCAAAGAATGATAGATGATTTACTAAGAAGTTATCCGAAAAAATTTGATCTTTCTTTAGAGCGTATTCTGCATCTTTTAAAGCATCTTGGTAATCCACATTTAAAGCTTGCGCCTGTTATCCACATTGCCGGAACAAATGGCAAGGGTTCAGCTTCAGCAATTTGTCGTGCTCTTTTGGAAAGTGCCGGCTACCACGTTCATGTATACAGTTCACCTCATTTGGTAAACTGGAATGAACGTTGTAGACTAGGTCAAAAGGAAGGTGGGCAACTTGTTACAGAGAGCCAATTGGCTCAAACTCTTGATGAAATTATAAAAGTGAATCGTCAAAATCCAATTACTGTTTTTGAAATCTTCACAGCTGCTGCTTTTATGCTGTTTAGTACACATCCAGCAGATGCCGTTATTTTAGAAGTTGGGTTAGGGGGGCGTTTTGATGCTACGAATGTGATTAGCAGACCAGCTGTCTCCCTGATTATGCCCATTGATTATGATCATGAGAGCTTTCTTGGAAACACAATTGCACAAATTGCTTTTCAAAAGGGGGGAATCATCAAATCTAATGTTCCAGTGGTTATTGGTAAGCAAGATCATAATGAAACTCTTTCTGTTTTAAAAACCCTTGCAGATAAAAACAAAGCACCATATTTACTCTTTAATCAAGATTATCAAAGCTATACAGAACACGGGCGTATGGTCTTTCAAAACAATCAAGGTCTCATGGATCTTCCACTGCCTAACCTTATTGGAACCCACCAAATTGCTAATGTTGGAGCTTCCCTTGAAGCAGTGCATAAAGCTGGTTTTCGATTTTCAGAACAAGCAATAAGTCATGCTTTGCGAAATATTTACTGGCCAGCACGAATGCAACATCTCACCCATGGATATTTGATTGATCAACTCTCCCCTGGTATTGATTTATGGCTCGATGGTGGTCATAATCCCGCTGCTGGAAAAGTTGTTGCCGTAGAACTTACTAAGTGGAGAAAAAAAACAAACCGTCCTTTTATTATGATTGCTGGTATGCTCAATAGCAAAGATGCTGTCGGTTATTTTCGCCCTCTCGCAAATCTTATAGACAAAGTTTATACGATCCCATTAACGGACAACAATGCAGGCACTTGTCCAACAATTTTAGCTGAAGCAGCACAAAAAGTAGGGCTTTGTGCCACACCAAGCACGCATCTCAAAGATGCTTTACAGAAAATTAACACAGAGCATAAAGAGGCTATTGTTCTTATTGGTGGTTCCCTTTACCTTGCTGGCGATATTTTACGTGACAATAAAACACCTCCATGTTAGAAATTGAGTGTCCATGGAGCTTTTGAAAGATAGACTTTTTAATCATGCAATTCGATTGTGCACTTTATCAACATCCTAAATTGATCACCGTTTTTGGTGGCACTGGTTTTGTGGGACGGCATGTCGTTGAAACTTTAACCAAGCGCGGGCATCGTGTGCGCATTGCTGTTCGTTGTCCACAAAAAGCTTATTATATGCTCCAAGTAGGAGAAGTAGGACAAACTCAAATGCTGAAAACCGATATCAAGCATCGTGCCTCTGTTGAGCGTGCCTTGTTTGGAGCAGATGGTGCAGTCTTTCTTCCTGGTAGTTTAACGCAAACAAATCAATCAAACTTTCAGAATACACAAATTGATGGTGCACAAAATGTCTCTGAATTAGCAGCTCAAGCCGGTATTCCCCTTCTCTATATGTCAACGCTTGTTGCCAATAAAGATGCTTCATCTCTTTATGCACACGTCAAATTTATGAGTGAACAAATCGTCCAAAATACGCATCCTCAAGCAATTATTATGCGCCCATCCGTGATCTTTGGACCAGAAGATTGTTTCTTTAACACCTTAGCAAACCTATCGTGTTTTTTGCCAATTATGCCTCTTTTTGGAGGAGGACAAAGTAAATTACAGCCCGTATATGTTGGTGACATTGCTGAATTTGTCGTGCGCGCTCTAGAAGGAAAAATTGTCTTTGGAAAAAGTTATGATCTTGGTGGTCCCCAGATTATTACCTTCCAAAATACTCTTGAACACATACTTAAAATCATCCATCGTAAAAAAATAATTTTATCTATGCCTCTTTCTGTAGGACTATTGATGGGAGTTTTTTTGGGAGCTATTGGTAGATTGCCTTTATTACCAACACTCGTAACAAAACATCAAATACGCTTCTTACAAGTGGACAATATCGTCTCTCAAGAAGCTCGCGAAAAAGGATATACTTTAGAAGGTGTTGGTATTACACCTAGAGCAATGGCTGCTCTCTTGCCAAGTTATCTCTGGCGATTTCGCCCATATGGCCAATTTTCCAAAAATTTACCAGCCTAGCAAAAACTCTCTAAATATTAGTTAGCTTATTGATTTATAATCGTATTTTTAGCATTAAAGCCTTATACTTAAAAGCGTAAAAATGCTTTCAATAAGCTCGCATTATATTATTGATGAGTAAGCACTGGAAAATAAAACTCATAATAAAGTGAAATGTCTTTTTAAACAAGTATATGATATGCAGCACAATGAGGTGCTATTCCTCATAACAGGTCATGATCTCATTAGAGAATCTATAAAAAAGTGTAAGGCATTCTGTAATTTTCATTATTAAAAATGATATTGCTTGAATGGTTTTGAAAGTTATAAAGCTTCAGTAAAGGAAAATGGCAGATCTAGAAGTTTGTTTTTATCTTGATAGTGTTATTTTCTTCCAAAATGAATTTGACTTTTTCTTATCCCAGATAAATCAACCAAATATGCAAAACTTTCATCTCAATCTAGCATATATACAAAAACTGACATAGTTTAAAAATAACAAATATTGGTAAATTTTGCTTATTTAAGAAAATTAAGCCTCTCTATTTTATCAATGAATATCATACAGATAAATACTTATTTGCTGCATAAATTTATGGAAACTTTAAATAAGGATTTTTTCACATAAAGAAATCTTTCTATTGGCTTGCATTTTTTTTTAATTTCTCCTACCGTTTAAAGAAAAAACAATTTTAGAGGAATAAAAATGACAACCCCAGATTATGTTGTCAAAGATATTGCACTTGCTCCTTATGGTCGTAAAGAACTTGATATAGCCGAGACAGAAATGCCCGGTTTAATGGCGTGTCGTAAAGAATTTTCTTCTCAGCAACCCTTATACGGAGCGCGAATTTCTGGTTCATTGCATATGACCATACAAACGGCTGTTTTGATTGAAACACTGAAAGCACTGGGAGCTGATGTACGGTGGAGTTCTAGCAATATTTTTTCTACACAAGACCACGCAGCAGCAGCTATTGCAGCTACTGGTACCCCTGTTTTCGCGGTCAAGGGTGAAACATTACAAGAATATTGGACTTATATAGATGCCATTTTCCAATGGCCTGATGGAAAGCCGTCTAATCTTATCTTAGATGATGGAGCTGATGCTACAAATTACATTCTGATGGGATACCATGCAGAAAAAAATAACGATATTCTCTCTTATCCTAAAACAGAAGAAGAGGCATTTTTTTTCAAACAAATTCAAAAGCGTATAGACACAACACCGGGATTTTTCACACGTCAATGCGCTGCAATCAAAGGTGTGAGTGAAGAAACTACAACGGGCGTACATCGCCTTTATCACTTACAAGAGAAAGGACTTTTGCCTTTCCCTGCTATTAATGTTAATGATAGTGTTACAAAATCGAAATTTGATAATAAATATGGTTGCAAAGAATCACTTGTGGATGGCATTCGGCGCGCAACTGACGTGATGATAGCTGGTAAAACAGCCATTGTTTGTGGTTATGGTGATGTAGGCAAAGGTTCAGCAGCTTCTCTTTCAGGAGCTGGAGCTCGTGTTAAAGTAACAGAAATTGACCCAATCTGTGCTCTTCAAGCAGCGATGGATGGCTATGAAGTGGTTCATTTAGATGATGCCATTTCCAGTGCCGATATTATCATCACCACAACAGGTAACAAAGATATTGTCCGCTTAGACCATATGCGGCAAGTGAAAGATATGTGCATCCTTGGAAATATTGGCCATTTTGATAATGAAATCCAAGTCTCAGCTCTTCGAAATTTGCCATGGACTAATATTAAACCACAGGTCGATATGATCACCTTTCCCGATGGAAAACGCATCATTTTGCTTTCTGAGGGGCGTTTGCTTAATCTTGGTAATGCTACGGGGCATCCCTCTTTTGTTATGTCAGCCTCATTTACCAATCAAGTTTTAGCGCAAATTGAGCTTTTTACCCGTTCAGAACATTATAAAAATGAAGTAGCTGTTTTACCCAAACATCTTGATGAAAAAGTTGCGCGTCTACATCTTAACCGCTTAGGAATAAAATTAACCGTTTTATCAGAAGAACAAGCTGCCTATATTGGAGTTACACCACAAGGGCCTTATAAACCAAATTATTATCGTTACTAAAATGTTTTCTTGGGTTAAAAGAAAAAGGAAAAAATGCCGTGTTCAGCTTTGGTGACTATGACTCCAAAGAAAAAGCTCAAAAAATGATCCGAATCTGTACGCATATCTTTTGTCTTCTTTTCCTTTTTTTTCCAACATATGTTGTTGCCCAATCGTTGGAAACATATCTACCATTTACCTTTACTTTGCCAGATGGTCCGTGGATCCTTGTCATTCTCTTCGAAGGAATTTCTTGTGTTTTGCTTCTCACTTGTATAGCTCTTATGAGGCGCAAAAAGAAAGCTTCATGGAAATCTCAGCAAACAATCCAAATAAACTCTTCTGAAAAACTTAAATATTATGAATGGCTTCTAGAAGAAACGGGGCAATTTCTTCTTATTTGGGAAAACCCAAGCGCTTCACCTCGTGTGGTTGGTAACATTAGCGCGTTACAAAAAGTAGGAATTCTTCAGCAAGATTTTCAGTGTTTTGAGCTCTGGCTTGAAGAAAATTCAAGTCGAGAACTTGATTATGCATTAACGCAATTGCGTTACAAAGCACATCCTTTTGAACTTTCTATCACCACGACAAATAATATATTGTTACAGGTTACAGGAGTTATTGCAGGAACAGTGGCTATTGCACGATTTCAAGATATCTCAATACAGCAAAGCGAAAATGCACGTTTACAAAAAGATATCGCCAAAATCCTTATCGAAATTAGAATGCAGCGTAATCTCCTTGATTGCATTCAAGAACCGGTATGGATACGAGATTGTGAGGGAAAAGTTTGTTTTGCCAATCGTGCCTTTAAAGAAATGACAGGATTTCAAGAAGGTCGTAATGAAGTAGATGATCTTTTCAGTGAAACAACACAAAACAAAACAGATGAAGAAGAAACAATTTTTCAAGAGCATGTTCATACTGTCATTGATGGAGAGCGGCACCATTTTCACCTCACACGGATTACAACAGTTGAAGGAATGGCAGCCTTTGCGCATGATGACAGCGCATATGAAAATCTAGCCAATGAACTAAAATGCGTTCTTCAAAACCACTGTGAAACACTCGACCAAATCTCAACAGCTGTCGCTGTTTTCGATACCAACCAAAAATTAAAATTTTGCAACCATGCTTTTAAAATTTTATGGCCATTGGAGAGTTCTTTTTTAGAAAGTGAACCAAGTCATACATTGCTTCTTGAACATTTGCGAGAAAAAGGACTCATTGCAGAACACCCAGATTGGCGTGCATGGAAAGAAGAACTTTTCAAAGCCTATCGGCAAACAGAATCAAACCAACAAATTTGGAATCTGCCAGATGGGCGCACAATACGTGTTATCTCAAACCCTCATCCCCAAGGAGGCGTCACTTGGCTTTATGAAAATCTTACAGAAAAAATTGATCTTGAACGACGCTATAACACCCTTATTAAAATACAAGGTGAAACCCTTGATAACCTTTCAGAAGGCGTCGTGGTTTTTGGCACGGATGGGCGCCTTCGCTTATCAAATCCTGCTTTGTCAAAATTATGGTCTCTTCCTTATAATTTATTGGTAGAAGATACCCATATTACACAATTACGAAACCATTGTTCGGCTTTAACTTTGCGACAAGAATGGGATCAGTTTACCAAATTTATTACAGGTTTTGCTGAAAAACGTGACACCATTTCAGGTCGTATAGACCTTACAAATGGCATGATCATTGACTATAAACTTGTACCACTTCCTGATGGGCAGACGATGCTTAATTTCGTCAATGTTACAGATACCGTTCATGTCGCACGTGCTCTCCAAGAAAAAAATGAAGCCTTAGAAAGTGCTGATCGTTTACGTAATGAATTTGTTCAACATGTTTCTTATGAACTGCGTACTCCCCTCACCAATATTATTGGATTTTCTGATATTTTACGTGATCAAATTTTTGGCTCTATTAATGAACGCCAAAAGGAATATCTTGGGCATATTCATTCAGAATCCGGTACCCTTTTGAATATTGTTAATGATATCCTTGATCTTGCAACCCTTGATGCTGGTATTATGGAGCTTGACATACAGCCGGTTAATATTGCCGATGCTATGGTACAGGCAGTCACACGTGTAGAAGAGCGTCTTAACGGACGCCATATCACGCTTTTACAACAAATTTCTCCTTCCTTAAATTGTATCTCTGCGGATGCAACACGTTTGCATCAAATCTTTGTTAATGTTCTCAGCAATGCTCTTAACTTTGCATCCGAAGCAAGTACAATCGAATTTTGTGTCGATGAACAAGATGATAACATCGTCTTCAGTGTCCACAATGAAGGATCTGATATTCCAGAAGATATTCTCGATCGCATTTTTAAACGCTTTTCTTCCCATTCACATCATGGTGGGCGCGCTGGAGCAGGTCTTGGTCTGTCCCTTGTGAAAAGCTTTGTTGAGCTCCATGGTGGACATGTTGAAATTCTCACCGGCATGGGACAAGGAACAACAGTGAAATGTTTTTTCCCAATTTCCCAAGGAGATAAAGTTTTTTAATTTCATCTTTTATTTGTGATATAATTTTTTCATCCCTGCAGGGAACTGTTTAATGAATTTTAGTTTTTTTCTTGAAAATGAAGAAGCAACCAAACTTTTTGCGCAAGATTTAGCTCTTGCTTTAAAGCCCGGTGACCTAGTAACACTGCAAGGTGATCTTGGAGCAGGAAAATCAACCATTGCGCGGACAATCATCCACACACTTGCAAACGACACTACTCTGGATGTTCCAAGCCCTACCTTTACTCTTGTTCAAAACTACTACCTTCCAAAATTTGAAATTATTCATGCAGATTTTTATCGCCTTTCTATGGCAGAAGAAATTGATGAATTAGGTCTTCATGAAGCACGTGAGCAAAGCATTTTACTTATTGAATGGCCAGAAAAAGGGGTAGAGCTTTTAGAACCGATTACTTTTTCACTTACTTTACAACAGAGAGACTATGGGCGTCATGTGACGCTTACAGCAGCACAACATTCTCTTCAGCGTCTACAGCGCTCTTTTGCAATTCGCACATTTTTAAGAATCCATGGACGTGGTCACGTTCATCGTCATTTTTTGGCTGGTGATGTCTCAGGGCATACCTATGAACTCTTGTATAATGGGCAGTATAAAGAAGTTCTTATGGATGTACTAACCATGCAGATGAAACAAAATACCGATCCCTCTTACATAACAATGGCACGGCTTACAAAAGATCTTCGCCAATTGGTTGGAATTAATCAACTCATATTAGAGAATGATTTTTCTGCTCCTCATATCTTTGTCAAAGATTTTGAAAAAGGCCTTTTGATTTTGGGAATGAAAGAATTTTAGATCAAAGCGGTTATCCTTTAGAAGAGCGTTACATCGCCTGTAGCAAATTGCTTTCTTCTTTTCATCAAAAATCATGGTCCTCCCAAAAACAATTTGTAACATTTTCGCTGCAAATTCCCCTTATGATTGCCAAGCACTACAGGCAGAACTCTCCTTGTTGCTCGACTGGTATATACCCTTTCAAACACAAAAAAACTTAGATCAAGGACAACGTAAAGCTTTTTTGCCTGTTGGCAGCCTTATCTTGATTATCTGACCCAAGGAGAAAATACCTTTGTGATGCGTGATTATCATTCACCCAATATTCTTTGGCGTGCACATAAGGAAGGATTTGACCGTATTGGTTTGATTGATTTTCAAGATGGCTTAATAGGTCCAACGGTCTATGATCTTGTTTCTTTAGCACAAGATGCGCGTGTGTTTATTTCCCCAACACTCGAAGCAAAAATTCTAGATATCTATTGCAATGCACGTTATAAGGAGCCAAAATTCTTTGATGAAAGTGATTTCGCAAGCTTTATGCTTTTGCGGGTGCTTAGTGCGCTTCAGAAGTATTAGGAATTTTTCTACACCTTCATCAGCGTGATGGGAAATCATCTTATCTTCAATATCTTCCCCATGTGCAAGATTATCTTGCCCGAAATCTCTCACACCCAACGCTTGGACCTTTACAAAATCTTTATCAAAAAATAGAGGTCTTTGCCAAATTGCCAAAATAGGATAGAGACTTCTCTTGTTAACTCTACAAAAATAAGCCATTTTCATTGTAGAATGCAAAAAAGAAAATATCCGTGCTCCCTTTTTCTTTTCCCAACCCCTTTATAAAAATGCATGGATCTTTTTATCAAAGTTACTTAATCCAAATTAATAATCTCTTGTATAGACGCAGTTTTTCAGTTTTACCCTTCATAAAAATTGTATAAAGTAAAAAAATACAAATAACTAATAAAGCGGAACATTTCCACACATCCCAAATGAGATCACATGACCTATAAACCACATGTCTTTTCTATTTCTCCGGGAATATCTTTTCTACCGCATTTTGTCGATGCACTGCTTTCTGGTGCTCTTATTGATAACTTTGCACCTCATGGAGATCTTCAAACTGCTCTTGCCGATACCCTTATCTATGTTCCCACACGCCGTGCTGCGCGCGCTTTGCGTTTAGCCTTTGTGGAAAGAAATGATACACGCTCAACTCTTTTGCCAACCATTCGCGCTTTGGGCGATGTGGATGAAGAAAGTTTCCTTTTTAGTGAAAACCATATCAATGCTCTGAATCCTCCTATGGGAGAAAGCGAACGCCTTTTGCTGCTCGCACATCTCATTCGTCCATGGCGTAAAAATTTGCCTGCTCATTTGCGTACCATGTTTGGTACAGAAGATGTACTTATTCCCGCTCATACTGCCGATGCAATTTGGCTTGCGCAAGATTTAACACAGCTGATGGATGAGATGGAAACAGAAGCAGCAGATTGGTCAAAACTTAAAGACATCGCCCCGGATATGGTCGCGGAATGGTGGCAAATAACGCTCGATTTCCTCACCATTATTACACAAAGCTGGCCACAAATTTTACAAGAAAGAGGACAAAATAATCCCGCTGCATGGCGCAATCAAGCCCTTAAAATACATGCCGAGACTTTATGGCAGACTCGGCCTGATAAACCTATCCTTGCAGCCGGTATATCAGGTTCTATACCCGCCGTTTCTGATCTTTTAAAAGTCATTGCCTCTTTGCCAAAAGGTGCTGTCGTTCTTCCTGGACTTGATCTTGAAATGGATGAAGAACAATGGGACGCATTAAATATAACCCGTAAAGAAAAAATAGCTTGTGATGTTTTTGATCATACAATAAATGCTTTTAGTCATCCTCAATATCATTTAAAAAAACTTCTTTCTCTCATGAAATGCCACCGCATGGATGTGTGCGAAATTGGTCAACAAAGTGCAATAAAGAAAAAGCGTATGGCTCTTTTATCAGAAGCGCTGCGACCTGCCTCCACAACAGAGCGTTGGGCGCAAATTGTCCGTGATGATTATGAATATCTTTGTGCCGATTGGTCATTCATTGAAGCGATAAATGAGCGTGAAGAAGCGCTCGCTATTGCTGTTGTTTTACGCAATGCTATCGAAAAGCCTCAAAAAAACGCTGCTCTTATTACCAATGACCGCAATTTAGCACGCCGTGTCGCAGCTGAACTACAGCGTTTTGGCATTGAAGCAAATGATTCAGGCGGAATACCACTTGCACAAACACTCCCTGCTACCCTGTTTCGGCTTCTTTTAGAAAATGTCTTGCAACCTTATGATCCTATTGCTTTTCTTTCCCTTCTCAAACATCCACTCACCACATTGGGACAAGAGCGTCATCGTTTACGTGAAATGGCAGAAAATTTTGAACTCTTTGTTCTTCGAGGAAACACGAGTTGTATCAATCTTTGCGAATGCGACAAATTTCTTGAAAAATGGATTGCAAAATATTCTGATAATATTTCTGAAACCAATGTGCTTGAGCAAAAAAAATGCGAAGAAGCACGCCTGCTTGGTGATCTTTTGATCAAAGCTGTGGAGCCTTTAGCATCGCTTATGAAAAAAGAGCAGGAATGTACAATCAACGAGGTCGCGGTAGCAACTGTTGAGGTTTTTGAGAATTTTGGGCGTGATGAAAACAATTCACTTGCTCATCTTTATCAACATGAAGCAGGTCAAGTTTTGTTGACTTTTTTGCGTGAATTGGTGAGCGATCAATCAGGATTAAAATTCCCTCTTTATGAATGGCCCGCAATGTTCTCAGCCCTTATAGCAACACGTTCTGTTACGCCTTCCCCAGGAGGGCATTCCCGTTTATTTATCTGGGGTACTTTGGAATCGCGTTTACAAACGGTTGATACCGTAGTTATCGGAGGACTTAATGAAGGATCATGGCCAATTACAACCCGCAATGATGCATTTTTATCGCGGCCAATGAAAATGATGCTCACTCTCGAACCACCCGAACAGCGTATTGGCCTTTCCGCACATGATTTTCAATGGGCTATGGGAATGGATAAAGTGGTGATGAGCCGAGCATTGCGGGTAAATCATACGCCTTCCATTCCTTCTCGCTGGTTACAACGCTTAGAAACGGTTATAGGAAAACATGTTTGGCAACAAATGCGTGCACGAGGTGAAATATTTCTTCATTGGGCGAAAATGCTTGATCATACAAATATCATTGCTGGTGCAACACGTCCTTGTCCTATACCACCTCTTGATACACGTCCTCGCCATTTTTCCGTTACTGAAATAGCAACGTTACGCTATGACCCTTATGCCATTTATGCAAAAAAAATCTTACGTCTTAAACCCCTTAAAGAACTCATCCATGCTCCTAGCTCTGCTGAACGCGGAACACTTTATCACGTTATTCTTGCGACTTTCTGTAGACAAGTAAAAAACCCAAATATTGCAAATGCACTCGATATACTCCTCAATATCGGACGTCAAGAATTTGATAAATTCAATTTGCCTGCCGATATTGAAGCAATTTGGTGGAACAATTTTGAAAATCTTGCTCCGTTTTTAATCCAATGGGAACAAAGCTTAGGACCTAGAGAACGATATGCTGAGGTAGTATCGCAAAAAATACCTATAAGTACAACAGGTGTCACCCTTTCGGGACGTGCGGACCGTATTGATGTGTTGCCAAATAAAACAGTGGAAATACTTGATTTTAAAACCAGTACCCCCCCCTCATCAAAACAAGTGCGCGATTTATTGTTTCCGCAATTGGCATTAGAAACAGCTTTGTTTATGCAAGGCGCTTTTCCAGATTTTCAAAATCTTACTCCCACAAATTTATTTTATGTCGCTCTTAATAAAAAAGGTAAAATCACTTCCCAATCAATTTTTTCAAAAAAAGAAGAAAAAGATCACCAAAGCGCCATTGATCTTGGTGAGAGTGCATGGAAACGTCTTATCGCATTAATGGATTATTATCAAAATCCACAACAAGGTTATCTTTCAAACGCTGTTCCTTTTAAACGAGAATATGAAGGTGACTATGACCATTTGGCACGCTTATGGGAATGGTCAAGCGCACTTCAGAAAGCAGATCAAGCATGACTTTTTTTTCTATTCCTGAAGCAGCTCTTGAAGCACAAGCAACGGCAACACATCCAAAAACAAATGTATGGGTTTCTGCCAATGCGGGATCTGGAAAAACCCATGTTTTAAGTGAACGCGTTATTCGTTTGCTTTTAAACGGTACCCCTCCTGCACGTATTTTATGCCTTACTTATACAAGAGCTGCTGCTGCTGTTATGCAATCACGGATTTTTCGCACACTTTCTAGCTGGAATGAGCTTGATGATGCACAGCTGCAACAAACCCTCTCGCAGCTTGAAAAGAAACCCATTAATGCGCAAAAATTAACCTATGCACGTCAACTTTTCGCGCGTGCTTTAGAGACACCGGGTGGTCTAAAAATTCAAACTATCCATGCATTTTGCGAATCTCTCCTGCATCAATTTATGTTAGAAGCCAATATTGCTGGGCATTTCGAACTACTTGATGACATAAGTCGAAAAAAACTCCTCCAAAAAGCCCGTCGCCAACTTTTGGAACATAAAGATGCACAATCCGCTTTGAAACAGCTGCTTAAAGTTATCAGTGAACACACACTTAACCAATTGCTGTATGAGGCAATTGAAAAGCGACATAAATTGGCTGGTTTTTTGTCCGCTATTCTCTCTGAAAACGAAGAAGAAAAATTGCGTGCGCTCTTTCATTTAGAAGCTGATGAAACAAATGAAAAATTGCTAGAAAAAATTCAACAAACTGCTCGCTTGCCTCTTTATGCCCTTACACATTGCAAAACCAACGGCAATAAGAGTCTTAAGGAAATGATCGCGAAATTTTCTCAATTAGAAAAGGCTCATGATGAAACAAACATTATCGATATTGTTTCCAATATTTATTTTACAACGAAAGGTGAACCACGCAATTTTTCGTGTTTATCTTGTAAAAAATTAGATAAAATTTGGCCCTTTATTCAACAAATGCTTGAAGATAAACAAAACAAGCTTTCTGTTCTTTTAGAAAAATATCAATGCGCAACAATCGTCAAACTCAATAGGGCTGCCTTTCAGCTTTGTGCCCTCTATCTTAAAATCACCGCGAATCTTAAAAAAGCCAATGGCCTATTAGATTTTGATGACCTCATTGAGCGCACACTTTCTTTGTTACAACGTCAAGGAGCAAGCCAATGGGTGCACTATAAACTGGATCGTGGTCTTGATCATATTTTGCTTGATGAAGCACAAGATACCAATCCTGAGCAATGGCAAATTATTCAACTGCTGGCACAAGAATTTTTTACAGGATATAGTCAACGTTCAAATATACGTACTCTTTTTGCTGTTGGAGATGAAAAACAATCCATCTATTCTTTTCAAGGCGCTGTACCAGAAAATTTTGCTGAAAATGGACGCATCATTCAAAAAAAAGCGCAGCAAGCAAAACAAAAATTTGAAAAAATACAACTGAATTATTCTTTTCGCTCTACAGCAGATATTCTTAAAAGTGTTGATCTTGTTTTTGAAACACCCCAAAATTATAAAGGACTTTCAGCAGAAAATACCAAAACAGTCCATGAAGCTATTCGTGTTCATAGCCCAGGGGAGGTTATTGTATGGGATGCTATTTCTAAAGAAACAAGCGAGCTTCCTGTTGATTGGCATTTAAGCATTGATCGTTTAGACACACCTGAAACACGTTTGGCAGAAAAAATTGCTGAAACTATTGCTGGCTGGTTACATAAAGGAGAAATGCTTCCAGCAAAAGGGCGTCTCATGCGCGCCAGTGACATTATGATCTTGGTTCGTAAACGTGATCACTTTGTTTCTGCCCTTTCTCGTGCCCTTAAATACCGCAACATTCCTATCGCTGGAGCTGATCGTTTACAGCTCATCAAGCACATTAGTGTGCGTGATTTAATGGCGCTGGCACGTTTTGTCTTGCAACCACAAGATGATCTTTCTCTTGCTTGTGTTTTAAAAAGTCCTCTTTTTGCCCTTAGTGAAGAAGAACTTTATCAGCTTGCCGCACATCGTACAGGCTCTCTATGGCAAAGTCTTTCTATGCATACCTCATCCCATGCATCTTTTAAAAATGCTTTTGAAAGTTTGAATCATTATCGCTCTCTCGTAGATAAAATACCGGTTTTTGAATTCTATAGCCATATTCTAAACAATGATAAGGGACGCCAAAAGATTTTGGCTCGCTTAGGAGTGGAAGCAAATGACGTACTTGATGCTTTTATGGATTATACACTCACTATTCAAAAAACCGGTTTACCAGGGTTACAAGCTTTTTTGGAAACATTAAGTGCAAACGATCCAGAAATTAAACGTGAGTTTGATCAAAATCATGAAGAAATCCGTATTATGACAGTTCATGCCGCAAAAGGATTAGAAGCTGCTGTTGTGTTTCTGGTTGACCCAGGAAGTGCTATTTGGCACCCTCAACATGCTCCACACTTGCTTAAAATCTCTTCAAGTCATGCTCAATGGAGCAATCAACATGCTTTTATTTGGTGCCCTCATGCAAAATTCGGAATACCTCCCTCTCAACAAGCATTGTCAGTCTTAAAAGAACGCGCAGAAGAAGAATATAGGCGCCTTCTTTATGTAGGAATGACACGTGCTGAAGATCGTCTATTTGTGTGCGGATATAGTGGTGAAAAAACTTTCCCTCATACATGGCTACAATTGGTAAAGGATGCTCTCAAACCACATGCCGTTGCTATAGAATCTCCAGCAGAAGATATTGCGGCTTGGCGCTATTGTATTACACCTTCTTCACCAGCCCCTATTAACAAAGAGCCCCCTTGTGCTAAATGCCAAACACCACCATCTCTGCCTGCCTTTTTTTCTCATAAAATTTCGGCAGAGCCCGCTCTACCTAAGCCACTGAGACCTTCTGTTGCTAGCCTTTCTATTGAAGCTGATCCTGAAATTTCCTCAAATCCAAAATATCTGGGTATCTCCCCTGTCTTAGGAGAAACAAACAGCAACAAAACTTTCTTCATTGAATATGGTAATATTGTTCACCGATTGCTACAATATTTGCCTAATTGCCCTCCTAAAAAACGTCGAGATTACGCCCAACACTATCTTAATACCAAAGCTTCTCATTGGTTTGAGAATCAAAAAGAAAAAGCACTTTGTCATATTTGGCAGATCTTAGATCATTCTTACCTCACTCCACTCTTTTCTGATCATTCTCGTGCTGAGGTCCCCTTAATGGGTATGGTAAAAATTCGTGGAAAAGAACAAGCTGTTTCCGGTCAAATTGATCGTCTATACATAACAGAAGAGAGCATAATTTTTGCTGATTTTAAAACGGGATTCCCACCTGAAAATGAAGATTCTATCCCTCCACACCATTTGTTGCAAATGGCTCTTTATCGAAAATTGCTGCAAACTATTCATCCCGATAAAGATATCCAAGCACTTCTTGTCTACAGCAAAGAAGTAAAAGTGTTTAAACTTCCTCCGGAAAAACTTAATACGCTGCTTGATGAAATCGCCTGACAAATTGTGAAAAACTTTTTCCCTTACAGCTTTTTATAATTTATCTTGGCAACAACTTGATATGAATCGTTATCGTACCAATCTAAAGAGATGAATATAAAGGATAAATCAATGACATGTATAACAGTTGATAATAGCAATTTCGAAAATGAAGTTCTGAATTCTTCCACCCCTGTTGTGGTTGATTTTTGGGCACACTGGTGTGGTCCTTGCAAAATGATTGCTCCGATTTTGGACGAAATTTCAGCAGAAATGCAAAATCAAGTTAAAATTGCCAAAGTGAATATCGATGAAAATCCTGAACTGGCTACCCAATATGGCGTGCGCTCGATTCCTACCTTGTTAATGTTTAAAGGTGGAAATGTTTCATCGAATATAGTTGGTGCTTCCCCTAAAGCACGTATTTCTGAATGGATTAAAGAGGCACTTCGTTAAATCTACTCATGAATTTCTCTAAAAAGGAGAGGAATCTTACCTCTCCTCCTTATTTGATGTCATAAAAATAATTCTCTTTTTAAAAATGCCTGTTTATTCAGAGCGTGTTTGATAATCTTTAAAAGTTGCAAATTTTATTTTTGGTGCTCGTTCTGCTTCATAATTCAATGAAAAATGATTTTCTGCTAAAAAAACGGGAGCTCCTTCTAGATCATGGGCAATGGCAGAACGGTGATTATTGAGAAATTTTTGTAACTCATCTTTGCTTTGCGCTGAAATCCAACGACATATATTAAAGCGGGCTGGCTCAAAACTCACCGGTAAGCCATATTCTATCTTCAGTCTTTCCTTTAAAACATCAATCTGCAAAGCACCAATGACACCAATGAGCGAGGATGAACCATCATCGGGAATAAATAATTGCACAACCCCTTCTTCCGCCATTTGTTGCAAAGCTTCTTTGAGTTTTTTTGCTTTCATCGGATCGCCTAAACACACACGACGCAAAATTTCTGGTGCAAAATTGGGGACTCCCTTAAAGAGAATATCTTCTCCTTCCGTTAAGGTATCACCTATACGCAATGTGCCATGATTAGGAATCCCTACAATATCACCGGCATAGGCTTGATCAGCAATTTGACGTGAACGCGCAAAGAAAAATTGTGGTGCCGAAAGCGTCATTGGTTTTCCTGTTCGTACCAACTTTGTCTTCATGCCACGTTCAAGTGTTCCAGAACAAACCCGAAAAAATGCAATACGATCACGGTGATTAGGATCCATATTCGCTTGAATTTTAAAAACAAACCCTGTCATTTTAGATTCCGTTGCAACAATACTGCGTTGATCTGCATCCTGATCACGTGGACTTTGACCAAAATCAATAAGCGCATTGATCAAATCACGAACACCAAAATTGCGTAAAGCCGAACCAAAATAAACCGGTGTCATATGTCCTTCACGAAAAGCTTGAAGATCAAAGTTTTTGCAAGCATTTCGTGCAAGTTCTACACTTTCAATAAAAGTTGAACGTTGATACTCAGGAAGTAGATTTCCAACTTCATGAGGTCCAGAAACTATCTGTTGTGTTACCTCATTATCTTTTTGACGAAACCGATTATGATGAAGATCAAATGTTCCCACAAAATCCTTCCCCGTACCAATGGGCCAAGTTATTGGTGCAGTATCAAGGGCAAGTTTTTCTTCAATTTCATCTAAAAGTTCTATAGGATCACGTGCCTCACGATCCATTTTGTTAATAAAAGTAACAATGGGAATATCCCGCATTCGACACACTTCAAATAATTTTAGAGTTCTCGGTTCAATTCCGCGTGCACCATCTAGCACCATAATAGCACTATCAACAGCGGTAAGAGTGCGATATGTATCGTCGGCAAAATCCTCATGACCTGGAGTGTCTAATAAATTAAAAATGTGATCTTCATATTCAAACGTCATCACCGATGTCACAACCGAAATACCGCGGTCTCTTTCAATATGCATCCAATCAGAACGCGTTTGAATACGATCTTTTTTCGCTTTTACCTCTCCGGCAAGCTGAATCGCTCCACCAAATAATAACAGCTTTTCTGTTAGCGTTGTTTTCCCCGCATCTGGATGGGCGATAATTGCAAAGGTGCGACGCCGTTTTACTTCTTGCACACGCTTTTCCATTATATCCCCACAGGTCGCATGAGCGCTTCAGCAATCAGTGCGCGCATTTCATTAATCCCATACAAGGCAATAAATGACCCCAATCGCGGTCCTCGTTCTTGCCCTAAAAGGACTTCATAAATCATATGAAAAAAGGCATTTGAAACTCCTGGACCCCCTTCAGGGCTTTTTTTGCTATGATCTTGATAGCGTTCTATTAAACGACCAACATCAAGAAGTGCATTTTGAATCATATTGCTATCAGCAGTTTCAGGCAAACTGGCTAATTTTGCATCAATTTGCCTTAATGTTGTCCGTTCATCGTCATCTGCTGCTCGAAACTTTTTGTTAGGTTTAACAAAAACATCAAAATATTTAAGGGCAAATTGAACCAATTGATCAAGTTCCGGATAAGTTTGTGCATTTGCTCCTTTAGCGTAGCGAGAAATAAAACCCCAAAGGACCTCTTTATTTTCTGCATTTGAAGCACTTACCAAATTCAAGAGAAGAGCAAAAGGTACAGGCAAATCAACTTGTGGAGGGCAACCATTATGGATATGCCATACCGGATTATTAAATCGTTCTTGCCAACTTTGACGACCATAAGCTGCAAGATGCGCATAATATTCATCAACGGCTTTTGGAATAACATCAAAATAAAGCCGTTTGGCTGTTTTGGGCTTTGAAAACATATAAAGCCCTAGACTCTCCGTTGGAGCATATGTTAACCACTCATCAATGGTTAAGCCATTTCCTTTGGACTTAGAAATTTTCTGACCCTTCTCATCCAAAAAAAGCTCATAATTAAATCCTTCTGGTGGTTTTCCACCAAGTGTTTTACAAATTTTAGAAGAAAGATTTGTGGAATCGATAAGATCTTTGCCCGCCATTTCATAATCAACATCAAGTGCTGTCCAGCGCATAGCCCAGTCCACTTTCCACTGACATTTTACTTTGCCACCCGTTACCTCTGTTTCAATGGTTTCTCCTGTTTCAGGTTCAATATAGGTGACAGTGCCTTTTTCAACATTTCGAGCAACCATCGGCACTTGTAAAACCTTACCAGAAAAGGGAGAAATAGGTAAAAAGAGCGAATAAGTCGCCCGCCTTTCTTCACCCAATGTTGGTAAAACAATTGCCATTACCTTGTCATAACAAGCAAGAATTTTTAAAAGTGTTTCATCAAAACGACCAGAGCTATAATAATCAGTGGCACTGGCAAATTCATAATCAAAACCAAAACGGTCAAGAAAAGCGCGCAAACGTGCATTATTCGCTGCTCCAAAAGAGGGATAAATATCTCCAAAAGGATCAGGTACGCAGCTAAGAGGTTGACCAAGATAGCTTTCCATCTTTTCGCGATCAGGCACATTATCAGGAACTTTACGCAAACCATCCATATCATCAGAAAAACAAAGCAATTTTGTTTTTACTTTATTCTCCGTGAGAATATGGAAAGCATGACGTACCATAGTTGTACGTGCTACTTCCCCAAAAGTGCCAATATGGGGCAAACCAGAAGGCCCATAGCCTGTTTCAAATAAAACACTCTCTGGATAACCTGTTTTCTCATACCGTTTGATAATTTTACGTGCTTCTTCAAAGGGCCAAGTTTTCGATTGAACTGCTGCATCTCTCAATTCAAGCGTAAGGCTAAGGGCATCACATTGATCACGCATCATTATCTTTATCCTAAAAAATTAAACTCTTTAACGGTAAGGTGTATGATTCTTGGATTCATTCGTCAATAATAGTAAGCGAAAAGCTGCCAAAAATCTTTTTATTATGCTCTTGTTATAACTAGGTTCTACCCTACTCTTGTCCTTCTGTTTTCTTTTATTTTTATATCAATGAACTATAAATATTATGAATATGTAATCTGCTCATTTTGATTATTTGTGTTTTAATTGCTGTTATTCTAGTCTTTGCTTATTACGCTTATCAGCAAGAAAAAAGTTTTCTAGCATTGAACTAAAAAACGAGCAAATAACCACTTTGCCAACATCAATAAGTTAGAAAAACGATAAAATGAAACACTTTATAAAAAAGATTATCTTCTGTAATGTAAATGGAATACGCGATTCATTTATTTGCATTCTGATGAACGTACTGCCAATGTGCGCAAACGCAAAGCGTTTAATTTAATAAAACCTGCCGCATCTTTTTGATCATAGGCACCTTCATCATTCTCAAAAGTTACCAATTTACTGGAATACAGTGACTTTTTGCTTTGACGCCCTTCAACAATCACATTACCCTTATAAAGCTTTAATGTCACTTCACCTTCAACATTTTCTTGAGATAAATCAATGGCTGCCTGCAACATTTTGCGTTCAGGTGAAAACCAAAAACCATAATAAATGAGTTCTGCATAACGCGGCATTAATTCATCCTTCAAATGCGCAGCCCCCCGATCCAATGTCAAAGATTCTATTGCCCTATGCGCTATCAAAAGAATGGTTCCTCCCGGTGTTTCATAAATGCCCCGTGATTTCATACCAACGAAACGATTTTCCACTAAATCTAACCGACCAATACCGTTATCGCGTCCATAATTATTTAATTCAGCAAGTAAATTTGCAGGAGATAAATTTTTCCCATTAATCAAAACAGCATCGCCTTTTTTAAAGCCAAGAGTGATTATCGTTGCTTTATCTGGAGCAGCTTCCGGTGAAAGAGTTCGCATATGCACATATTCAGGAGCAGGAGTGGCTGGATCTTCCAAAATTTTTCCTTCTGATGACGAATGCAATAAATTTGCATCAACCGAAAAAGGTGCTTCTCCTTGTTTGTCCTTCTCTACAGGAATTTGATGAGCATGTGCAAAGTTAATCAAATCTGTTCGACTCTTAAAATCCCAATCACGCCATGGAGCAATGATTTTAATATCAGGATTAAGAGCATAGGCAGAAAGTTCAAAGCGTACTTGGTCATTGCCTTTTCCTGTCGCCCCATGGGCAATTGCATCTGCACCCGTTTCCTTAGCAATTTCAATCAAACGTTTTGAAATGAGTGGACGCGCTATTGACGTTCCTAAAAGATAGGTCCCTTCATAAACAGTATTGGCTCGAAACATTGGAAAGACAAAATCACGTACAAATTCTTCACGCAAATCTTCAACATAGATTTCTTTCACACCCAGCATTTCTGCTTTATGACGTGCAAGGGCTAATTCTTCCCCCTGCCCTAAATCAGCTGTAAAAGTTACAACTTCAACACCCCATTCACTTTGTAACCATTTAAGAATAATAGACGTATCCAAGCCCCCAGAATAAGCTAAAACAACTTTTCTTATATTTTGCCACTTTTTCATTTTAGTATTCCACTGTGTTTGTTTTTCTTGAATTTAAAGATTTAAAACTGTGCAAACAATGAAAATAAATTCCCTTTGAACAATATTTAAAAGATGCAAAAGAATACAAGAAAGTGTAAAGAAGCATTTTTTGTAAGAAGTGTGAATTATTTGAATATTTTTACACAATAATTAAAGAGGTTTATATGTCATTTTTTCCTGAATGGCCTATTTTGATACAATTTTCTGTGGCATCGTTGATTTTAGCACTTATTCCAGGGCCTGATATGATGCTTTCTATAGGACGAACCATTACACAAAGCAAAAAAGCTGGTATTATGTGTGCTCTTGGGAGTGCAACAGGATTTGCCATTCAAGTGACAGGTGTAGCGCTTGGCTTATCTGCTCTTATTTTCGCTTCACCGCGCGCTTTTGTTCTTCTGAAAGCCGCTGGTGCTTTTTACCTTTTATGGTTTGCCATTCAAGCATTACGTAAACAGGCAACATTTTCTATTGAACAAGCACCATCTCAATATAAGAGCTCTAAACGTAACTATCTTGCTGGTATTGGAATTAATCTTTTAAATCCCAAAGTTATTCTCTTTAATGTAACTTTTTTGCCGCAATTTATTAAAGCGAATGACCCTATGGCAACACAAAAGCTCCTCATCCTAGGGCTTTCTTATATTCCTATTTCTCTCCCCATTACAATTTCAACGGTCTTTATGGCGCATAAACTTTTCAAAAGTCTCAAGCAAAACCCCCTTTATATGCGCTTTTTTAACTGGCTTATCGCTGGTATCTTTACCAGCTTTGCCTTCCATCTTCTCATAACTGAAAATTAAGTTCATAAGCTATCCATGGCATTTTCCAACTGAAAACGTTCCGATCTACGTAAACGTTCTGAAGCCGATTTAAGTTGACCACATGCTGCTAAAATATCACGCCCACGCGGTACCCGAATAGGCGAAGCATAGCCTGCTTGGTTGATTACATCAGCAAAACGCTCAATTTGTTCCCAATCAGAACATTGATAATTACTCCCCGGCCATGGATTAAAAGGAATTAAATTTATCTTCGCTGGAATACCTTTTAACAATTGTATCAATCGTTTAGCGTCAACCAAACTATCATTGATATCTTTTAGCATAACATATTCAAATGTAATGCGTTTGGCATTGGAGAGACCAGGATATTGACGGCAAGCATCCATGAGTCGAGCAAGCGGATATTTTTTATTGATAGGAACAAGTATATCCCGAAGTGTATCATGCACCGCATGGAGTGAAATCGCTAACATAACACCAATTTCCTCTCCTGTTCTGATAATTCCAGGAACTACCCCACTGGTTGAAAGTGTAATCCGGCGTTTTGATAAAGAAAGCCCTTCTCCATCAGAAGCAATTAATAAAGCTTTTTTGACTGCTTCAAAATTATACAGGGGTTCCCCCATCCCCATCATAACAATATTAGTGATTTTACGCCCTTCAATAGGAAAAATTGCCCCATCTGGCGTATCCTTATCAGGAAAATCACCCAAACAATCACGTGCAACCAATAATTGCGCTAAAATTTCTTCCGCTGTTAGATTGCGAACAAGTACTTGCGTTCCCGTATGACAAAAAGAACAGGTTAACGTACACCCTACCTGTGATGAAAGACACAAAGTCCCACGCCCTTCTTCAGGGATATAAACCGTTTCAATTTCCACAGCTCTTCCCGCCCCACGTGCTGGAAAGCGCAAAAGCCATTTACGTGTGCCATCTTTTGATAATTGTTCACCAACAATTTCTGGGCGCGCAATGGAAAAATGGCTCTTAAGCATTTCTTGCATGGGTTTAGAAATATTTCGCATTTCATCAAAATTTGAAACACCACGCACATAAAGCCAATGCCAAAGCTGACGAACACGCATACGCGTTTGACGTTCTGGTATACCAATTGTCTTTAAAGCTTGCGCCATTTCATCTTGCGATAAACCAATTAAAGAGAGCTTAATATTCTCTCTTACGACAACATCATTTGCTTCCCGTGATGGATATAGTCCAACTCGTTTAAGGTCATAGGAAATGGCCATTGTTTTCCAATTTATATCATAATTCAAAGTTACAAAAACCTTAACGGCATTTCTCTGCCGCATTCAATGCAGCAGTAACCCCTTTTAAGGAATAAGTATAGGTCGTAGAAGTTCCCCGTTTTGAGAGTGCTTTCACTGTCATATTCATTCCAGCACGCATAGCAGAAACAAGCTGCTTTTCTAACTCTGGTGAAGATAACCAAGCCGATGAATCTTTTGTGAAAAAATCAAAATCCTTATCTCCAATAGTCACAGTAACTTTTGATCCTTCTTTAAGTGTATAACCCGCCATGAATTGTGGTTCAAAAGAAATAGGAGACTGAGAGCGCTTTGTAACCAAAAAGAAATTATCACCATGATTAACCGTTGTGGGAAGAGACTGTAAAGGTACCGACAACACATAGCAAACTGCATCTTTGGACGATTTATAAGAATAGGTCCCCCAAGCCTCAAATTGATTTAAACGGTTTGGTGTTTGTGCACATACTGCCCCGGTAGTAACCAAAACCATTACAGATACAGCAATGACAATCTTTTCAAACATTTTCATTTAGCTCACTTCTTTAGTCTCTAATAAGATTCTCTTTATTGGAAAGCTCAACAAAAACTCGTTGATGCTTTAGTGTCGTTGTCCCCATCCTTTCAACAAGCGAAATATTTTCATATTAACCTGAACTGCTCTTCACCTTTAATTTTGATCTTTTTGTTACAAATATGAATTTTTTATTCAATAACCAGATTTAAAAAACAATATTTTGATTTAATGTGACTAAATTTGTTTCTTGTATAAAAAACATCTCTTTAAGCAATTGGAACTTAAAATAAAGTGCGAATATACCATCTCCCTATTAAGAAATAAACTATGCTCTTTTACTGCAAGAAATTCGCTGTAAAATTTTTGAAATGTATACCATAAAAAACACTCTATAAATTTCTCTTATTTTCTGCAAATGACAACACATTTATACGTACCCAATATTGCATGGATGATATCTTTATTTTGCCTTTTTTCAAAGCACCTATCCCCAAGCTATAGAATATCCCTTCGCATAATAAATGCTTTGTAAAAAGAAATAGCAAAACTTAGAAACTCTTTTATTTCACGTTCTTACAAAAAACGATTCTTTTGCGAATGTGTCTTAAATCACATAAAAACCGCATTTTTATACACGCTATATTATTTTACGTCATATCTGTAGTGCATGATCCACAATCGTACACCATATCATCCTTTAAGCTGCATTTGATTTTGAATTTTGAATCAATAAAGCATAAAGTTCATCGGCATCATAGGTGTTGCGCAATTTTTGAACAACATCGCTATGACGTAAAACACGTGCAATTTGTGATAAAGCTTTCAAGTGATCTGCACCAGCATTCTCAGGCGCTAATAAAAGAAAAACAAGATCTATTGGCTCATCATCTAGAGCTTCAAAATCAACTGGATTTTCAAGATGCGCAAATAAACCAATGATTCGATTAATCTCTGGAAGTTTTCCATGAGGAATTGCAATACCACCGCAAAGCCCAGTTGAACCTAGCTTTTCACGTTGTAAAACAATATCAAAAATCACATGTTCACTAAGATTTGTCAGCTCAGCAGCTTTTCTGGCTAAAACCTGCAGAACTTGTTTCTTCGAATTCGCCTTAAGCGCCGGAATAATTGCTTCCGGTGCAATTAACTCACTCAAATTCATTACTTTAATTTTCCTTTTACATGCTAAAATGCTCATCTACAAATGTGTAAAGAATGTTTTCTAAAGCTCTTTCACTTTCTCGCATCATCACATGTGATTTTAATTTCCAATTTATAACGGGTAATGGCCCAATTCATCTCATATCGCTCTCAGTGCAATAATAAATAGTCATTTAACGCTTAATTAACAGCATGAAAAAACATGGAAATGACATTGTCCATAAATTTAATTTTCCTATGATACGTGACAAAACCTATCATTTATAAATTTCTGAAGCTTTCCAGTATAAAAGTTGGTGTGCAACTTCTTCATCAGATTTTCCTCTTTAACTTTTAAAAATCGGCTTCCATAAAATGAGAAAGACATTTAAACAAAATGGTACTTTACTTTGACAATTCCTGCGTAGCATGAGTGCTACCTGATAAGATCCAAAAGCATTAAATCATTCAATGGTTACTTTAAAGGGATTACGCATTGGGCTTAATATTCATAGCTATGCACCTATTTTTAAGTGGCAATGCAAAGCAACAAAATATCACAAACTCTATTTAATAACTGTAATATAATCCATGGGTACTACCGCAAAAAATATCCGAAACAGCATCATCGATATGTTTGTTCAACAAAAAAATATTATGAATACCATATACCTTCCAACAACACGCGCATTTATTTATAATCTCGTTTACCATTCATTGTCAGGTTAATCTAGTGATATCTTTTCTATAGCACCCTAAAAAACAAACTAAACACATAAAGCAATGAAACATTCATCTTGATGAAACTCTCTTTCCACTATTTATTATAAAAAAATTTTAGCATAAAATAAGATGCTTCTTAGCAATAATATTATAAACACAATCTTTTGAAAAAATCTTATTGCCTATTCCAACTCAATTCCCTTTTCTTCCCCTCAATAGTATCTTCTTAATCCATTGAAGTTTTTTTAACAAAATCGTCACAGTTCTTGCCAAAGAACGGCTCTTGTTTTCGCTAATATAGTAAAATGCATCTCAATAATAGCTTATGAAAAATCAAACTAAATTTCATATCTTTTCCATGAAATATGTTTGACTGCATCAATTTAAAGATATGGCTATTTGTGCTCATTATGTTGATCTCTTTAAGTGTAAATGAAAGTATCATCAGAGAGAAAATTGATTTCCTAAATAAATTCTGCGCACATCAACATTGTTTATAATATCATCAGGAGAGCCATGAACTAATACTTGACCTGCATGAATGATATAAGCACGATCGACAAGTCCTAATGTCTCGCGCACATTATGATCGGTTATCAAAACACCAATCCCACGTCTCGTTAAATGACGAATAAGCTGCTGAATATCAAAAATAGCGATAGGATCAATTCCTGCAAATGGTTCATCAAGCAACATAAAGTTGGGGCGAGAAGCTAAAGCACGTGCAATTTCAAGCCGCCGACGCTCCCCTCCTGACAAAGAAAGGGCAGGCATTTTTCGTAAGTGGTCAATTTTAAATTCATATAAAAGAGCATCTAACTCTTCGCGTCGTTTAAAACGGTCTTTCTCTACAACCTCCAAAACAGCTTTAATATTATTTTCTACTGAAAGACCACGAAAAATAGAAGCTTCTTGCGGAAGATAGCCAATACCTAAACGAGCACGTCTGTACATAGGAAGATATGTGATATCAAATCCATCAATTTTAATGGATCCTCCATCAGATTTTATGAGGCCTGTAACCATATAAAAACAAGTCGTTTTTCCCGCCCCATTGGGACCTAAAATGCCAACAGCTTCTCCAGTACGAATACCAAAAGAAACATCCTTAATCGTTTGTTTTCCACGGTAAATTTTCATCAAATGACTGGCAATTAAAGTCCCATTTAAGCGTTTTCTTAAAGCTTCATTTGCTAAATCATCTCTATCCGTCTGTTTTTTTCTTTTGATTCCAAACATGAAATCTTAATGGCCATTCTTTTGACTTTGTTTAAAAATGATGGAAACACGGCCCTTTTTCTCAGACGTCTCACAACCTTCTAAAAAAGCTTTGCCGTTTTTCATATCTGCCGTGAGTGCGCACCCTGTTGCTACATTATCACCATCGGTTAATACAACATTCTTCCCTGTTAAGCGCATTATTTTTGACTTACCATCAAAGACACCTTTATCACCCGTAGCGATTTGTGTAGCAATTTTTATATAAACTTTTCCTAAAGCTTCCATTTTCTGAACACCTGTCGAACCAAACCAAGCAGGAGATAACGCCTTTGTCTCTGTTTCAGCTTTATCTGTTCCTTTATGCGTCTTATCATAGTAAATAATCAATTTTGTTGCTCGTAAAAGACGTTCACCTTGAACCACAGAAACATCACCTCGAAAAAGCGCTATCCCCTCTTCATCACGTATTTCTAAAGAATCTGCATAAAGTTCTACAGGTTCTTTGTCATTTGATAAACTCATACCAAAATGGACACTTTCAGCATATCCAAAAACTGTTTCAAACCCTAATATTCCCATGCTCAAAGCCAAAGAAATTCTCATCCATTTTTTGTATGATCTCCTCGGCTTCATCTCATCACTTCTCACAGTTCTTCTGTTCACAGATACCTATACTGCTTATAGGAATCATTTAAGATTTATCATTTAGATCTCATTGCTGACCGATTACCAAATGCACACCGCCATGAAAGTATATATTTTGTCCTTTTCCTCGAATTTGCAAAGCATTTGCCGCAAGATGTAAGCCTGTGCGTTGAATATTGACAGGTTGATTTGTATTTAATTGCCCCTCGGATAAATTAATATTTGCTGTCATAAATTGTGCGATCATTCCGTCATTGGTTCTAATAGTGAAGGGCTTATCCAACTGTAAATAACCTTCCGTATTATCATAAATCCCCCCTCGTGCATCAAGAAAAACCCGTTTGTGTTTGCCAACGAATACCTCAGCTGTAATATTTTGAAGACCAATTGTTCCAGAATGTGTACGATCTTGAAATGCCTTTTCTGCTTTAAGCCAATAAGGTTCATGAGAGCGTGTGTAACCTTCTAATTTGGGATTGAGCATTGTCAATTTGGTTATTCCTTCCTCTTCATGATTCGAAGTCATAGATTCAGAGGCAGTGGGAACCCAAAAAAATGTAAACCAACAAAAAATGAGTGCTACAGCCAATGCAGCAAGAGGTAAAAAAAACTTTAATATGCCAATATAACGCGAATGACGCGATGCTTTTTTAAAAACATCAGCCAAAGGTGATTGTATTGAAAAGGCTTTATAATGATTATGTACGGACATACTTTCCTAATCTCTTAAATGTTCCGTGTCTTTTCATCTGTATAACCCCTATAAAAGGTATTTTCAAATTTTGTTTCTTGCAATTTGTTTTTTCTTGGTTTTATTTTCATTCATTTATATATTGTAGTGTGTATGTATGAAATGCACAATTGTAGAAAACCTTTTTGGTGTGAAAGTGAGGCTATTTTGGTTAAATCAGAGCTTATACAGATTATTGCACGTCAAAATCCACATCTTTTTCAACGCGATGTAGAAAATATTGTGAACGCTATTTTTGAAGAAATTTCAACAGCACTCGCAAATGGTAATCGTGTGGAACTTCGCGGATTTGGGGCTTTTTCCGTTAAAAGCCGCTCAGCTCGCAATGGTCGCAATCCAAGAACAGGTGATGCCGTCGCTGTCGAAGAAAAATGGATTCCTTTTTTTAAAACTGGTAAGGATTTACGTGATAGACTTAATCAATGAGTAAATTTATGACATTTAAACGTATCTTTTTTGCAATTATTTTAGCGATTCCCACGGCGATTTTGGTTGCTTTTATCGTAGCTAATCGTCAAACGGTTACTTTGACGCTTGATCTTTTTCAGACAAACTCAGAAAATTTTACTTATCACGCTCCTCTTTTTATATGGCTCTTTATTTTTTGGGGTATTGGCATTTTGTTGGGAGGATTAAGCAATTGGTTTGCATATCATAAATGCAAAAAAGCCCTCAAAAAAAGCAAAGCCGAGTTTGAAAAATTAAAAAAATCAATCACAGATATGGTATAAATTTTGAGTGAAAGTTTTTCTTTGTGTACCTAATACAGAAAAAACTGCTCTTTTTATTTTTTCCTATACGTACTTAATTGACTCTAGGGCTTTATGCTCTTACAAAAAATTGAGAGCTTTATAACAATACCTCTATCGTGATATTCTATATGTCTGCACAATGTTTTCCGTCTTACCACAACAATAGATATCCGCAGGAAAAATTGCCTGTTATTTTAGAAACAGGAGCAAGTGCAAATTATGCTCTCATTGATTCTGGTAATGGACAAAAATTAGAGCGTTATGGGGCTTACCGCATTATTCGCCCAGAAGGACAAGCCTTATGGAAACCAGCTTTATCACAAAAGCAATGGAAAAATGTTGATGCCATTTTCACTGGAAACAGAGATGAAGAAGGCGTTGGCCGTTGGCATTTTCCTAAAAAACCGCTTGATGAAACTTGGCTTCTTTCTTGGAATGGATTGTCTTTTCTAGGCCGTTTTACCTCCTTTCGTCACGTTGGAGTTTTTCCTGAACAAGATGCCCATTGGCGCTTTATGGAAGAACAAATTGCTCAAGCTACACGTCCTATCAAAATGCTTAATCTTTTTGGCTACACCGGTATTGCTTCTCTTATTGGTGCACGCGCGGGTGCAAATGTTACACATGTGGATGCTTCCAAAAAAGCCATCGCTTGGGCTAAAGCCAATCAAGAAAAAGCTGGATTATTAGATTATCCTATTCGTTGGATTTGCGATGATGCTGTAAAATTTGTCGAACGTGAATTGCGTCGTAAAAAAAACTATGACATGATTCTTCTCGATCCTCCTGCCTATGGGCGTGGACCCCATGGAGAAATTTGGCAATTGTTTGATCATTTACCCACCATGATTACAAATTGCCGTAAATTGCTTTCTGATAAACCTCTTGCGATTGTGCTTACTGCTTATTCTATTCGTGTTTCTTTCTATGCGCTTCACGCTCTCATGCGTGATGAATTGGTAAATCTTGGTGGTATTGTCGAATCAGGAGAATTAATCCTGCGTGAAGAAACCTCTGGGCGTGCCCTTTCTACTTCTCTTTTTAGTCGGTGGTCTGCTTGAATATGTGTATACAAAAAATCGGTAAGGTCAAAGAAATTACTTCCCTTAGCAATCCCATAATCAAAGACCTTCGTGCACTCAGCCAGAAGAAAAACCGCAATCGAGAAGGTCTTTTCATGGCAGAAGGACTAAAATTGGTGATTGATGCTCTCAATCTCGGTTGGACAATACAAACTTTGATTTTTTCTAAAAGAAAAATTGGTGATACCACTATCGAAAATACCGCCGCACGTATCTTAGCTAATGGCGGTTTTGTTATTAAAGCCTCACAAAAGGTAATGGAATCACTTACCAGACGCGATAATCCACAAACAGTTATTGGTATCTTCAAACAACAGTGGCACCTCCTTGAAATGATCAAAGAGCAGGTCGAGGATGTGTATCTTGCACTTGATCGGGTACGAGATCCCGGAAATCTTGGCACCATTATTCGTACTGCAGATGCCGTAGGTGCTAAAGGCGTTATTTTGATTGGTGAGACAACAGACCCTTTTTCCCCTGAAACAGTCCGTGCAACAATGGGATCAATTTTTTCTATACCACTTTATCGTTGTGATGAAAGTGCTTTTTTAAACTGGTCAGACCAATTTAAAGCCATGATCGTTGGCACACATCTTAAAGGATCTACCGATTACCGTAGTATTGATTTCAAAAATGGTCCCATTATACTTCTCATGGGAAATGAAAAACAAGGGTTACCTGATATTCTGGCAAATCATTGTGATAAACTTGCGCGTATTCCACAAAGCGGACATGCAGACTCACTTAATCTAGCAATAGCAACAGCTATCATGCTTTATGAAATTCGTCGTCCTTATTTAACACTAAACCCATGAGAGACTAAAATATGATACATAAATCACTACTCTTTTTTCTGCTTGGCTTAGGTATTACAGTAGGGCTTGACCAAGCAGTCAAATACTGGGTTATGCACAATATGCCCCTTGGAACAACAAGTCCGCTTCTTCCTTTTCTTTCCCTTTACCATGTACGTAATTCTGGTATTGCGTTTTCGTTTTTTTCTTCCTTTTCTCATTGGGGACTTATTGTTATTACACTTGCTATTATTATTTTCCTTCTATGGTTATGGAAAAGCGCTGCACAGAATAGGTCTTTAATGCGTTTTGGTCTCACCCTCATCATCGGTGGAGCAATCGGTAATCTTATTGACCGTATTCGTTTTCACCATGTGACTGATTATATCCTCTTTCATATCGATGATATTTTTTATTTTGCTATTTTTAATCTTGCCGATAGTTTTATTACACTTGGTGTCATTGCTATCCTCATCGATGAATTGCATATCTGGATAAAAGCAAAGCGTCATTCCAATCACCCATTGTCACAATAAAATTTTGTCTATTCTCTAAAAATAATCACATTTCATACAGTATCTTTATATTATATGAGCATCAGCATGATATGGATTGAAGAATATAAAGAGAAATCTTTTTAAAACAAACACGTAAATGTCCAACACAATGCTGTTCTGTGTAAGAGGTGTGTAACCTTTCAGATGATTCGTATTTATGGACTTTACGTTATGTTCTTCATAGAGAAATAACAACTTTATCATTTAAGCTTTTTCCTTACCAATTTGTAAGGTTTCTCACCCATATAAGTCTCTTGTAATTTTAAAATAAATCCCCATAATAAAAGGAGGTATGCTGGAATTCCGCCAGCGGCGCCTGGAGTTGTTGGTATTCGCCAAGTAAAGGTTTATACAAAACTGCTGTTATATACAGAGATTCTTTTTAACTCCAAAATCTGGTGGAACATATACTAAAGGACTTTACATTATGGCTGATTTCAAAAATTTACGTTCGGCGTCTGTTTCTCATGCCAATGCATCAATTGATCTAGGATTGCGTAGCTATATGCTGGGCGTCTATAATACAATGGCCATTGGTTTGCTTATTACAGCAGCAGCTGCTTATGCAATCGCATCATTAGCAACGACAACAGATATGAGCCAGGCAGCCGCTCAAATCAATAGCAGTGTTTATTTAACTTCATTTGGAGTAACATTCTATACATCGCCACTTTCCTATATTGTTATGTTTGCTCCACTTATAGCGGTACTATTCCTCAGTTTTAAAATAAGCACATTGAGTACAAGTGCAGCCCGCAGCCTCTTTTTTGGATACGCTGCTCTTGTTGGATTATCACTCTCTTCGATTGTTTTGCGTTATACGACAGAAAGTATTGTGCAAACCTTTGTGATTACCGCGGCATCTTTTGGCGCTCTTTCCCTTTATGGTTACACAACAAAGCGTGATCTTACAGCGATAGGTTCATTCTTTTTTATAGGTTTAGTTGGCTTAATGCTTTCCATGATTGTGAATATATTTCTTGGATCAACTGCTTTGCAATTTGCTATTTCTGTGATTGGTATATTTATTTTTGCTGGTTTAACAGCTTACGATACACAGAATATTAAGTTGATGTATTATGAAGGAGATCAAAGCGACACAAAAGGACGTAAGATTATTATGGGGGCTTTGAGTCTCTATCTTGATTTTATCAATATGTTTGTTTTCTTATTGCAATTTCTTGGCTCAAACCGTGACTGATTTGGAAAGCCATAACTTAAGTAAAGAGCCTTGTTTCTTAAAAAGAAGCAAGGTTCTTTTGTTTTTTATGATTTTTTTAACACAAGGCTTGTCCCCTTTTCCTGTTGGTGTACCCACTTTAATAAAATGACAAAGATGCCTTATAAGCAAAGATTTTCTCATTTCTCTGCAATTATCCAACAAAAACTTCATAGATCCCTCGCAAAAGCAAGCAACAACCATTATCGCCATCAATCAAACAAAACAAATCAAAATAGTCATTACGATCTTACCGTTGCCTCTTATAATGTGCATAAATGCGTAGGTGTTGACAAAATTTTTAATCCTACGCGTATTGTCCATGTTATTACTGAACTACAAGTTGATATTCTCGCCCTTCAAGAAGCAGATAAACGTTTTGGACAACGCGTTGGTTTGATTGATCTTCAACTTTTAAAAAGCAAAACAGGCCTCACCCGAGTGCCCTTGAATACTATGTCACCTGATGGTCATGGCTGGCATGGTAATGCTCTTTTTGTGCGAAAAGGTCATGTGCGCGATATCTTGCAAATTACTCTTCCTGGTATTGAACCACGTGGTGCTGTGATTGTAGAGTTGAAAATGGATGTAGGCCTTATTCGTATTATTGCTGCTCATTTTGGTTTATTACGTTCTTCTCGCAATCAACAAACAAAAGCTCTTCTTGCACTCCTGCAAAAACGTCCCCTTATGCCCACACTCCTTATTGGTGATTTTAATGAATGGCGAATGGGAAAGGGTTCTTCTTTAAAGCATTTTTCTTCCTATTTTGATTGCACACTTGAAACTGTACCAAGCTTTCCTTCTCGCTTTCCTTTTCTCGCTCTTGATAGAATTTTTGCTTTTCCCCATCAGCTGGTGACAAATATTGAGAATCATCGATCACCGCTTGCACGCGTTGCTTCCGATCATTTGCCTATTAAAGCCTATCTCGATCTTGCCAATGCAATGACCATTCTTAAAAACAAAATAATTGAGAAAGATTAATGTGCTTCATCCCAATTTTTTGCAACCATAACTTTTACTTCAAGAGGTACAGATAAACAGAGAACAGGCATTGTAGCATTTTCCATAACTTTTTTAACAACAGCCATGGTTTTTTCACTCTCATTTTCTGGTACCTCAAAAATCAATTCATCATGTACTTGTAGCAACATTTTTGCCGACAGTCTTTCTTTTTGCAAAGCATCTTCCATGTGAATCATGGCACGGCGGATAATATCTGCCGCAGATCCTTGAATCGGCGCATTAATAGCAGCACGCTCATTAAAAGAACGAACTTGTAGATTCGCTGCTTTTATATCCGGATAGTGAATACGACGTCCAAAAATTGTCTCTACATATCCATTTTGACGCGCAAAGATTTTTGTTGTTTCCATATAGTCTTTAATTCCTGGAAATCTTTCAAAATAGAGTTGAATATAACGCCCAGCTTCTTGCCGTGAAAGTCCCAATTGATTAGCTAATCCAAATGCTGAAATACCATAAATAATACCAAAATTAATCGCTTTTGCACGCCGCCGTATATCTGAATCCATTCCCTCTATCGCAACCCCAAACATTTGTGATGCCGTCATAGCATGAATATCCTGACCCTTAGCAAAGGCTTCTTTTAACGCTGTGATATCGGCAATATGTGCAAGAATGCGCAATTCAATCTGGCTATAATCAGCCGAAAGCAATACATGTCCTTTTGGAGCAATAAAAGCCGTGCGAATTTTTCGCCCCTCAACAGTCCGTACTGGAATATTTTGTAAGTTTGGTTCTGATGATGATAAGCGCCCTGTTGATGTTGTTGCCAAAGAGTAATTTGTATGAACGCGTCCTGTTTTTGGCAAAATATAAGAAGGTAAAGCATCTGTATAGGTAGATTTTAATTTGGCAAGCTGGCGCCAATCAATAATTTTACGCGGCAAAACATGGCCTTCAGCAGCCAATTCTTCTAAAGTTTGTGCAGAAGTTGACCACTGTCCACCCTTGGTTTTCGCACCTCCAGGTAATCCCATTTTTTCAAAAAGGATATCACCTAATTGCTTTGGTGAAGCAATATTAAATTTTTCATCAGCTAACTGATAAATTTCTTCTTCTAGAATCAAGGAAGCTTGCGCTAATTCTCCTGAAAGACGTAATAAAATCTGCCTATCAATAAGAATCCCACGTTCTTCCATTCTTGCAAGAACTTCTATGAGTGGTCTATCAAGACGTTCATAAATTTTCGTCATCCCTTGTGATACCAGCTGTGGTTTTAAAACTTGCCACAAACGAAGAGTTACATCAGCATCTTCAGCAGCATAAAGAGTCGCCTGTTTTAAATCCACCCTTGCAAAAGAAGTGATCTTTTTTCCGTTATGTATTAAATCTTTATAGGCTATTGGTTTATGTCCAAGCCAACGCTTAGACAAATCATCCATATTATGGGTAAAAGCTCCAGCATCTAATGCATATGACAAAAGCATGGTGTCATCAAAAGAGCGTATCACAATGCCCTCTTGTTTCATAATTAACCAATCATATTTTATATTTTGTCCAATTTTTAAGACTGCTTTATTTTCTAATATCGGTTTTAAAAGTGCTAAAGCTTTCTGGGTTTCAATTTGCCTTACAATACGTGCGCCCCCCAAAAGATCATCTTCCCCTTCAATATGTTCAAGGGGCACATAAGCTGCTTTTCCCGGTTGTAATGCCAATGAAAAACCAATAAGCCTTGCTTGTAGCGGATCAAGTGAAGTTGTTTCAGTATCAAAAGCAAAAAAACCTTGCTTTTCTGCTTGCCATAACCACTCTTTTAAAACTTCTTCATCAAAAATGGTCATATAAGAATCTTTTGTAATTTTTTGTGTTCGTGCTTGAGCTTTGCGTTTTTCTGCTAAACTTTGTGGAGAATTTTCAGAAAAACTATATAGGCGCATACTATCAACCTTTTTGGTATCAGAATCGCGCTTATATTCAGGCTTTTCCCATTCAACATCTATATCAAGTGCATCAATTACTGCTGCATCACACATCGTTGCCTCAGCCACACGACGCGTTAGTGTTGAAAATTCCATCGCTTTAAGAAAAGCGATTAAACGCCGACCATCTTGAGGTTCCAAAATAAAACTACCTAAGTCATTGTCTACAGGCACATCTGTTCTAAGGCGTACGAGTTCACGAGAAATTTTTACTTGTTCACTATAAGCTTGAATATTTTCACGCCGTTTTATTTGCTTAACTTCTGCAACATGCTGTAATAAAAAATCAAGAGAGCCGAATTGATCCAGTAGTTGGGCAGCAATTTTGGGACCAATACCTGGAATACCCGGCACATTATCTGTTGTATCTCCAATCAAAGCTTGTAAATCAACCATTTTCTCAGGCTGAACACCCCATTTTTCTAAAACTTCGGAAATACCAATATGTTTGTCTTTCATGCTATCATATAAGGACACATGTGCATTTACGAGTTGCATAAGATCTTTATCAGAAGAGATAATGGTTGTTTTTGCTCCAACCTTTGTTGCCAATGTTGCATAGGTAGCAATTAAATCATCTGCTTCAAACCCTTCCTTTTCGATACAAGGCAAGTTAAAAGCTTTTGTTGCTTGGCGTATTAATGTGAATTGCGGAATAAGATCTTCAGGAGGTATTTCCCGATTCGCCTTATATTGTGGGTACATTTTTTTTCGAAATGTATCGGATGAATAATCAAAAATAACAGCAAAATGTGTTGGAACAATGCTCTTGTTTGTATTGCGCGCATCACAGAGCAATTTCCACAGCATATTACAAAAACCAGCCACAGCTCCTACAGGAAGCCCATCCTTTTTGCGCTTTAAAGGCGGTAAAGCATAGTAAGCACGAAAAATATAACCGGACCCATCAACCAAAAAAAGATGATCTGTTGCTTTCATGACAATTTCATTTCTCCATTTCTACCTAAAAAGAATTCTCTCTTACATGTTTTTTTTGCTTTTATGATAAAATTTATCGAATTGCCTCTAAAAAGCCATTTTTTGTTTTCATAAAGCATGAAGTCGTTACACTTTATATTCGGTACCTAGAGCTTTTCTTTGCTGTTACAGGATATAATAGCTTTCATTTTGCTCCTCCTATGATAGCTGAGGTACGATGTGACGACGTGGTCGTTGTGGTGTTCCCCTCCCCACAACGACCGTATTTTTTAGGAGCAGTGTTTTCCAGAGATCTTATTCTTTTCAGATTTTTTAAGAAAAAGATTACGTTGTTATTCAGAAATCTTGAAATCATTCCACAAAGCTTTTTCTCCCATTTTGCTGATAAAATCGGCATGCATAGTTCTTTCCTGTGCACTTAATCTTGATGGTAAGGCTTGTGAACGAGGTTTAATCGCATAGAGAACATCTTTATCATTTTTTGGATATTCATCATCTCCTTGCTTTCTATTAAAACCTAGTACGCCCTGCTTGCCACCAATGAGTTCAATATAAACATCAGCAAGAATCTCCGCATCAAGTAAAGCACCATGAAGAACACGATGACTGTTATCAATTCCAAAACGTTTGCATAAAACATCAAGTGAATTAGGTCCCATGGGAAATTTACGCCGTGCTATAGCCAATGTATCAAGAATATTATCAACACTAATAAGTGGTCTATTCGCTCGTTCTAATTCTGCATTAAGAAAACCAATATCAAAATTTGCATTATGGGCAATCATTGTTGCACCATTGATAAATTCTAAAAATTCATCAGCGATATCACTAAATATTTTTTCATTCTTTAAGCGTTCATTGGTCAATCCGTGAATTGCTACAACTTCATCAGGAATAATAATTCCTTCTGGATTCAAATAAACATGGAATCGATGCCCTGTAAGATAACGATCAACCATCTCCACACAACCAATCTCGATTATGCGATCTTTTTCTTTATCTAAACCTGTTGTTTCTGTATCAAAAATAATTTCACGCATGGCTCTAATTCTTTAATAAATTTTTTATCACACCAAAAACTTGTTCACGTGTATTCTCTAAATCTTTTCCTGTATCAATAATAAAATCAGCACGTTCTTGCTTTTCCTCATCAGACATTTGCCTCGTATTGATAAAAGCAAATTTTTCTTCATTCATATTTGGGCGAATCATTGCACGGTCTTTTTGTATTGTTCGTGGAGCAGAGACAACGATAACACTGTCTAAACGTTTTTCACTCTTTGTTTCAAAAAGAAGTGGAATCTCAAGAACAACTAATTTTTTTCCCTCTCTGCGTGCTTTCTCAATGAATTCTTTTTCTTTTTCTTGTACGAGAGGATGAATGATTTTTTCTAATTTTTGTAATTTTTCAGGATCATTTAGCAAAATTTCAGAAAGCTTTAAGCGATTAATTTTACCATCTTCAATAGCATTAGGAAATGCACGCGCTATAAGCGATACTGCTGGTTTGTCATTATAAAGTTGATGTACTGAATCATCAGCACTAAAAACAGGGATACCCACTTGTTTGAAAAAATCAGCGACTGTTGATTTTCCCATAGCAATTGATCCGGTCAAGCCTATGATTTTCATCTCTTTTCTTCACCCATATCCTCTAAAATTGCTGTTCGTAGTGCCTTTGTAACTTGTGGTTTTATTCCAAACCATCGTTCAAAACCGATAACAGCTTGATGTAAAAGCATACCCAGTCCATCAACAGTTCTTAAACCATGCATTTTTGCTTGTTGTAGAAAAGGTGTTATCAATGGCGTATAAACAATATCTGTCACCAATGCTGTTGTCTTGGTATTAAGAAAATCACAAAAAAAAGAATCACTTTTTTTCTCATAAGGATTTTTCATACCTAAAGAAGTCGTGTTGACAATCAAATCAGCCTGATAAAATATTTCATGCGTATTTTGCCAATCATAAACTTCAATAGGTTTTCCAAAATGCTGCGCCAAATCTTCTGCGCGTCCCTTTGTACGATTAACTAAACAAATACGCTCAAATCTACGTTTTTTTAAGGCATAGAGAACAGCGCGTGCAGCACCACCTGCACCAAAAACAACTGCTGTTTCTCCTACCCAATCAGGAGCAAAATCATCAAGATTAGCGCTAAACCCGTAAGCATCACTATTTGTGGCACAAAGTTTGTTCCCCTCATACCAAAGTGTATTAACTGCACCAATCATTGTTGCTACATCATCTTTATAATTTGCCAAATGAAAAGCTTCCTGTTTATAAGGTAGCGTGATATTACCCCCACAAAATCCCCTCCTCTTTAAAGATCTTAAAAAATCTCTAAATTCTTCAGATTTTACTTCTTGTGCGATATATTCGCCTTGTAGATTATATTGTTTAAGCCAAAAATTATGAATCTTTGGCGATTTTGAATGATGAATAGGAGTACCAACAACAAAAGCACGTGGAGGTTTTGTTTTTTCGTGCTTTATTGTTAAATTAACCATCTATAACCCCTAAATGACGTAATTTTACAAGTAAAGGTAATAAAGGTAAACCAATAATGGTAAAAAAATCTCCATCAATTTTATCAAAAAGATGAATTCCTTCTCCTTCAATTTGATAAACTCCCACACTGTTAAAAACATCTGTTCCTACGCGCGCTAAATAGCGTTCAATAAACTCTGATGAAAGAGGGCGTACTGACATATGCGCACTAAAAGATTCTACCCAAACTTCTTTGCCATTTTGAAATAAAGCTACTGCACTATGAAGTGAATGAGTTTTTCCTGATAAATCACGTAAACGTTGATGTGCTTCTTTACTATTTGTGACTTTATGAAAAACTTGTCCTCTCAAATCAAGTACTTGATCACAACCAATAACTAAGCTATCAGGGAAGCAATCAGAAACATTTTTTGCCTTTGCACTTGCAAGAAAACAGCTGAGTTCTTTAGGAGTCTTTGTTTTAACTGTTTTTTCTATTTCTCTTTCATCAAAAGAAGCTCCTTGTGTGAAAAAACTTAAACCCGCTTTTTTCAACAATTGTATACGATAAGAACTAAGAGATGCTAATATTAATCTATTTGTTGTCATGGAATTCTTTCAGTTTTCCTTCACGAAATCGCGTCAAAAGTTCAAATATAGCTGCAGCAGTCTCTTCAATAGAACGCCTTGTCACATCAATAATAGGCCAACCAAAACGTTCACAAATGCGTTTTGCATAAGTTAATTCTTCAGCAATATTGATACGATTCGTATAACTCTCAACAGCAAAATTATTTCCCAAATCGCGATTTTGACGAATATGTGAGATTCTTTCGGCTGAAGCAATCAAACCTATGATTAAAGATTTTTTGGCTTCTAAAAGTGCTTCTGGTAAATCAATTCCTGGAATAAGAGGTATATTTGCTGTCTTAATTCCACGATTCGCTAAATAGATACTGGTCGGTGTTTTAGATGTTCTTGAGATTCCTACAAGAATTACATCTGCATTCGATAAATCATTGGAAGATTGTCCATCATCATGTTCTATTGTAAAATCCAACGCCTCAATACGACGAAAATAATCCGCATTGAGATCATGTTGTGCACTGACACGTAAATTGGTTGGTATTCCAAGATAGGATTGAAAAGCTTCCAAAACAGGACATAATATATCAATACAAGGAACTTTTATTTTTTCACATCTCTTTTTAAGAAGAAGTTTAATTTTTTTATCAATAATTGTGTAAAGGACAATACCAGGTTCTTGTTGTATTTCATCAACAGCTCTTTGCAGTTGTGTCTCAGTGCGAATCATTGGATAGATATGTTCGGTTACTTGATTCATCGTATATTGTGATGCAACAGCTCTCCCAACAGAGATTAATGTTTCTCCTGTTGCATCAGAAAGCATGTGCAAATGAAAGGATCTTTTATCTCTTGTCACAAAAATCTTAACTCCTTGTTAACAAATGTGCATATATAGTCTACTTTTTTTATAAAAAGAAAATTTAAGGAAAATTCTCCATTATTATGCACAAATTGAACAGTTGTGATATTGATCTTCACTTATGAGAAAAGTGCGGGGATAATGGATTTAAGATAATGTTATACTTTTCTTTTTTTATTTTTCATTTGTGGATAAAATTTAGGATAAATGAAGTATAATTTTTAATTCACACTAAACACAGGTTTTAATAAGAAGAATCCTCTCTTTTAAAAATTTTTTAATATAAAATTATCTGGAAAACTAAAAATATTTTTGAATATTGATTTATTAGTAGTAAAGGATAGATCCATATTTGGTCAGATTCTATTTATAATAAGTTTATATTATCTTAATTTATAATTTTATCTTATGTAAATTAATCTAAATATTTATAATATATGTATTTTAAAAGTTATATATTTATTTTATTCTATGTAAAAATATTTATGAATGATACTTGCAGATTTTTTAAATTGGGTGTAGAATTTCTTTTTCTTATGAGAGTCTTCTATTCTCTAAATTTTCCGTAGATTATCAGGGGCAATTTCCATTTATTTAAAGAGCATATTTCATGCAAGAAATGAAACTACAAGAACTTAAAAGTAAAAATCCCGTTGAACTTGTTTCTTTTGCTGAAACATTAGAAGTTGAAAATGCTTCTTTGATGCGCAAACAAGAATTAATGTTCGCTATTTTAAAAAAACTTGCTTCACAAGATGTAGAGATTATTGGTGAAGGTGTTGTTGAAGTTTTGCAAGATGGATTTGGATTTTTACGATCTGCTGATGCTAATTATCTTCCAGGACCTGATGATATTTACCTTTCACCTGCACAAATTCAATCTTTTTCTTTAAAAACAGGCGATACTGTTGAAGGTCCTATACGGAGTCCGAAAGAAGGAGAACGTTATTTTGCTCTTCTTAAAATTAACACCATTAATTTTGAAGATCCTGAAAAAATTCGTTACAAAATTCATTTTGATAATCTTACACCCCTTTATTCAAATGAACGTTTTCAAATGGAAATACAAGATCCTATAGAGAAGGATATGTCATCGCGGGTGATCGATTTGATATCTCCATTGGGAAAAGGTCAACGAGGGCTTATTGTGGCTCCTCCTCGAACGGGAAAAACCGTTTTACTTCAAAATATTGCTCATTCTATTACCACTAATCATCCTGAATGTTATTTGATCGTTCTTTTAATTGATGAACGGCCAGAAGAAGTTACCGATATGCAACGTTCTGTAAAGGGTGAAGTTGTTTCTTCTACTTTTGATGAACCAGCAATACGTCATGTACAAGTAGCTGAAATGGTTATTGAAAAAGCAAAACGTCTTGTTGAACATGGGCGTGATGTTGTCATTCTTCTTGATTCTATTACACGTTTAGGACGTGCCTATAATACAGTTGTTCCTTCATCAGGTAAGGTTTTAACTGGTGGTGTGGATGCAAATGCTCTACAGCGTCCTAAACGTTTTTTTGGTGCTGCACGTAATATTGAAGAAGGTGGATCTTTAACTATTATCGCAACGGCTTTGATTGATACCGGTAGTCGTATGGATGAGGTTATTTTCGAAGAATTTAAAGGAACAGGAAATTCAGAAATTGTTCTTGATCGTAAAGTTGCTGATAAACGTATTTTCCCTGCTATGGATATTTTGAAGTCAGGAACTCGTAAGGAAGAGCTTTTAGTAGCACGGCAAGATTTACACAAAATTTTTGTACTTCGTCGTATTTTGGCTCCAATGAATGTAACAGATGCAATTGAATTTTTGATTGATAAATTAAAGCAAACAAAAAATAATAGTGAATTCTTTGATTCAATGAATACATAGAAACATTGCGTTTTTTGTTGGGATATATCCTGTGGATACAATCTTTGCCGTTTCGAGTGGGTTGTTGCCTTCAGGGGTTGCTGTCATTCGGCTTTCTGGTCCTCATGTTGTGGAAGTTGTAAAGGCGCTTTGTGGTTGTTTGCCCAAAGCGCGGTTTATGCATTATGGAAATCTTACAGCTCGCGATGGTAGCTTTTTAGATTCTGCTTTAACGGTTTTTTTCCCGGCTCCCCATAGTTTTACAGGGGAAGATTGTGCAGAATTTCATTTGCATGGAGGAAAAGCAGTTGTAAATCGTTTTCTTGATGAATTGTCTACGTTTACTGGATGTCGTATGGCTGAGGCAGGTGAGTTTTCACGCCGTGCTTTTATGGAGGGAAAATTAGATCTTGTTCAAGCTGAAGGCCTTGCTGATTTAATAGAAGCAGAAACGGAAAGTCAGCGGCGTTTAGCACTTATGGGGACAAGTGGACATTTAACAGCGCTTTATCGTGATTGGCGCAGTAAACTTATGAAAGCACGTGCTTTTATTGAAGCGGAACTTGATTTTGCTGATGAAGCTGATATCCCAAATTTAGTATCTGATAAAATTTGGAAAGATGTAAAAGATCTTTGTATTTCTCTTCAAAAACATATTGATGAAGGAGAACGTGCAAGTATTTTACGTGACGGATTAAAAATTGTTATTGCAGGTGCTCCAAATTCTGGAAAATCAAGTATTATGAATCGTCTAGCTGGAAAAACTGTTGCTATTGTAACAGATGAGGCAGGAACAACGCGTGATGCTTTAGAAATGAGACTTGTTCTTGGTGGTTTACCAATTTTTTTGACAGATACGGCTGGCTTTAGAGAAACAGAAAATAAAATAGAACGATTAGGAATAGAAGTTGCAAAACAACATGTTAGAGATGCTGATTTGGTTATTTTAGTTTATGATATGGTAAAACCAAAGGAAATTGTATTACCAGAAACTTCAGCTGAAATATGGTGTGTTGGTAATAAACTCGATCTTTGTAAAGAAAATAAACTTGATTTTTTTATAGAATTTTCTGCATCAACAGGTTTGAATTTTGGTCATTTTATTAAGGAACTTGAGTCATTTTGTTTACGTCGTGCTACTGAAATTGGAAATCTTGTTCCGGCACGTAAAAGACAACTTCAGCTCTTAAAAGAGGCTGTTAAAGAAATAGAAGATTCTGTGAATTATACTTCTCTTGATCTCAGTTTACGTGCAGAACATCTTCGTCGTGCCAGTGATTTTCTTGGGAAAATTACGGGAGATATAGATGTTGAGGATTTACTTGATATTATTTTTTCAGAATTTTGTATTGGTAAATAATGATTCACGTGAAACATTGATTATTTCGTAGACAGATTTTAAAGATTATGTATTTTACATATTCTGTTTCACGTGAAACTTGAGAGTAGATTCTCTATGGGATAAATTCAAATGCATTCATATGATGTTATTGTCGTTGGAGGTGGTCATGCTGGCTGTGAAGCGGCTTGTGCTTCAGCACGTGCTGGGGCATGGACAGCTCTTATAACACATAAAATAGCAGCATTGGGCACAATGTCGTGTAATCCTGCCATTGGTGGGCTTGGAAAAGGACATTTGGTTCGTGAAATAGATGCTTTGGATGGTCTCATGGGTCGTGCTGCAGATGCTGCTGGAATTCAATTTCGGCTTCTTAATCGGCGAAAAGGACCAGCCGTAAGAGGACCACGTACACAGGCTGATCGACAACTCTATAAAGAAGCAATTCAAAAACTCTTGAAAGAACAGGATAATCTTATTCTCATTGAAGATGAAGTTGTTGATTTGATTGTTAAAGACGAAAGTGTCTCAGGTGTTATTTTAAAAAATCAAGGGTTAGTTTTTTCTGGTGCTGTTGTCTTAACAACGGGAACTTTTTTAAATGGTCTTATTCATATTGGTGATAAAACATGGTCTGCTGGACGTATGGGAGATCAGTCAAGTATAAAACTTGCAGAACGTTTGAAAAGTTATGATATAAAACTTGGCAGATTAAAAACAGGAACACCTGCACGCCTTAGTAAAAAGACAATTTGTTGGGAAGCTCTTGCAAAACAACAAGCTGATGAAGATCCAGTTCCCTTTTCTCTTTTGACAGAAAAAATCCAACAGCCACAAATTGAATGTGCAATAACACGCACAAATACACAAACACATCAGGTTATTCATGAAAATATTCATAAGTCTGCTTTATATTCTGGAAATATTGAAGGATTAGGTCCGCGTTATTGTCCTTCTATTGAAGATAAAATTGTTAAATTTGGTGAACGTGATGGGCATCAGATCTTTCTGGAACCAGAAGGATTAAATGATGATACTATTTATCCAAATGGTCTTTCTACTTCTCTTCCTGAAGATGTACAAATTTCTTTATTGAGAACTATTGAAGGATTGGAAAATGTGAAAATTTTACAATTTGGTTATGCTATTGAATATGATTTTGTTAATCCACAACAGTTGACTAAAAATTTAGAATTACGCTGTTTATCAGGTCTCTTTTTAGCGGGACAAATTAATGGTACAACAGGATATGAAGAAGCAGCAGCACAGGGAGTTTTAGCTGGATTAAATGCTGCACACAAAGTAGGTGGTTTAAATGAAATTATTATAAGTCGTTCTACAGCTTATATTGGTGTTATGATAGATGATTTAGTTTCACGCGGAGTTTGTGAACCTTACCGAATGTTCACATCGCGTGCTGAGTTTCGTTTATCTTTGCGCTCTGATAATGCTGATATTCGTTTAACACCTTTAGCACAGCAATGGGGGATTGTAAGTAAAGAACGTTGGGATTGTTATCAGAAAAAACAACAACGTCTTGATCAAGCACGATTGCTGTGCCAAAGTCTTTTTCTAACACCTAATGAAGCATCTGTTCATGGTTTGCAAATAAATCGTGATGGAATTCGGCGTTCGGCTTATGATCTTCTTGCCTATCCTCATATGAGTTTAGAGCGTCTTTCATATTTTTGGCCACAATTAAAATCTATTGACTCTAAAACTGTTGAAGCTTTAGAAATTGAAGCACAATATGCAGTTTATTTAGAAAAACAAGCACAAGATATTGCGGCTCTTCAGCGAGATGAGCGTTTAGAAATTCCTTCTTCTCTCGATATTCAGTCAATTTCTGGTCTTTCAAACGAACTCAAGATAAAACTTCAGGAAAATTCACCGCGTTCAATTGCTGATGCACAAAAAATTGACGGTATGACACCCGCAGCATTATCGCTTATTATTACCTATATTCAACGTCAACGACGTGAAAAGGCTAAGATAGCTTAATGAATCTTTCTACAGAACAAAAATATCAAACTCTTTTAAATATAGCACCTTCTGTTTCACGTGAAACGATGGAAAGATTAATCCAATTTGAAACTTTATTAATACAATGGAATAAGCATATTAATTTAATATCTGCTGCAACAATACCCCTTTTATGGACACGTCATATTTTAGATTCGGCACAAATCTATCCTTTACACAGCAATTTGCTGCATTGGTGTGATTTTGGTTCAGGTGGTGGATTTCCCGCGATTGTTATTGCTATCTTTATGAAAGAAAAAAATAAAGGGCATATTGATCTTGTTGAAAGCAATGGAAAAAAAGTCGCTTTTTTACGAACAATCATTGCTGAACTTGATCTTCCAGCAACAGTTTATCACCACAGAATTGAGAATATATACCCAAAAATAGCAAAACCAGAAGTTATAACAGCACGGGGATTAGCTTCACTTGATGATCTTTTAAGGCTTATTTTTCCTTTATTCACACAAAAAACAATCGCTCTTTTGCAAAAAGGTCGGGATTATTCTACAGAAATTAAAAATGCCTCTGCCAATTGGCAGTTTGATCTGCTAAAACATAAAAGTAAAATTGATGAAAATTCTGTTATTTTAGAAATTTCTCATCTTCGATCATGTAGAGGGTAAAGCAAAATGAGCGAAACACGAATTATCGCTATTGCAAACCAAAAAGGTGGGGTCGGGAAAACAACCACAGCAATTAATCTTGCGACAGCTTTAGCAGCCATTGGAGAAAATGTTCTTATTATGGATGTTGATCCACAAGGAAATGCCAGTACAGGATTGGGAATAGATCGTAATAGCCGTCCTCTGTCTTCTTATGATGTTTTGGTTTCAGGGGTTTCAGTGACAAAAGCCGCTTTAAAAACAGCGGTCCCAAATCTTTATATTGTTCCTTCTACGCTTGATTTGTTAGGTGTCGAGATGGAAATTTCTTCGTCAAAAGACCGTATTCAACGATTACGTAAAGCGCTCTATGATGACCCGAAGATGAAAAAAAAATTCAGTTATATTTTAATTGATTGTCCCCCATCTCTTAATCTTCTTACACTGAATGCTATGGGGGCTGCAGATTCTGTTTTGGTGCCTATGCAATGTGAATTTTTAGCTCTTGAGGGGTTAAGCCAATTGCTTGAAACAGTAAAGCAAGTACGATCTGTACTTAATCCATCCCTAGAAATTCAAGGCATTGTTCTTACCATGTATGATGGACGCAATAATCTTTCTAATCAAGTTGTTGAAGATGTACGCTCTTTTATGGGAGATAAGGTTTATCGTACCGTTATTCCACGAAATGTGCGGGTATCAGAGGCGCCTTCTTTTGGTAAACCAGTATTGCTTTATGATCTCAAATGTGCAGGAAGTCAGGCTTATTTGCGTTTAGCATCAGAGGTAATACAACGTGAAAAACAAGCACATGCTGCTGCTTAAACATTAAAAATAATTTTTGTAAAGATAACTCAAAGAGTGAAATTATGAATGATGATCAATCAAAAAAAAGACTGGGACGTGGATTAGCAGCATTAATTGGTGATATCAGTTTGAATAACAGTCTTACACGTTCTTCAAGTACTGAAAAGTCAGCAGAGTTTAGTTTAGTTTCTACTTTTTCTGAACGGTTTGTTCCTCTTGAATCTATTTCATGTAATCCACATAATCCGCGGCGCCATTTTACTGAATCAGAACTTGATAATTTGGCACAATCAATTCGTCAACATGGTGTTGTTCAACCTGTTATTGTAAGACCTTCACGTGATCATCCTCAGCAATTTGAATTAATCGCTGGAGAACGGCGTTGGCGTGCTGCACAGCGTGCTCATTTAAGTCAATTGCCGGTGATTGTTCGTAATGTAGATGATAAAACAGCTTTAGAATTAGCAATTATTGAAAATGTTCAGCGTAGCGATCTTAACCCTATTGAAGAAGCAATGGGGTATGAACTTTTGTTGAATGAACATGGTTATACGCAAGTAGATTTGGCTCAGGTTATTGGAAAAAGTCGAAGTCATGTTGCAAATACGCTTCGTTTGTTAAAATTACCATCAAAAGTGCAACAATTTTTAACCGATGGACAACTCTCTGCTGGTCATGCACGTTGCCTTATAACCGTTGATAATCCACTAGAATTAGCCGAAAAAATTATTCGTGAAGGTCTTTCTGTGCGTCAGACAGAAATACTTGCATATGAACAGGCTAATCCCAAGGTCAAAAAACGAACTTCTGTAGAGAAAGATGCAGAAACAAAATCTTTAGAAAAATTGCTTGCAGATGTTATCGGAATGAAAGTTATCATTCGGCATGGTAAAAAAGGCGGTGATTTAAAAATACATTACTCTTCATTAGAACAATTAGATGATATTTGTCGGCGTTTGCAAAATTAATCAATTGTTGAAAATAAAAAGAGCTCTTTCAGCAACTATTTCTTAAAATTTTAATTATTCTATACATATGTTTTTTAGCAAATTCAATATTGCTTGAGGATACAGTGTTTTGTTCATGAAAAGAGGTTTCTTTACTTGTAAGCACATTTAATGTTGCTTGAAGTGCTAAGTGGCCAACAACAAAATCTTTGGGAGTGAGATTATTTTCCCTTAAAATATTTACAAGTCCTGGTTTACGAGAAATATAAGCAATATATTTTTCAATATGCTCATTGTGAATGGTAGGATTGTTTTCGATTTTAGCTGTTTCTGGAGGTAAATTTTTACATTCTTTTGCAATTGTCTCCAATTTTAAAAGAAACTCTTTTGTTAACGGATAATTTGCAACAAGAGGTGATAGAGAAAAATGATTATCTGTTTCTTGAGCATGTAATGCAAAGGAGAAAAGGAAAAGAAAATACAATGCAAATCTCAACATGATTTAAAAAATATCCTTTCTTTTTCGAATTTCAACAAAGACTTCTTCGTTTGTAGCTTTTTCCATCGCAAGATTTTTTCTGATTATGTGATTATCCCAGCGAAGAAAAGGATTTGTCGCTTTTTCTTTCTCTAAAGTGACAGGGAGAGTCATGGCATTTTGTGAGCGCAATAAAAAAACTTCTTTTGCTCTTTGCTGTAATGTTTGATTATGTGGATCGAGTGTCAATGCGAAAAGAGCATTATTTTTTGTGTATTCATGTCCACAATAAAGAAGTGTTTCATCAGGAAGTTGACGAAGCTTTTTTAAAGAATTCAGCATTTGTGTTGCTGTGCCTTCAAACAGGCGCCCACAGCCAAGTGAAAAAAGCGTATCACCAGCAAAGAGTACTTTTTTTTCAGGAAAATAATAAGATAAAGCTCCCAAGGTGTGACCAGGGGTTGAGAGAGCTAAAAGTATGTGAGAACCAAAAAAAATTTTTTCGTCAGGTTGAAGTGTTTGATCAAGGTGATTAATTTTCTCTTTTTCTGCTTCTGGACCAATAACTATAGCTTTGTAGACTTGTTTTAACTCTGCCAGTGCTTCTACATGATCGTGATGATGATGTGTGACAAAAATAGTTTGAAGTGTCCAGTTACGACGTTTTAAGGCATGCTGAATAGCTTTGCTTTCAGGCGCATCAATTGCCGCTGTTGTACCACTTTCTTTATCATGAATGAGCACACCAAAATTATCTTTTCGACAAATAAACTGTTCAATCAACATACCTTTTCTCCTGAACAGTGTGCAATGATAAAATTTATACAATAACGTGTATTGCAAATGTGTTATATTTAAGAATGAGAATTATCCTTTTTTGTAAAAAGCCCTTGTGAGTGTTTCAGTATAAGGGGCATTTGAGTAAGCATAAAGAGAACAGTTAGGGGCATAACACCAAATACTTTAAAACTTGTCCAAAAATTATCGCTAAAATTGCGCCAAATGATCTCATTTAGAAGAGCAAGAAAAATGAAAAAAAATGCCCAACGGTAGGTCAGTTTTTGCCACCCTAACTCATCAAGTTTTAAAGTAGAATCCAACGCATAACGCAGTAGTGGTTTTTTAAAAAACATGCCACCAAAAAGAATAATAGCAAATAAGCTATTGATGATTGTTGGTTTCATTTTAATGAAAGTGTCGTTGTGAAGCCAAAGTGTTAAAAAGCCAAAAATAAGAACAAATATCCCTGAGATGAGAGGTATTATAGGAATTTTTCGTGCAAGAACCCATGATAAACTTAATGCAATAATGATTGCTACCATAAAAATGGCCGTTGCAGGAAAAATAGGTTTATGAAAATTTTTGAAAAACTCAATATTTTTTATCAGCCATTCACCTTTATAATTGGCAAGGAAAAAGATAACCAATGGCCCCATTTCTAAGAGAAATTTAAAAGTTGGCGAAAGAGATGCTGTTTGATTATTATTATTTTTTTTTGCGTTAGAATTATTATGTGAATAGGTTTTTAATGAAGTTTTTTTCATGTGTATCTTCCTGCGATTGTTTCGGCAAAATCAGAAGCAGAAAAAGGTTGAAGATCCTCAATATTCTCTCCTATACCGATAAAATAAACTGGTAATTTATATTTTGCTGCAATGGCAACAAGTACTCCTCCCCGTGCACTACCATCGAGTTTTGTCATGATTAAACCATTAACACCGGCAATATCGCGGAAAATATCCACTTGATTAAGTGCATTTTGTCCGGTTGTGGCATCGAGCGTTTGAAGAATTGTATGGGGGGCATCGGGAGTGTGTTTCCCTAAAACACGGATAATTTTTGCCAATTCGTCCATCAATTCCGTTTTATTTTGTAGGCGTCCAGCAGTATCGATAATTAAAACGTCACTGTTTGCTTTTTTAGCTTTTTCATAAGCGTCAAATGCTAAACTTGCAGCATCTGCTCCTAGTTTTGTTGAAATAACAGGAGAACCTGTGCGCTCACCCCAGATATGCAATTGTTCAATAGCTGCAGCGCGGAATGTATCACCAGCAGCTAGCATAACTTTTAGTCCTCCCGCAGTGAGCTTTGCTGCGAGTTTTCCTATTGTTGTTGTTTTCCCAGTACCATTTACACCAACCAGTAAAATAACATGAGGCTTATGGTTCAGATCAAGTTCTAGGGGAACCGCTACAGGTTCTAGTACTTTTTTTATTTCATCTGCCATAATGGTGTGAATGTCATCTGGAGAGAGATTCTTTTCATAACGGCTAGAAGCAAGACTATCGGTAATACGTGTCGCTGTTTCTACACCAAGATCAGCTTGAATAAGAATATCTTCTAGCTCTTGCAGCGTATTTTCATCAAGCTTTCCTTTGATGAATAAGTCACCTATCGATTGACTTAAACGTTGTGAAGAAAGAGCTAAACCTTTTTTTAGGCGCCAAAACCAAGCTGTCTTTTTCTGTTCAACAGAGGATATAGGGGAGAATTCTTCATTTTTCTTTTCACTGATTGTATCTGCTACAATAATTTTTGCAGAAAGGGGAATTTTTCCAGAAAGAGGGACTTTTGCGGAATTGTCTTCAAAAGAGGAAGTTTTCTCATCAAATCCTCTGTCGTTAGAAGTTAGCTCATTGCTTTCACTGTCTTTTACGATATTAGCTTCAGAAGTGGAAATTTGTTTTATTTCTCGGTCTTCAGACTTTTTAAAAGAAAAGATTTTTTTGATAAAAGATTTTGTCATGAGGGCTTTCCTACTCAAGCGGCGTTTAGTTTTGGAAGGACAGCAATCAATTTATCACTATCATGGTCAACAATAAGAGCTTGAACAATTGTTCCAGCTTTTGCACCTTTGATTTGCGCAAGAGTATAATCTTCTGTTCGTCCAATTTCATCTTTTTCAACGAGGATTGTTTGTTGGCTATTTTGCAAGCGAACAAGATGTTTTTGGTAAGCCTCTTTACCTGCTTTGCGCAATCGTTCTGCACGCCTTTTAATAATTTTACGGTTAATTTGTGGCATACGTGCGGCAGGTGTTCCTTCTCTTGGACTAAAAGGAAAGACATGAAGGTGTGTTAAGTGACAATCATCAACCAGAGAAAGACTATTTTGAAACATTTCTTCTGTTTCAGTAGGAAAACCAGCAATTAAATCTGCACCATAAACCATTGTCGGACGTTTGGCATGCAAGTCTTGGCAAAATTGAATTGCGTGTTCACGTAAATGGCGGCGTTTCATTCTTTTTAAAATCATATTATCACCGGCTTGCAAAGATAAATGTAAATGCGGCATAATCCTTGTTTCATAGGCTAGAAGATTTATCAATTCTTCATCTACTTCAATGGAATCGATTGATGAGAGGCGTAATCGAGGCAAATCAGATACGTGATGCAAAATGGCTGAAGTTAATTTTCCTAAAGTCGCTTTTCCAGGTAGATCATGACCATAGCTTGTAAGATCAACACCTGTGAGGACTACCTCTTGAATGCCATTATCTATGAGCCGTTTAATTTGCTCAATGACAGCTCCCATGGGAACTGAACGTGATGGTCCGCGCCCATAAGGGATAATGCAAAAGGTGCAGCGATGATCACATCCATTTTGTACCTGTACAAAGGCACGTGTGCGTTCTTCCATTGCATTCACCATATGTGGGGCAATTTTTTGCACTTCCATGATGTTATTGATACGTAATTTTTCAGAATGATTGATGCCAAAATCAGGAAGTTGGCGATAAGAATGGGCATGGAGCTTGTCTTCATTCCCTAAAACAAGGTCTACTTCTGTCATCGAGGCAAAATTTTGCGCTTCTGTTTGAGCAGCACAGCCTGTGACAATAATGCGGGCATGAGGATTTTCACGCCTCGCTTTGCGGATAGCTTGTTTTGCTTGTCGTACAGCTTCAACTGTGACAGCACAAGTATTAAAAATAATAGCACCGTCTTTGAGTTGATCTAATCCCGAAGAAGTACTTTCTTTGCGGATAATTTCCGATTCGTAGCTATTTAATCGACAACCAAATGTTACGATTTCTATTGCCATCAAAAGTGATCCTTTTTATAGCTCCCTGTTAAGGGATTTAAAAAACCACTAAATTCATATTCAATTGGACCGATCATGATAATATGATTGTCTTCTCTATAAAAGATATGAAGCGTTCCCCCCGGTAAATTTACATCTATATGGCGTTTTGTAAGTCCACGTCGATAAGCAGCCACTGCACTTGCACAAGCAGCACTCCCACATGCTTGTGTTAATCCTGCTCCTCGCTCCCATGTACGTAAATTTAGGCTTTTCTTTGACGTGATATGTGCAATGGAAATATTGCACCGTTCTGGAAAAAGAGGATCATGTTCAAGTTTTGGTCCATATTTTTCTAATGGAATATGTTGAATATCATTTTCAATAAAAAAAATAGCATGCAAATTGCCAATGGATACAAGGCAAGCATCCTTTAGAGGACCAGCTGTAATATCTACGTGATTGGTATCAACTATTTCACGTGAAACAGGCATATCTTTTGCATTGAAATTTGGCCATCCCATGTCAACAGAAATGAGGTTGTTGGTTTGGCGTTTGCCTTCAATAATTCCAGCAGGTGTTTCTAATCGAAAATTTTCACCCAAATTGCGATCTGTGAGCCATGCAATGACACAACGGGTGCCATTGCCACAAGCTTTAGCTATTGAACCATCAGAATTCCATATTTCAAGGCGGAAATCAGCTTCTTTGTGGGTTGAATTATGAATTGCCATAATTTGATCAAAATTAGTTTCGCGACCCGCTGCTAAGGCAAGGATTGCTTGTGGTGTGAGAGCTTCTTCGCTGTCACGCAGATCAGCGACAATAATTTGATTTCCAAGACCGTTCATTTTGCTGAATGGCATTTTCATAAAATTCTCTACTTTTATAATTATCTATAAAAGATATATGGCTGAAAATCTTATAAATTTCTAGTGTTTAATAATATAAAACTGGTAGCGAAATATTGATCGCTTAAAATAAATATTTTTTATCCTGTTTTTTTTATTTGTTAATTTATCTTTGTAACATATAACAAATATTCATTCATTTCTTTGAGTGAGTTTATTTATTGTCGTGGGAAAGAGTGTAGATATGTCATTTTCAAAAATTTCATTTTTCGTTGCAATATCAACTGTAGTTTTTTTAGGGGGATGTTCAACATCACGATTTGACAGTAATGATAGTAGCAATACATTAGAAGTTTTTTATCCACCTCAACAAATGCAAACAGAAGTTATGTCTGATGTAGCATATTCTCGTTCACCAATATCTGAAAAAGTAGATGGTTCGATGTATGAGAAAGGAGACTCTCAAAGTGATGGGCGAATGGCTAGCCTTGAATTGCCAGGTAATGCTATTGATTTGTTTCCTGCAAGTATTGCTGGAGTGTGGAATCTTTCTATGGGAGGTAAGGTTTGCCGAATTGCAACACCACAAACGAAATTTGGTCAAGGATACCGTGCTGGCCCTCTACACTGTCCAGGAATCGTTTCTCAAGTAAATTCGTGGGCAGTGAAAGGAAAAAGATTATATTTTTATAATAATTCAGGACGTGTTATCGTTTCTCTCCATTCTTCTAATATTGATCGTTTTGAGGGGCGTACACTTGATGGTTATCCTGTTGTTTTAAGCCGTTAAAGCGCTTTTTGCCGTTTATGAAAAATAAGAAATATATGCACAATTCTGTAAGAAAAACAGGTATTTTTTATTGAAAACGGTTTGAAAATAAGGTGTTTGGATGATTTTGGTTTCAACGCGCTATAAAGAGTTAGTATACGAAGGAGAAATCAGTTTTGATCCAGCTCAATTAGCTTTAACAGAGCATTTTGATCATTTATTACAAGAAATTGCCAAGCAGAGTACTACACGTCCCTTAGCTTTTGGGCATTTTTTCAAGAGAAAAAAACAAACTTTTACGTCTGTTTCAGGACAAGGTAATGGTTCTTTTCAGGGGCTGTATATTTATGGTGAGGTGGGACGAGGCAAAACCATGCTAATGGATTTGTTTTTTTCTTGTCTGCCGCAAGAGCGTAAAAAGCGTGCGCATTTTAATGATTTTATGACTGATATACATGAGCGCATCAATATTTATCGTCGAGCTTCAACATATACAAAAACTGGACAAGATAATCCTATTTTAGCGGTTGCAGAAGATCTTGCACGAGAAGCAAAAGTGCTTTGTTTTGATGAATTTACTGTTACGGATATTGCTGATGCTATGATTCTTGGTCGCTTTGTTACGGCTTTATTTGAGAGAGGGGTTTTCTTTGTCGCAACTTCAAATGTTGCGCCTGATAACCTTTATTATAATGGTTTAAATCGAGAACTTTTTTTGCCTTTTATTCAAACTTTGAAAGCACATAGTCGCGTTATCAATCTTAATGCAAAAACAGATTATCGTTTTGAAAAGTTAAATCTACAACATGTGTATATAACGCCATTAGGAAAGCGAGCCAATGAATGTATGGATCAAGCTTGGGCATTGGTGCTGAATGGGCAAAAGGAAACATCTGATGAACTTTTTATAAAAGGACGTTTTATTTCTATTCCACGCGTTGGTGCGGGTTGTGCACGCTTTGATTATCAAGATTTATGTGCAAAGCCTTTGGCAGCAGCAGAATATTTAGCATTAGGAGAACGCTATCATACGATTTTTGTTGATAATGTGCCGGTGATGGATGATACATGTCGCAATGAAACGAAACGATTTATTTTACTTATTGATGTTCTTTATGAACGCCATATAAGATTATTTATGTCAGCGGCGGCAAAACTTGAAAATTTGTATCAAGGGTGTGCACAGACATCCGAGACTTTTGAATTTCAGAGAACGCAATCACGTCTCTTCGAAATGCAAAGTCAAGATTATTTTAAAATTTGGGCAAAACGTTTTCTTAATTCTAAGGAGAAAATCTGATTATAACTTTACTTTTATCTAAACTGTTAAGAACAATAATTCTTTGAGTTTAAAAGAAGTGTAATAATTCTATTGTATTTTATAAAAATTCACTTTATCGGTAATATTATAGTGTTTTTTAATAGGCATGTTCGTGTGGAGGATTGAGGCTTCTATGAAGTAAAGAAGTTTAATAAATTTCTTTTATTCTTTTAAAGATATTGTTAAAAAATGACTAAAGTCAAAGAAAATATTGAATATATCGGCGCAACTTAAGTATACGCTGTGTTTTATGAAGTTAGGAAAAATAAAATGGCACGGAAAAAAATAGCTCTCATTGGTTCGGGAATGATAGGTGGTACTTTAGCACATATGATTGGGCTTAAAGAGCTGGGTGATGTTGTCTTGTTTGATATTGCGGAAGGAATGCCACAGGGTAAGGCTCTTGATATTGCTGAATCTTCACCTGTTGATGGGTTTGATGTGAGCTTAAAAGGTGTAAATGCTTATGAGGCTATTGAGGGTGCTGATGTTGTTATTGTAACAGCAGGTGTTGCACGCAAACCAGGTATGAGTCGTGATGATCTTCTTGATATTAATTTAAAAGTGATGGAACAAGTTGGTGTTGGGATAAAAAAATATGCGTCTTCAGCGTTTATTATTTGTGTTACCAACCCTCTTGATGTAATGGTTTGGGCGTTGCAGAAATTTTCAGGTCTTCCTGTGCATAAAGTGGTTGGTATGGCTGGTATCCTTGATTCGGCGCGGTTTCGTTATTTCTTGTCTGAAGAATTTAAGGTTTCTGTTAAAGATGTGACAGCGTTTGTTTTAGGGGGACATGGTGATTCAATGGTGCCTTTGGTGCGTTATTCAACAGTTGCTGGTATTTCTTTACCTGATCTTGTGAAGATGGGCTGGACTACACAAGAAAAAATTAATCAAATTATCCAACGTACTCGTGATGGTGGTGCAGAAATTGTTAGTTTGTTAAAAACAGGCTCTGCTTTTTATGCACCTGCTGCTTCTGCTGTTTCTATGGCTGAAGCATATTTGAAGGATACTAAGCGTGTTTTTCCTGTCGCGGCTTATCTTTCAGGAGAATACGGAGTTAATGATACTTATGTTGGTGTTCCTGTCGTACTCGGTGCGGGCGGTGTTGAACGAGTCGTTGAAATTGATCTTGATAAAGAAGAAAGAGGTGCTTTTGAGCATTCAGTAAATGCGGTTAAAAAGCTTTGTGAGGCTTGTATCGCTCTTGTGCCTAGTCTCAAATAAATTAAGCAAGATTCTGTTCATGAAAACAGAGTGTTTAATATTGGAATTTTAAGATTAATAAATAATCCATAAAAGAAAAGGACAAATGCATGAATATCCATGAATATCAGGCTAAACGTCTGCTTCATGAATATGGAGCACCGATCGCAAATGGTGTTGCTATTTATTCTGTAGAGCAAGCTGAAACATGGGCAAAGAAATTGCCTGGACCACTCTATGTGGTTAAAAGTCAAATACATGCTGGTGGTCGTGGTAAAGGAAAGTTTAAAGAACTTGATTCTGAGGCAAAAGGTGGTGTTCGGCTTGCAAAATCTGTTGAAGAAGTTGTTGCAAATGTCCAAGAAATGCTTGGTAAAACTTTGGTAACAAAACAAACTGGTCCAGAAGGTAAACAGGTCAACCGCCTTTATATTGAGGATGGTGCTGATATTGAGCGCGAGCTTTATCTTTCAATTTTAGTAGATCGTAGCGTTGGTTTAGTTGCTTTTGTTGTTTCAACAGAAGGTGGAATGGATATTGAAACGGTTGCTGAAGAAACACCAGAAAAAATATTGTCTCTGCCCATTGATGCTACACAAGGTATTACTTCTTCTGATTGTACAAAGCTTTGTGATGCATTGGAGTTGCAAGGGAGTGCGCGAGAAGATGGAGAAAAACTTTTTCCAATTCTCTATAAAGTGTTTTGTGAAAAAGATATGAGCCTTCTTGAAATCAATCCGCTTATTGTGATGAAAGATGGTCATTTGCGTGTTCTTGATGCGAAAGTTTCTTTTGATAATAATGCTTTGTTTCGTCATCCAGATATCTTGGAATTGCGTGACACTTCAGAAGAAGACCCCAAAGAAATTGAAGCATCAAAGCATGATCTTGCTTATGTTGCTCTTGAGGGCACAATTGGTTGTATGGTCAATGGTGCAGGTCTTGCTATGGCGACAATGGATATTATTAAACTTTATGGAGCTGAACCAGCAAATTTCCTCGATGTTGGTGGTGGGGCTTCAAAAGAAAAGGTAACTGCTGCTTTTAAAATTATTACTGCTGATCCAAATGTTAAAGGCATTCTGGTTAATATTTTTGGTGGTATTATGCGTTGCGATGTCATTGCTGAGGGAGTGGTTGCGGCTGTTCGTGAAGTTGGTTTGAAGGTTCCTTTGGTTGTTCGTCTTGAAGGCACAAATGTTGAGCAGGGTAAAGCAATTATCAGTGACAGTGGTTTGAATGTTATTCCCGCTGATGATTTAGATGATGCTGCTCAAAAAATTGTAGCAGCCGTAAAGGGAGCTTAAGTGATGTCAATTCTTGTGAATAAGAATACAAAAGTTCTGGTGCAAGGGCTTACAGGAAAAACGGGAACATTTCATACAGAACAAGCACTTGCTTATCATGGAACGCAAATGGTTGGTGGTGTCAATCCTAAAAAAGGTGGTGAGATATGGCAGGGGGCAAAAGGCGAAACTCTTCCTATTTTTAGCAGTGTTGCAGAAGGAAAGGAAAAAACAGGTGCGGATGCTTCCGTTATTTATGTTCCTCCTGCAGGCGCGGCAGCAGCTATTATAGAAGCTATTGATGCAGATATCCGTTTGATTATCTGTATTACCGAAGGCATTCCTGTTATGGATATGGTGAAAGTAAAGGCGAAGTTGGAAAATTCGCAATCGCGTCTTATTGGTCCTAATTGTCCTGGTATCCTTACACCAAATGAATGTAAAATCGGTATTATGCCTGGTTCTATTTTTAGAAAAGGCTCTGTCGGGGTTGTCTCGCGGTCGGGAACTTTAACCTATGAAGCTGTCTTTCAGACGAGTCATGAGGGACTGGGGCAGACAACAGCTATTGGTATTGGCGGTGATCCTGTTAAGGGTACTGAATTTATTGATGTGTTGGAAATGTTTTTGGCTGATGATGAAACTCAATCTATTGTTATGATTGGTGAAATTGGTGGTTCTGCTGAAGAAGATGCTGCACAGTTTCTTCAAGATGAAGCAAGAAAAGGTCGTAAAAAACCAGTGGTTGGTTTTATTGCTGGTCGTACAGCGCCTCCAGGGCGTACAATGGGACATGCTGGTGCTGTTATCTCTGGTGGTAAAGGTGGGGCAGAAGATAAAATTGCTGCAATGGAATCGGCAGGAATTCGGGTTTCTCCTTCACCATCACAGATAGGTAAGACCTTGATGTCGGTTTTGAAGGGATAAAAGAAAACTTCATCCTAATAAGAATGTATTCTTATTAGGATGAAGTATTGTATGTAAAAAAGGTGAAGCTTTTTGGATTTTCTGGTTCGCGTTTGCTTTACAAACGTTAAAGGTAGAAAAAATATAAGGAGACGGAATAAATGTTCCGGAGAGACATATGGCAAGGCAAGACGAGATAAATAGTCTTTTTGCACAAACATCGTTTCTGTATGGTGGAAATGCGGATTATATAGATCAACTTTATGCCAAATATGAAAAGGATCCCAGCAGTGTGGATTCTCAGTGGCGTACTTTTTTTGAAAATCTTCATGATAAAAAAGAGGATGTTCTCAGAAATGCTGAAGGAGCAACATGGCAACGTGATCATTGGCCGTTAAAAGCAAATGGTGAATTGGTTTCTGCTCTCGATGGAGATTGGTCTGCTCTTGAAAAACAGGTTGGGGATAAATTAAAGAAAAAGGCAGCAACGGATGTTGCGCAAAAAGAAGCAATCTCTAGCGAACAAGATATTATTCGCGCTACACGTGATTCTGTTCATGCATTGATGATGATTCGTGCTTTTCGTGCAAGAGGGCATCTTCGTGCAAAGCTTGATCCCCTTCAATTGGCAGACAAACTTGAAGATTATAAGGAACTTGCTCCAGAAGCCTATGGTTTTACGGTTGCTGATTATGAGCGGCCAATTTTTATTGATAATGTTTTAGGATTGGAATACGCGACTATCCCGCAAATGCTTGAGATTCTTAATCGTACCTATTGTTCAACAATTGGTGTGGAATATATGCATATTTCTGATCCTGCTCAAAAAGCATGGCTTCAAGAACGTATTGAAGGACCAGATAAGCAGATTGCTTTCACACAGAATGGCAAAAAAGCGATCTTTAAAAAGCTTATTGAGGCAGAAGGGTTCGAACAGTTTTTAGATACAAAATATAAAGGAACAAAGCGTTTTGGACTTGATGGTGGTGAAGCACTGATTCCTGCTCTCGAACAAATTATTAAATGTAGTAGTGCTTTGGGGGTGCAGGAAATTGTTTTAGGAATGGCACATCGTGGTCGTTTAAATGTTCTTTCACAAGTTCTGGCAAAACCACATCGCGCTATTTTTCACGAATTTAAGGGTGGGTCTTATAAGCCTGATGATGTAGAGGGATCAGGTGATGTGAAATATCATTTGGGAACTTCAGCTGATCTTGAATTTGATGGTAAAAAAGTTCATCTATCGCTTGTAGCTAACCCATCTCATCTTGAGATTGTTGATCCGGTGGTCATTGGCAAGGCGCGTGCTAAACAAGATCAACTTGTGGAACGTATGCACAGTGATGAACTTCCATTGCATGAGCGTTCAAAGGTCTTGCCATTGCTTATTCATGGTGACGCTGCTTTTGCAGGGCAGGGTGTTATTCAGGAAACTTTTGGCCTTTCAGGTCTTAAGGGTTACAATGTTGCTGGTTCTATCCATGTGATTATCAATAATCAGATTGGTTTTACAACCGATCCGCGTTTTTCGCGTTCTTCACCTTATCCGTCAGATGTAGCAAAAATGATCGATGCGCCTATTTTTCATGTGAATGGTGATGATCCTGAGGCGGTTGTTTTTGTTACAAAAGTTGCGACAGAATTTCGTCAAATTTTCCATAAGCCAGTGGTGATTGATATGTTCTGTTATCGCCGTTATGGACATAATGAAGGTGATGAACCTTCCTTCACGCAGCCGCTTATGTATAAAGCTATCCGTAATCATAAAACAGTTTTGCAGCTTTATGCCGACCAATTGATAGCGGAAGGGGTGGTGACTGTAGAAGAATTTGAACAACAAAAAAAGCTCTGGCGCGATAAACTTGAAGCTGAACTTGAAGTAAGTGCTTCTTATAAGCCTAACAAGGCTGATTGGCTTGATGGAAGCTGGACCGGTCTTAAAGCTTCCACCAGTGCTGATGAGCAACAGTGTGGTGTGACAGGTGTTGAATTAAAAACTCTAAAGGAAATTGGTAAGAAACTTGTCGAGATTCCAGCCGATTTTCATGTTCATAAAACGATACAGCGTTTTTTAAGCAACCGTGCTAAAATCTTTGAAACTGGTGAGGGTGTTGATTGGGCAACCGCTGAAGCTCTCGCTTTTGGTTCGCTCTGCTTAGAAGGAGCACCTGTTCGTCTTTCCGGTGAGGATGTTGAACGAGGAACTTTTTCACAACGTCATTCAGTTCTTTACGATCAGGAAAATGAAGCCCGTTATATCCCATTAAATAATTTGCAAAAGGGACAGGCGCTTTATGAGGTTGTTAATTCTATGCTTTCTGAAGAAGCTGTTCTTGGTTTCGAATATGGATATTCTCTTGCTGAACCACGGGGATTAACACTTTGGGAAGCACAATTTGGTGATTTTTCTAATGGTGCACAAGTCATTTTTGATCAATTTATTTCATCTGCTGAGCGTAAGTGGCTTCGTATGTCTGGTCTTGTTTGCTTGTTGCCACATGGTTTTGAAGGACAAGGGCCAGAACATTCTTCAGCACGTTTGGAACGTTTTCTTCAACTTTGTGCAGAAGATAATATGCAGGTTGCTAATTGTACAACACCTGCAAATTATTTTCATATTTTGCGTCGGCAGATTAAACGTGATTTTCGTAAGCCATTGATTTTAATGACGCCAAAATCACTTTTACGTCATAAGAGAGCCGTTTCTTTTCTCAATGAAATGGAACTAGAAACGAATTTTCACCGTTTGTTGCTTGATGATGCAGAACGCCTCAAAGATTCTGTCATTAAGTTGCAAAAAGATAATAAAATTCGTCGTATCGTTCTTTGTACAGGAAAAGTTTATTACGATCTTTATGAAGAACGTGAAAAAAGGGGTGTTGATGATGTTTATTTGCTTCGTGTTGAACAGCTGTATCCTTTTCCTGCAAAAGCTTTGGTGGATGTGTTATCTCGATTTTTGCAAGCAGAAATTGTTTGGTGCCAAGAGGAACCAAAGAATATGGGGGCTTGGTCATTTATTGAGCCTTATTTAGAATGGGTTTTGACACATATTAGTGCGCAATATTCACGGGCACGTTATGCAGGACGTCCTGCTAGTGCATCACCAGCCTCTGGGTTGATGGTGAAACATCTTGAACAGCTTGCTGCGTTTCTTGAAGACGCATTAGGCTCTTAATTTATGACTACTCTGATGTATGGAAAAATATTATGACTACTGAAATTCGTGTTCCTACTTTGGGCGAATCGGTTACCGAAGCGACTGTTGGTAAATGGTTTAAAAAGCTTGGTGAAACTGTTGCTATGGATGAACCTTTGGTTGAATTAGAAACTGATAAGGTAACGGTTGAGGTTCCTTCACCTGTTGCAGGGAAATTATCTGAAATCATTGCAAAAGAAGGCGATACGGTTGAAGTGAATGCGCTCTTAGGGGCGGTTGAAGCAGGAGTAGCTGGTGTTTCTCAATCATTTTCACCTGCTGCTACACCTATTTCTGCGGCTGAATCTGCGGTAGAGAAGTCTTCTTCCAGTGGTACAATGCCTCCTGCACCTTCGGCAGCGAAAATGATGGCAGAAAATAATGTTGCAAAAAGTGATGTTTCTGGTTCTGGAAAGCGAGGACAAATTCTCAAAGAGGATGTTCTTGGGGTGTTAGAAAAACAGATAAAAACACCTTCTTCTGCGGTTTCTACATCTAGCTCTCCGGTAGCTCATGTTCAGCAAATACATGAAGAGCGCGTTCGTATGACAAAATTGCGCCAAACAATTGCCCGTCGTCTTAAAGATGCCCAGAATACAGCGGCAATGTTAACCACATTTAATGAGGTTGATATGTCTGCAGTGATGGATTTGCGTAAGCGTTATAAAGATATTTTTGAAAAAAAACATGGTGTTAAGCTTGGTTTTATGGGATTTTTTACCAAGGCTGTTTGTCATGCATTAAAAGAACTTCCTGCTGTTAATGCAGAAATTGATGGAACAGATATTATTTATAAAAACTATGTTAATGCAGGAATTGCTGTTGGAACGGATAAGGGGCTTGTTGTTCCCGTTGTGCGTGATGCTGATCAGATGTCACTTGCGGAGATTGAAAAAGAGATTGGTCGTTTGGGACGTCTTGCTCGTGATGGAAAATTAGCCGTTTCTGACATGCAGGGTGGGACTTTTACCATTACAAATGGGGGGGTTTATGGATCGTTAATGTCGACGCCAATTTTGAATGCACCACAGTCTGGTATTTTGGGAATGCATGCGATTAAAGAGCGGGCAATGGTTGTGGAGGGACAAATCGTCATTCGTCCCATGATGTATCTGGCACTTTCTTATGATCATCGTATTGTCGATGGCCAAGAAGCAGTGACTTTCCTTGTGCGTGTTAAGGAAAGTTTGGAAGATCCGGAACGCCTTGTTCTTGACTTGTAAAAGTACAATTTTCAGGATGAAAGGAAAAACGGATGTCTTACGATGTAGTTGTGATTGGAGCAGGGCCAGGTGGTTATGTCGCGGCAATAAAAGCGGCACAATTGGGGCTTAAAACGGCAATTATTGAAAAACGTGTGGCATTAGGGGGGACATGCCTTAATGTTGGCTGTATTCCTTCTAAAGCGTTGTTGCATGCCTCAGAAGTGTTTGCTGAAACACAACATGGTTTTGAAATACTTGGTATTTCTATTGCAAAATCTAAGTTTAATCTTGAACAGATGATGGCGCATAAAAAAGCTGTGGTGACAGCCAATACAAGCGGTGTCTCTTTTTTGATGAAAAAAAATAAAGTTGACACTTTATTTGGTACAGCGAAAATTTTAAGCGCAGGTTATGTGGAAGTTGTTGCCCGGGATGGTAGCACACAAAAAATTGAAACAAAAAATATTATTATTGCTACGGGTTCAGAGAGTGCGAGTATTCCTGGATTAAACGTTGAAATTGATGAAAAGGTTGTGGTCTCTTCTACAGGAGCCCTTGCTCTTGAAAAAGTGCCAATGCGTATGATTGTTGTTGGAGCCGGTGTTATTGGTTCAGAGCTTGGTTCGGTTTGGAGCCGTTTGGGTGCAAAGGTAACCATTATTGAATATCTTAATAAAGTTTTAGGATCAATGGATGGTGAAGTTTCACGGCAGTTCCAAAAAATCATGGAAAAACAGGGGATTGAATATAAGACTGGTGCAAAAGTCACAGCTATTACGCAATCTGGTTCAACGGCTAAGGTCAGTTTTGAAGCGGTTAAAGGCGGTGAATCTGAAGCTTTAGAGGCCGATGTTGTGCTTATCGCAACTGGACGTTCTCCATACACGGAAGGTCTTGGATTGAATGAGGCTGGTGTCCAGGTGGATGAGCGCGGTTTTATTGACATCGATGCTCAGTGGCAGACAAATGTACCAGGAATTTATGCGATTGGAGATGTTGTTAAAGGACCGATGTTGGCACATAAGGCAGAAGAAGAAGGTATTGCTGTAGCAGAAATTTTGGCTGGTCAAAGAGGGCATGTTAATTTTGATGTGATTCCCAGCGTTGTTTATACACAGCCGGAAATTGCCAGTGTAGGTAAGACAGAAGAAGAACTTAAAGCTGCTGGTATTGAATATAATGTTGGTAAGTTTCCTTTCATGGCAAATGGTCGCGCACGTGCTATGCACAAGAGTGATGGGTTTGTTAAAATTCTTGCTGATAAAAAGACAGATCGGGTGTTGGGAGGGCATATTCTTGGATTTGGTGCTGGCGAAATGATCCATGAAATTGCAGTCTTAATGGAGTTTGGTGGTTCATCAGAAGATTTGGGACGTTGTTGCCATGCGCATCCTACTTTATCAGAAGTAGTGCGCGAAGCGGCTTTAGCGACATTTGCTAAACCACTTCATATCTAAAAGCGCTTTGAATATTTTATGAGTTTTCTTGAAAACGTCTAAAAGATAGTTTACTGACAAATTTATACGCTGTATGTTTTGGGAAAAACCGCTTTTGAAAGAGCGGTTTTTCTGTCTGTAAGTAAAATAAGAATGACATTTCTCAGGCCTATTGTATCTATTGAGCAATTATGTAATCTTTCAGGTTCTACAGAGAAATTTTATTTCTCAATATTTCTTTCAACTATAGATTGCTTTATTTTTTGATGTAAAAGCGGTCCTCAAATAGTTCTTATTATACATCAAAGATGCTTTATCATCGTTAAAGAACAACATTTTATGACACTATAGACAAATTAAAACTGTAATTTTTTTTCTTCTTGTTGTTCTTTTATATAGGTGGAAAGCCCCATACGATCGAGATGTTTGAGAAAAGGTTGTGACGGCAATTCTTCTACATTGACCATGGTTTTCACATCCCATTCACCGGTGGCAATAAGGAGAGCTGCTGTTGCTGCTGGTACACCGGCTGTATAGGAAATGCCTTGTGCACCGGTTTCATTAAAGGCTTGTTTATGATCAGCTATATTATAGATAAAAATTTCTTTTGGTTTTCCATCTTTTTCGCCTTTAATAATATCTCCGATACAAGTTTTGCCCGTGTAGTCTGGTGCTAGAGAAGCTGGATCGGGTAAAACAGCTTTCACAACTTTCAAAGGAATGACTTCTTGACCTTCTGCTGTTGTAACTGGTTGTTCAGATAAAAGTCCGAGATTTTTTAAGACGGTAAAAACAGTGATGTAATGTTCACTAAATCCCATCCAGAAACGGACATTTTGAACATCAAAATTTTTCGATAAGGAATGAATTTCATCATGTCCTGTCATGTAGGCTTTTTGTTTTCCAACAACGGGAAGATCCCATTCATGGCTGATTTCAAACATTTTATTGGAAACCCATTGTTTATTTTGCCAAGACCATACCTGTCCTGTAAATTCGCGAAAGTTAATTTCTGGATCAAAATTCGTGGCAAACCAGCGTCCATGATTTCCAGCGTTAATGTCAATAATATCGATATCAGTGATCTTATCGAAATAACATTTATGTGCAACTGCTGCATAAGCATTCACAACACCTGGATCAAAGCCTGCGCCTAAAATCGCAGTGATACCAGCTTGTTCGCATTCTTGACGCCGAGGCCATTCATAATTGCCATACCAGGGTGGTGTTTCACAAATTTTAAGAGGATCTTCGTGAATGGCAGTATCGATATAAGCACATTTGGTTTTGATACAAGCTGAAAGAACGGACATATTGAGAAAGGCTGAGCCAACATTGATGACAATTTCACATTTGGTTTTTTGGATGAGTTTTACAGTTTCTTCTATATTCATGGCATTGAGTGTATGCGCTTTAAGAACGCCTTGTTCTTTCATAGATTTTTTTTCTTTAATGGAAGCAATGATGGCTTCACATTTTTTGGCTGTTCGTGAAGCAATATGAATTTCACCAAAAATATCATTGTTTTGAGCGCATTTATGCGCAACAACTTGTGCAACACCTCCAGCACCAATAATGAGAACATTTTTCTTCATCGGGGGGTCATCTCCTTTTCAATACTGTTTGTTGTATAACGTTTTTTATGGTTATTCTTTCATGAAAGATTTGTCTGATAATCATTGTAGTTAAATTGTCGTTGAAGTGTTAGTGTACCATCACATTCTTTAATAACAATGGCAGGCATTGAAACGCCATTAAACCAGTTTTTCTTAACCATTGTATAGCCCGCTGCATCCTGAAAAGATAATCTATCGCCTATTTTAAGAGGTTTTGGAAAGTGAAATGTTCCAAAAATGTCACCGGCAAGGCAAGATTTTCCGCAGACCATAATTTCGTACGGTCCTTGATTTGATTCTAATTTGGCATTTTCACGATAAATGAGAAGATCAAGCATATGAGCTTCAATGGAACTATCAACAATAGCAAGTTTTTTTTCATTATACAATGTATCGAGAACAGTGACTTCTAGGGTAGTACTTTTTGTTATAGAAGCTTCTCCTGGTTCTAAAAAAATGCTGACGCCATAAGTTTCTGAGAAGTGTTTTAAGCGTTTTGCAAAAGTTTCTAGGGGATAATTTTCAGCTGTAAAATGAATTCCACCGCCAAGACTTATCCAATCAACGGCGGCGAAAAGTTCTGCAAATTTTTCTTCCATATACTCAAGCATTTTGTTGAAAAGATTAAAATCAGCATTTTCGCAATTGTTATGAATCATCAAGCCATTAATGAGAGGAAGAACTTTTTTAATAGCGCTTTTATTGGTTTCTCCTAAGCGACTAAAGGGGCGAGAAGGATTAGCAAGATCAAAATGAGAAGCACTGATGCCTGGATTTAACCTTAGACCTCGTTGAATGTTTTTTGTTTTATCAGAAAAACGTTGAAGTTGTTGGATGGAATTAAAAATAATTTTATCTGCGTAGCTACAAGCTTCATCAATTTCATGATCTGCCCAAGCAACTGAATAAGCATGGGTTTCTTTGCCAAATTTTTCTCTTCCCAAGCGCAGTTCATAAAGGGAGGATGATGTGGTTCCATCCATAAATTCAGACATGAAATCAAAAACACTCCATGTGGCAAAACATTTCAAAGCAAGCAAAACTTTTGCTCCAGACATCGCGCGTAAGCGCGCAATAACCTCCATATTTTTTATGAGTTTCATTTTGTCTATAAGGTAATAGGGGGTTCTTATCATTATTTATCCATTCTCTATTTGAAGGATCTTATTGCGAAGATGAACGTTTAGTACAAAGAGCAACAGAATGTCTCAAGAAAAAGAGTCTTAAAAAAAGAATTTGTTTCTGTCTAGCCGTAGAAAGACTTTCTGTAATTGCTTTTGTTTTTTTATGTTGAGATTTGCGTTATGTATATGAAAAAAAAATTATATTATGCTTTAGCGCTTCTATTTATTGGCAGCTTTTTCATTATCACAACCAATATTATTGATGTTGCGCAAAATAACAGCGACGTTGAAGCTAAAGTGACTTCTTCGGCTTTGGTTCAGGAAAATCCGGTGCCGCTGGTTTTTACAGGGCGTAGAGAACTTAATGGTTTTAAAGGGTATCATAATTATCGACGTGGTTATCGTAAATATAAAGATAATTGGTGGTATCCTGAAGCTGCCTTTGTTGTGTTAGCGCACCCGGATACAAAACAGGCGTCATTAAAAATTTTGTCAGATATGAAAAGCACATTTTTGGTTTCTTCTTTGAAAAAAAAAGAGCTATGGATGCTTAAACAACATATCGAATCTTGCTTAGCACGTTATCGCTCGTATAATAAAAATGATAATAGCTATCAGCCTTTTTATGGTCCTCGCAAACCCTGTTTTTCAAGCTTTTTTAAAGGTTAGAAATTATTAAGATATAGAAAAATCTGTATCAGCTCTTGTCGTTCTCGTTCCCGCTCTTAAAATAAAGAGGGATGTTGTATGTTGCATATTTTTTACGCAACAGTTGTTTTTTGAAAATTTAAAATACTTTTAAATTTTATTAAATCTTATTATCGTTAAGTATAAGATGAGGAGGGGGGATAATATAAATTTTTTTTGTCATAGACAAAATATTTAAAGATAGGATGGAGCTTAGAGAATGACAACACGGGAAGCAATGTTGATATTGCTCGTTTTGCTTCCCTTTGGCGGAAGTGCTGTTATTGGTTTTTTTCGTTCGACAGCAAAGAATAATGAAGCGTGGTTTGCTGGGGTTATTGCACTTTTTACGCTTCTTTTTACAATAGCCTTATATCCAGCAGTTTACGGAAATCGTATCGTGCGTTTAGATATTGCTTGGCTTCCAGAGTGGGGGGGCTATTTGATCCTTCGTATGGATGGCCTATCTTGGCTTTTTTGTTTGCTCATTACAGGAATTGGACTCCTTGTTGTTATTTATGCACGTTATTATATGGATCCGTCAGATTCTGTACCCCGTTTCTTTTCTTTTTTTCTAGCATTTATGGGGTCAATGACAGGAATAGTCTTATCAGGCAATCTTGTCTTCTTGGTTGTCTTTTGGGAGCTCACTAGCATTTTTTCTTTTTTGTTGATTGGTTATTGGTACCATAATGCAAGTGCGCGTGAGGGGGCGCGTATGGCTTTAACAATCACAGGTTTTGGTGGATTTGTCCTTTTTACGGGTGTTTTATTGATCGGCCACATTGTTGGAAGTTTTGATTTGGATAAGGTATTGCAGTCTGGGGATATGATCCGATCAAATGCGCTTTATAATGTTGTCCTTATTTGTATTTTGTTGGGAGGCCTAACGAAAAGTGCCCAATTTCCTTTTCATTTTTGGTTACCTGGTGCTATGGCGGCTCCAACACCCGTGTCAGCTTATTTGCATTCAGCGACAATGGTAAAAGCAGGGTTGTTTTTGCTTGTACGTTTATGGCCTGTTCTCTCTGGAACAGAAACTTGGTTTTGGCTGGTTGGCTTTTCAGGACTCTCAACACTCCTGCTTGGTGCTTATTTTTCCATGTTTCAGCAAGATTTAAAAGGGTTGCTTGCTTATTCAACAATTAGTCATCTTGGCTTGATTACCACACTTTTAAGTCTTGGTAGTCCACTTGCATGTGTTGCAGCAATCTTTCATATGGCTAATCATGCTACCTTTAAAGCTTCTTTATTTATGGCTGCTGGTATTATTGACCACGAGACGGGAACACGTGATATGCGTAAATTGGCAGGGCTTTATCACTCTATGCCTATTACAGCAACTCTTGCTTTGGTGGCGAGTGCAGCGATGGCTGGGGTTCCTTTATTGAATGGTTTTTTATCGAAAGAAATGTTTTTTGCTGAAGCGGTGGAAATGCATATGGACTCATGGCTCGATTGGATTGCACCTTATGTAGCAACACTGGCGAGCCTGTTTAGTGTGACTTATTCTATACGCTTTATTCATAGTGTCTTTTTTGGGAAAAAACCTGTTCATTTACCAAAATTTCCTCATGAACCACCATATTTTATGCGTTTACCAATGGAGCTTTTGGTGTTTATTTGTTTGGCTGTTGGTATTCTTCCTAATTTAACAATAGGACCTATTTTGGATAATGCAGTTGTTTCTGTTTTAGGACCTATGACAATTCCTTATAATTTGGCTGTTTGGCATGGGTTTAATACCCCATTAATGATGAGTTTGGTAGCTTTATTAGGGGGAGGGTTGCTCTATGTTATCGGGCGTCGTTATTTTTTATCTTGTGATGATGGTGCTCCTTTTTTTCGTCATTTGAAAGGAACGCGCATTTTTGAACGCGTTCTGGTGATTATTTCTTGGAAATGGGCACGTGCGGTGGAAGCTGCTTTGTCAACACGTCGTTTGCAAATCCAATTACATTGGATTTTTTTGCTATGTTTTACATTTATTGGTCTTTTACTTTGGTCTGATGGTTTTATTTCAGTGGGATCATTACCGCTTTTCCCACTTGATATACCTTTTCTGGCTCTTTGGTTGGTAGGTGGATCATGTGCCCTTTTAGTGGCTTGGCAAGCAAAATTTCATCGTCTTGCATCGCTTATGTTGTTGGGCGGTGCTGGTTTGATGACTTGCGCAACCTTTTTGTGGCTCTCTGCACCTGATTTGGCAATCACACAATTGGTTGTTGAAGTAGTCACAACCGTTTTATTATTGCTTGGTTTGCGATGGTTGCCTAAACGTTTATATTATCCTGCTTCAACCTCTGTTCGTGTGTCTGTTCGTTTGCGTCGTGTTCGTGATTTCATTATAGCTCTTGTGGGAGGTGTTGGTGTAGCGTGGCTCTCTTTTGCAATAATGACACGCCCGCAAGGTGAAACAGTTTCTGATTTTTTTCTGACAAATGCTTACAGTGGTGCTGGTGGTCGCAATGTTGTCAATGTGTTGTTGGTTGATTTTCGTGGTTTTGATACTATGGGAGAAATTGTCGTTTTGGGTGTTGTTTCACTCACTGTTTTTGCTCTTTTACGACGGTTTCGTCCTGCTCCTGAAAGTATTGATGCGCCTTTTCAAAAACGTGTTCAGAAAGCTTTTGATATGGCTGAGTCTGATCAAGATGTGGGAGATACGGTCTTAAACTACCTTGCTGTTCCGGCTGTTATTATGGGATGGCTCTTTTCGGTTATTGTTGCTTTTTCGGTTTACTTATTTATACGCGGGCACGATCTTCCAGGAGGTGGATTTGTCGGTGGGGTGACTTTAGCGATAGGCTTTATTTTGCAATATCTAGCTCGTGATATTCGTTGGGTAGAAAACCATTTGAAGGTTTTGCCTTTACGTTGGATGGGCGTTGGCTTATTGTTGTCTGTTACAACCGGAATAGGGGCTTGGTTTTTTGGCACTCCTTTTTTAACTTCCTTTTTTCAATATGCGCATCTTCCTTTGATTGGAAAGATTCCTATGGCATCTGCTTTCTTGTTCGATCTTGGCGTGTTTTCTCTTGTCTTAGGAGCAACGGTTCTCATTTTAATTGCACTTGCACACCAGTCCATTCGTAGTTACCGAATCGGTAAGAAACCTCTTTTGAAAGAGAAGGAAAATTAATGGAAGTTGTTCTTTCTTTGGCTATTGGTGTTCTTGTTGGATCAGGCATTTGGCTCATTTTACGCCCACGAACTTTTCAAGTTATTCTTGGTTTGTCTTTAATCTCCTATGGTGTCAATCTTTTTATGTTCTCGATGAGTAGACCACGTAGCAATGCTGCACCAATTGTTGATCCTACTAAAGTCATTAATCCAGAAAATTACATTGATCCTCTTCCTCAGGCGTTGGTTTTAACAGCAATTGTGATTGGTTTTGCAACGACAGCTTTATTTCTAGTTATCTTGCTAGTTTCACGCGGATTAACAGGTTCAGATCACGTTGATGGGCGTGAGGTACAATGATGGAAGATTATCAGCGCCATCTTCTCATTTTGCCTATACTTTTACCGTTAATCACTGGAGCACTCCTGCTTTTTTATGATGAACGCCGTGCAAAACTTAAGTCATTCATAAGCCTTTTTTCTGCGGGATTGTTGGTTATTATCGCTATTTTATTGGTAATGCGTGTTCTTGAAGTTGCACCGGCTGCGAGGATTTATCGATTGGGAAATTGGCCTGCTCCTTTTGGTATTATTTTAGTCCTTGATCGCTTAAGTGCTATGATGCTTGTCCTTTCCAGCTTGTTAATGGTTGCGGCGTTGGTTTTTGCACAGGCCCATTGCTATAAAGCTGGTCCTCATTTCCAGTCTTTGATGCAGTTTTTCATGGTTGGAATAAATGGTGCGTTTTTAACAGGGGATTTGTTCAATTTATTTGTGTTTTTTGAAGTGATGTTAACCGCTTCTTACGGGCTTGCTTTGCACGGTTCCGGTCAGTTACGCGTGCGTGCGGGATTACATTATGTGGTGGTTAATCTTGTGGCTTCCTTATTGTTTCTCATTGGTACGGCACTTATTTATGGAGTCGTTGGTACTTTGAATATGGCTGATTTAGCTGTAAAAATAAAACAGATAGCTTCAACGGATATTGTTCTCTTTGAAATAGGTATTGCGCTTTTAGGAGTTGCCTTTTTACTCAAAGCAGGGATGTGGCCACTTAATTTTTGGCTGATGCCAACTTACAGTGCCGCTGCTGCCCCTGTGGGAGCTTGTTTTGCACTTTTGAGCAAGGTAGGTATTTATATTATTTTACGTTTAGCATTGCTATGGTTTGGTCCTGAAAATGGACATTTTAGCTATTTTGGTCATGTGATTTTATTTTATGGTGGACTTGCTACCATGGCTTTTGGTTTTATTGGTATCTTGGCTAGCCAAGTTTTGGTACGTTTGGCAGCTTATAGCGTTCTTGTCTCTTCTGGTACATTGTTGGCAGCAATTGGGATGGCCAATACAGCACTGACAGCAGCTGCTCTCTTTTATATTGTTTCTTCAACTTTAGCATTGGGCGCTTTTTTTCTTTTGGTGGAGTTGGTGGAACGCTGTCAAGATATAGCGGCGAATGTTTTGACTGTTACAATGGAAGTCTATGGTGATGATGAAGAGGAAGAGGAAGAAGAAATAGGGACATATTTGCCAGCAACCTTGGCGATTCTTGGGGGATGTTTTAGTTTATGTGCAGTTTTAATTATTGGTCTACCACCTTTTTCTGGTTTCGTTGCTAAATTTATGATGTTTATGGCAATCCTAAATCATAGCAAAGAAAGCTTTTCTGATTCTCTACTGGTTTATCAAGATTGGCTTTTTGTGGTTTTTGTCACGTTATCTGGTTTTGCTGCTTTGATTGCTCTGACAAGAGCGGGGATTCGAACTTTTTGGGTTTCTCTTGAAGGAAGAGTTCCCCGTGTGCAGGTGATTGAATTTGCTCCTATTGCTGTTTTACTTGCCTTGTGTTTTCTTATAACAATTGTAGCTGGTCCTGTTAGCCATTATATGTCTGAAACAGCTAAGACTTTGTATAATCCTCAATATTATATTGAGAGTGTGTTAGGTGATTTTTCTCTCAAAAAAAGGGAGAGCGGCCAGTGAATTATTTTTGTCCTTTTCCTTTTTTCAGTCTAGCAATTGTTTGCATGTGGCTGACCTTAAATGATTTTAGTTTAGATCAATTGCTTTTAGGAATTATAATTGCTTTGTTTAGTGGTTGGATAATGCGGTTTCTTGAACCAGAAAAGATTACAATTAAAAGTTGGCGTGCGGTTTTTCTTCTGATTTTTCGCGTATTTATCGATTCTATCATTTCAAATATTTCAGTGGCTCGTTTTGTTTTAACAAAAAAATCTCAAGGGCAGAAATCTGGTTTCATTGTGGTACCCCTTTTGATTGAGAGTCGTACCGCTTTGGCTGTTTTAGCATGTATCCTTTCTGTTACTCCAGGAACTGTTTGGATTGCTTATAATAGAAAAAATGGTGAACTTTTGCTGCATGTTTTAGATTTTGAAAATAGATATAATTACCAACAGTTGATCAAACAACGCTATGAACAATTGCTTTTGGAGATTTTTGCATGAGTATGGTGATTCTTTATTGGGGAATTTTTCTGTCACAGTTTCTTTTAAGTTTGGCAATAATGTTTGCTTTTTTTCGTTTGATTCGTGGTCCACGAGCACAAGATAGAATTGTGGGCTTAGATGCCCTTTATATAACCACTATTCTTTTGTTTTTGACCTTTGATATCCGTTCAGGAACAACCATTTATTTTATTGCTGCTCTCATTATTGGGTTGTTGGGACCTGTATCAAGTATCGCTTTAGCCAAATTTCTTATGCGGGGGGAGATTATTGAATGAAGGATGATATATCGCTTACCGTTGCTCTTGTTGTCACAGCTTTTTTAATCTTAGGATCTGGTCTCACATTGATTGGAACAATAGGATTGCTGCGTCTTTCCAGTTTTTATAAGCGTTTACATATGCTCTCTTTGAGTACGAGTTGGGGGGCTGGAAGTATTCTTATTGCTTCATTTCTTTATTCAGTGTTTGTGGATCACCATTTTGTTTTTCATGAAATCTTACTAATGGGCTTTTTGTTTGTAACAATACCGGTTGCTTCTATGCTCGTATCACAGGCGGCAGCTTATCGACACCATTCAGAAAATAGATTAGAAGAAAGACCGCTGGCTCTTTTAGCACGTCAGATGGAAGAACAACCACCCACATCAAAAGATCTGTCATGCGATAAAGGCCAGCGCAATTTTTGATATGTGAATCGTATTTTTATTTTGTTTTTCGTTCTTCTTCTACACAGTAAATGGGCTTTTCTTCTTTGGGATCGTTGATGAGATCGTAAAATACGACTTCATTTTTCGTTGTCCACCATACATATTGACCTCCAACATATTTTGCCCCAGAAGCACTCATGCTACGCGAACCAATAATGCGTTTGCCTTTCCATTTGAAGTCAACGAGTGAAATATTGCCAGCGTTGAGATAGCTTGCTTCAACACGTTCTTTATTTGTATCTATATCACATTGATAAGCAATAGTTTCTGTCGTTGGTTCTGGATCATTTGGTACCTCAATGACTAAAGAAGCAGCAAAGGTATTGAGTGAACTAAAAAGAAATAGGCTCAAAACAGCACACAATCTTGTGGTAAAAATGTTTTTTTTCATAATGCTTCCTTAAGTTCTTTAGAATAATAATGTTGATTCATCTTTGCAAAGGATAGGATTTTTTTCTTCTGGATCATTAATAAGATCGTAGAGTGTAACTTCTTTGTTTTTCTCCCACCAGATATATTGTTCTCCCATAAATTTTGCTCCAGAAGCAGCGATGACATTGGCTGCAATAATGCGATCACCTTTCCATTTGAAATCAACCAATGAAATATGACCAGCGTTGTGATAAGTTGCTTCAATACGTTCTTTATTTGTTCCCGTATCACATTGATAGGTTACGGTTTGTGTTGTTGGTTCTGGATTATCTGGCATTTCAATGACTAAAGAAGCAGCAAAAGTATTGCCTAAACTAAAGAGACTTGAAGTGGCCAAAAATCCTAAAATATGTAAAGTTTTTTTCATAATACTTCCCTATATTGTGCACAGGAATCATTTGACTTATATGATGGTGTCCACGGCAGGATTCGAACCTGCGACCCCAGGATTCATACCACTTCGATTTTCATCGCCAGCTTTAGAAGCTGTTTGTGGTCTGGACTGTCTCTTTACCGTAGAGCGTATGCTCTTTAGGTGCTGCCCGTTCAGTCTCTACACCTTCCTCTCCCTTAAAAAGAGGCTTGGCTCGGGATTGGCATATAGTTTCCTATGAAGCTTTCCCCGAATTTGAGCAGATCCACTTTAAGAATTTCTTCTCAAAGCGCCCAATTTCTTTAGGAATCCTGTGCTCTATCCTACTGAGCTACGCAGACATCATCATCACTATTCTTTAATAGAAGTATAAAAACGAATCAATTATATTCAATATGAATTAACGAATTTTCGCTAATTTTTGTTCCAGAAACGATAAAACTGCGTTTGGTGAAACATTTTTTGCAATAAATGATTGACCAAGTCCACGTGTTAAAATGAACGTTAAATTGTTTTGCGAAACTTTTTTGTCTTGGGCAATAAAATTCATCAGTGTTTCAGCATCTGGTAGTGTTCCTGGGATGTCCTTTAGTTGTGTAGGTAATCCTATGGCTTTAAAATGGGTTTCAATACGGTCTATAAGTGCGGAATCTATTAAATTTAATTGTGCAGAAAATTGGTGGGCTAGAATCATTCCAATTGCTACAGCTTCGCCGTGAATTAAGCGGTTTGAATCATAAGCGGTTGCTGTTTCAAGCATATGTCCAAATGTATGACCAAGGTTTAAGAGTGCACGTTCTCCTGTTTCGCATTCGTCACGTGCTACAATATCGGCTTTAAATTGGCATGAGCGGACAATAGCTTCTGTTCGCATAGGGCTATTGGAGAAAATCTCTTGCACGTTTTTTTCAAGCCATGCAAAGAAGTCAGGCTGGTTAATGAGACCATATTTGACCATTTCCGCGTAGCCAGCGCGAAATTCGCGTAAGGGCAGGGTATCAAGAACAGATGTGTCAGCAATAACACATTGCGGTTGATAAAAAGTGCCTATAAGATTTTTGCCATATCGGCTATTGATACCGGTTTTTCCCCCAACAGAGGAGTCAATTTGTGCAAGCAATGTTGTGGGCATCTGAATAAAATTCATGCCGCGGCGTATGATACTTGCAGAAAATCCTCCCAAGTCGCCAATAACACCACCACCAAAAGCGATAATCCAGTCACCTCTTTCTAAACGTGCAGAAAGAATTTTATCAATGACAATTTGCAAGGTTGAAAATGATTTTGATTGTTCCCCTGCTTCTACAACAATTGGAACAGTATGAATTTTATTTTTTATTAATTCTTTCTGTAATGTCTCCAAGTGAAGGGAGGCAACATTGCTATCTGTAATAATTCCCAAACGCATTTGACGCAAATCTTTTTGCTGAAGAGAGCGCTTGATTTGCAAAGCCGCTTGTGCAAGGAGATTTGGTCCAATGATAATGTCGTAACAGTGCTTGTTTAGTTTAACGGTAACGGTCTTGGCTTGCATATTTGTTCTTTCTATCGTTATTCTGTATCGAGGTAGTGTTGTACAGATCGTATGACGGTTTTGGCTACGATAAGACGGTTTTCTTTATGACTGTTAATTATTACATTTGCTTTTGCATAGATAGGATAACGCTGTTCCATGAGTTTTTGCATGGTTGCCTTAGGGTTTTCTGTTTGAAGGAGTGGTCGCGTTTTTCGCTTTGAAACACGTTGCATGAGGATATCAAGATCAACTTTGAGCCAAATGGATATAGCATTTTGCTGAATGGTTTTTCGAATGTCTTGATTTATGTAAGCACCACCACCTGTTGCTAAAATGAGAGGACTTTTTTTTATCAGGTTGAAAATAACACGCTGTTCAAGAGCGCGGAATTCTGATTCACCATAAGTTTTAAAGAGTTCAGTGATGGTCATTTTTGAGGCTTGTTCAATTTCATGATCAGAATCATAAAAGGGTAAACGAAGCATAGTGGCAACGCGTTTGCCGATGACTGATTTTCCTGCACCCATCAGACCAACAAAGACAAGAGATCGGTTCCCAAGAGATGATAAGAGCTGATTCTTTATTTGTGTTATCGGAATACGTTTTAGTCGATTATTTTCCATAATTTATTTCGGCATTTATCTGCTTTAAAGTCAATTCTTGTTAATTTTTATACTGTATAATAAAAGATGAAGTGTTCGGGAGAGAGTTTATTATCTTATGCCAACGTTGACCAGATTTTTGATGATTCTTTTTATTTCACTTGCTATCCTTTTTACTATCATGATTACTCTTGTGGTTTTTGTTAAACCAGTCACTGTAGATATGTATATCGATGTTCCTTTAGATTCATTGAATCTTTCTTCAAAAGCGGATCAATGAAATGAAAGATGCTGCTGTGATAGAGCGTTTTCTTGAGATGATGAGTGCCGAACGAGGTGCTTCTGACCATACGCTTGCAGCTTATCAGCATGATTTGCAGTGGGCACAGGAGATATTGGCTTCGCAATCTCTTTCACTTTTTGCAGCACAAAGAGAAGATTTAATTGGTCTTTTGTCGCTTATGCATACTCTTGGTTGTGCAGCATCTTCACAAGCGCGTCGTTTATCGACTTTGCGTCAATTTTATCAATTTCTTTATGCCGAAGGATTGAGAGCAGATGATCCTTCTCATAATATTGATGCACCGCGTCAGATACGTCCTTTGCCGAAAATTATCAGCGAAAATATGGTAACGAAATTGCTTGATTTTGCGCAAGTAGAAGCTTCTCAAGCAGATTGTGGGTCAAAGGAGCATTTGCATGCAGTACGTCTTCAGTTGTTGATGGAAATGCTTTATGCAACAGGGCTCCGTATTAGTGAATTGGTGAGTCTTCCTGTGCAAGCTGTTCGCGGAAAAGGGTATAGTTTTTTGGTGCGCGGAAAAGGCAAAAAAGAACGAATGGTGCTTTTATCAAAAAAAGCACACCAGGTTCTTTCACAGTGGTTAGATTTGCGTGATCAGGGAAAAGATGCTGCAAGTCCTTATCTTTTTCCTGCCCATTCAAAGACAGGTTATATTGCGCGGCAAGTTGTGGCACGGGAGTTGAAAGGTCTCGCCATAAGAGCAGGGATAAAAAGTGATAGCTTTTCTCCCCATGTGTTGCGCCATGCTTTTGCTAGTCATCTCTTGCAAAATGGTGCGGATTTGCGTGCTGTTCAACATTTGTTAGGTCACTCTGATATTGCTACTACTCAGATTTATACTCATGTATTGGAAGCAGGGCTTTATCGTCTTGTGAATGAGCATCATCCTCTTACCGATGAGCAGAAGGCTCCTTAAAGAAAAGGTGATATTTTTGAAAAAAGCTTTATGAAGTGGATTATAAGTGTATAAGTGACACAAAATAAGTTGGATACAATGTATAATTATCTTGATTTTGAAAAACCAGTTGCTGATCTCGATGGAAAAATTCTTGAATTAAAACAAATTGCTCAAGAAGAGGGCAGCCTTGATATGAGTGATGAGATTGCACGCCTTGAGGTGCGTTCTCAAACGGCGTTGCGCGATATTTATAAAAAATTATCGCCATGGCAAAAAACACAAGTAGCTCGCCATCCTGATCGTCCCCATTTTATGGACTATTCTGCACGTTTACTCAGCGATGTTACACCTTTGGCAGGAGATCGTAAGTTTGCTGAAGATGAGGCTATTCAAGCGGGGTTTGCACGCTTTAGGGGGGAAGCAGTTGCTTATATAGGTCAAGAAAAAGGGCATGATACCCAAACACGTTTACGTTATAATTTTGGTTCTGCGCGTCCAGAAGGTTATCGTAAAGCTGTACGCATTATGGAAATGGCTGATCGGTTTGGTTTACCTCTTCTTACTTTTGTTGATACAGCAGGCGCTTATCCTGGAGTAAGTGCTGAAGAACGCGGTCAAGCAGAAGCAATTGCCCAATCAACGGCAGCAACTTTGCGCCTAAAAATTCCTGTTGTTTCGGTTGTTATTGGAGAAGGTGGTTCTGGAGGAGCCATAGCAATTGCTGCTGCTAACAAAGTTTATATGTTAGAGCATGCGATTTATTCTGTTATTTCACCAGAAGGCGCTGCTTCTATTTTATGGCGTGATCCAGCGCGGGCAAAAGATGCTGCAATGAATATGCGTATTACCGCGCAAGATTTGTTTCGGTTAAAAATTATAGATGGTATTATTCCGGAGCCTTTGGGAGGCGCTCATAGAGAAAAAGAGACTGTAATTGATGAGGCGGGCGCTGTGATTTCAGAGGCTTTAAAAGCTATGGCTGGAAAAGATGGTGAAGAGCTTAAAAAAGATCGTTGGGAAAAATATCTTCAAATTGGTAGGTCATTAGCGTAAATCATTTCTTGTGAGGGGATGGATAGGAGTTTAATTCGATGATATTCAATAGATTCCTTGCAGTATGTTTATTGTTTGCAATGGGAATATTAACAGCTTGTGAGGGAAGATTGCCTGCTTCTATTCGCGCTAAAGTTGAACAGCCTTTACCCCAAGAAATCCAAAATAGAATGCTATTGTACAACGTCGATCCTTATGCGCCGATTATGATGCGGTTTTTTAAGGAAGAAAGTGTTGCTGAAATTTGGAAACAGTCTCGTTCAGGGGCTTTTATGTTGATGGCGCGTTATGGTATTTGCAAATGGTCTGGTCAGCTTGGACCTAAATATAGAGAAGGAGACCGTCAGACACCAGAAGGGTTTTACACCATTAGTGCAAATCATATGAATCCTTATTCAAAATATTATCTTTCTTTTAATATCGGATTTCCTAATCTCTACGATCAAGCAAATGGTAGAACGGGAAGTAATCTGATGGTGCATGGTTCTTGCTTTTCCGCTGGTTGCTATTCCATGAGTGATAAGAATATGGCACAGATTTATGCTTTTGCACGCGATGCTTTTAAAGGTGGACAGAGAGAATTTCAGTTACAGGCTTTTCCTTTCCGTATGACTGATGACAATATGGAACGCCATAAGACTGATCCTCATTATCCGTTCTGGGTGATGCTTAAGGAAGGTTATGATTTTTTTGAAGAAAATCGTATGCCTCCAACGGTTTATGTTTATGAAAAGCGTTATGTTTTTAATCGTGGCACTCATAAAACTTCAATGACTCTAACGCGGTGAATATTGTCTTATCATAAAATGGAATGCTCATTATTTTTTATCTGTAATGTTATGAATTTTGTTTTGCAGTATGGTCATATAAAATCCGTTAGTGCGTATTAAACAACGGTTTTATGTTCATCTTTTCATCAATAAAGTGAAGATATCTATCGTTCAAGTGAAACTATCTTAAGGTGAGGTTTGTCTGGGGAAGGCAATCACATGAAGTGGTGAGCAGGTGGAGTTTATTAAAGGGTAATAGCTTAATTTGTCATAGTAATTTATTATTTTGTAACTTTGGGGAGAGATTCTCATACCATAAGATTTTCTTATGACAAACTTGTTTATATTAAATTGTTTGAAATCATTTATTTTATACGTCACAAATGGAGAGCGTGTGGATGAAAAATTTAAAGAAAAGATTTCTATGAACAATACTTAAATGTAAGAGCTGTCATAATTGATAGCTAGAATAGCGATAATGGTATCGGCTTGTCCTTTCATGAGTGTAAAGATAGTAGGTGTTGTAGAATGGATCTTATATTATGTCATTTATAGAGGGGTACCAATCTACTCTTTACTAGTATTGTCGTGAAATAGACTTATATGCGTTGAGAAATGTCTCTTTAAAACAAGTGCGTGAATTGGTACCATAATGTTATTTTATGTTGCACTGTTTTGCGTGAGGAACAATGGCATCCTTCAGAAAATCAATCTGATTACAGATTGCTGGTGGATAGAAGTTCTTGTCTTTTAGGATGCGGCTAAAATGATATGTTCGTGTTTTTTGTAGGATATCATAGAGCATATTCGGAAGTTAGCAGTATTATTCATTAAAAGTTTTTATTTTATTGAGTTTGGGAGAGAAGATTAAAACTTTATTCCTGGAATACTCAGAGGGTTATCTAATAGAGCAGTTTTGTCTGCTGTATCTATTGCTGGTTTGTTAAAAAAAGCATTGAAAAGTTTTTGTATTGCTTCTTTTTCAACACCGTCGGCAATGATAACGAAACGCGTTTGTATGTTTCTTTTTGGCCACGCTGGTAATCTTGTGGGTGGATGGAAAAATGTTTGTATAGCGTGTAAAACAAGGGGACGGTGTGGATCATCACGTAATGCAATAATTGCTTTAATACGAAGTAATTTCGCACCATAAAGATCTTTTAGGAGTTCTAAAAAAACATCAAGACTAGTGTAATCTATTGGTTCTCCACAGCTTAGTGAAAAAGCATGAATGGTTGAGTGATGTGTATGTTCACTGGGAGAGATATTATGCTGTTGTTTATGTCGTGTATTTTCTATTTTTTCATCCCATAATGTTTTGCTTATTAATGCATTTGAACAGCAATGATCAGAATGGGCATCAATGATTTGTGCAGTAGGATTAATTGTTTGGAGTGTTTTGAGAAGGGTATTGGAAAGTCTTTTTTCATCAATAAGGTCTGTTTTGGTGAGGATAATTTTATCAGCAATTGCTAATTGTTTGTGTATTTCAGGATAGCATTCAAGGAGGGAAAGCGACTTGAATATATCAAATGTTGTCAAAACGTCGTCGATGAATAATGTTTGCATGAAAACAGGGTGACTTAGAAGAGCTTGTAAAATAGGTGCAGGATCAGCCATGCCTGTTGTTTCAATGATAATGCGATTGAGTGGTTTGAGATCTCCTCTTTGAATGCGATTTATTAAATTAGTCAAAGTATCAATGAGATCACTACGTAAATTGCAGCATAAGCAACCATTGGCAAGTTCGATAATTCCTTCCGTTGTTTTTTCAACTAGAAGATGGTCAATGCTTATTTCACCGAATTCATTGATAATCACAGCACAATCAGCCAAAAGTGGGTCACGTAGCATCCGGTTGAGCAAAGTTGTTTTGCCTGAACCTAAAAAGCCGGTAATGAGGGTGAGTGGAATGCGCTTTATTTTCATGTTTTTACCAACCATTATTTGCCGACTTGATTATAGAACTGTTTTCTTATTTTGATACGGAATATGAAATTTTTTTAGCGATTTTGCTTTTGCTTTCGCTTTATATTGAGGAGTGGATTCATTTGTTTGTGGCTCACTGATAAGTCGTACTTGTAAAGGAAGTATAGAAGAAGGTGGATCAGTAATAAAAGGTGAAGTAAAGATAAGATTTCCTTGATCATCATAAGAATTTGTATGCAATTTTATAGCTTTAGGTGTACACATTTGTTGTTTCATATCATTTACTTTGGTCATTTTAGTACCATAGGGTTTTAGTGTTGCCAGTGTTAATTGAGGTACGCCTTGATGTAAAAAACCTGCTTCAAGCAGTTGTGCAGCTTTTTCTTCTCTTTCGCTTATATTGTTGGCTCCTAAAATAACAGCAATAATTGTGCGTTTATGGCGGGTTGCGGAGGCAACAAGATTAAAGCCAGAGGCACAAATAAAACCTGTTTTCATGCCATCTATGCCATTAAAGCGACCAATGAGGTTGTTTGAATTGGGTTGGATTTTTCGTTTATTACCAAAATCAATGGCAGGAATAGAAAAATAATGGGCATATTGAGGAAATTCACGACGAATTTGAATCGCTAAAAGAGCAATATCGCGTGCTGTGGAATAATTTTGCGGATCTGGTAATCCACTTGCATTGGCAAAATGGGTACCAAACATTTTTAAATTTTGCGCTTCAGCATTCATTTTTTGTACAAAAGCTTCTTGTGAGCCAGCAATCGCTTCACTCATGGCGATGGCTAAATCGTTTGTGGAAGTTGTCAAAGTGATGGTTAAGGCTGTATCAAGGGTGAGAACAGAGCCAGCTTTATAACCTGAACGGTGTGCTGGAGCTTTGGCTGCATATTGACTGATGGTTATATGTTTTTGGGGCGAAATTTCCTCTGCACTTATGGCGCGGAAAATGACATAAGCGGTCATTAATTTTGTTAAAGAGGCTGGATACCAACGCTCAAAAGCTTGATTGTGCGCTAAGATACGTCCCGTTGTAACATCAACAGATATAAAAGGCTGAGCCAGAGAAAGAGTGCTTATCAAACTCAAAATCAAGGATAAAAATAATTTAGTAAAGAGTTTTTGCATGAAGTTTAAGTTAAATACCTTCTTATCAGTGCTTTAAAACTATTCTAATTTAGTACAAAAGGCTTTTTAGTCCATGATCTAGAGGGTAAATGGTTTATAGCATATTAGTTTTGTTTATCGAGATAAAATACACCATTGCTTTTTACTTTTCCCCTTTAAGTTTAACTTTATAGCTTGCAGAATTCTCTAAAGCAGTATCTATTTAAAAATAGATATTAGGTGATGTTTTATCTGTTGTTTTATTGTGCTTTTCTTAAAAAAAGTACACTAAAATGCGCTTTACTATATATTTATTTGAAGAAATGTTTCATTTATCCCAATCTCATCTTTTAGCATGACTTGAGGAGAGTGTAATATAAAATCTATCGAGGATTACCATTTGGTACCTGTTTAGGTTGGCATTATAGTCTATTTGATAACTCTTTAGATGTTGCAACTGCTCTTCTCTTGAGGGAGTTCAGATATATGCACTTTCCTCTTTTTCTTTCTCAAATGTTGCTTGTTCATCTACGATTTTATAAGCTGTAAGAAAATTTTTTAATGATTTATTATATAGAGAGCGAGAGAGAAATTATTCTTATGTTGGATCATTTTAAGGCAATATGAAAAGCAGTAATTATTTTTATACGTCAATATTTAATCAAGCTGTTTCAGTTTTTGAAGCTTTCTCATCGCACAAGGTGGCAGAGGGGGGGGCTGTAAATCTTGTGCTGCTAATAAAAGCAGTTCATCACAGGCTTTTTCTGTTTTTTCGATGAGTTGTTCTAAAAAATCACGTTTGTTTAAACCAGCTTCTATGGGGGGTAGAATGCGAACGCGGATTGTTCCAGGATAACGGCGAAAATTGCCGCGTGGCCAATATAGGCCGGCATTGTGAGCAATGGGAACAACTTGAAGTCCTAATTCATTGTAGAGAGCAACAATCCCTGATTTATAATCTGGTTCTTGACCAGGTTTACGGCGTGTTCCTTCGGGAAAGATGAGGATTTGGCGCTCTTGTTTTGCTTTTTCTTTGGCTTTTTGTATGATGGTTTTCAGGGCTTTGATGGGTGTTGTTCGGTTAATGGGGATAATTTGTGTTTTTGCCATGTACCAGCCAAAAAGTGGAATCCACGTCAATTCACGTTTTAAAATGAGAGCAGGATCATCAAGATAGGGGACAAGGCCAAAGGTTTCCCAAGCGGATTGATGTTTGGGAGCAATAATATAGGGGCCTTTGGGAAGATTTTCTAATCCTTCAATTTCATAATTTGTACCTGCTATGTGTTTTTGTAAAAAAAGTGTAATGCGCGCCCATGTTTTTGGTACAATCCAGGCTTTTTTGCGTGGCATGAAAAAATAAATGGGAGCATAAAGAATCATTTGTACGAAAGTTGTGGTATAAAAAGCTAATGTGAAAAGAATAGAACGAAGGATAAGCACTAGATTTTCCATTTTATATCTACAAAAAGACCGTATATATAACGTAATTTACATGAGAAAACATCTCTTTTTATGTTTTTTCATGCTTCTCTTTTTTAGGTAATTCATTTTCTAATATTTAAAAACAGAAGGAAAGAGTTGATGGAATTACAAAAAGATGAACTTTTTATTCCACGGATTTTATCTATTGCGGGAACAGATCCTTCTGGTGGCGCTGGAATGCATGCGGATTTAAAAGTTTTTTCAGCCATGAAAACTTATGGTATGAGTGTGGTTACAGCTGTTGTTGCACAAAATACTCAGGGTGTGCGTTCTTTCCAAGCGTTGGAAGCTTCTTTTGTTGCTGATCAAATTGATTCAGTCTTTGAGGATATTCATGTTGATGCTGTTAAAATTGGTATGGTGGCAAATGCTCAGATTGCAAGGGTTATAGCAGAGCGTCTTGCTCATCACAAAGCGCGTTTCATTGTTTTTGATCCCGTTATGGTGGCAAAAAGTGGAGATGTGCTTTTACAGCCTGACACCATTGAAATTATGCGTGATGTTCTTGTGCCCATGGCAACTTTGATCACGCCCAATTTACCTGAGGCATCTCTGCTGTTGGGATGTGAGGTGCAATGGTCATTAAACTCCATGTACCAATATGCTCCACAATTGCTGGAACTTGGTTGTAAAGCAGTTCTGTTAAAGGGTGGGCATTTGAGCACGCTTGCGAGAGAGAGTATGGAGAATGACAATTCTTCTAGTCCGGATCTTTATTGTGATGGTGAAGATCTTGTCATGCTTGATGCGTCTCGTCTCAAAACCACTCATGATCATGGTACGGGTTGTACTATTTCTGCTGCAATTGCAGCATTATTGCCTATACAGCCTTTGTTTTGTGCGGTTAAACAAGCAAAGGACTATTTACATGGAGCTTTATCTGCTGCAGATGTTTTGCAAGTTGGGAAAGGACGTGGCCCTCTTCATCATTTTTATGAATTATGGAAGAGTGTATGAAACAATTGATATAAAAAATCCTGTTTTCTGCGTGTTTCGTCGTAATATTTTTTATGTTCATATAAAAAATGATAAAACAAGTGCCATTGGGAACGAGAATTTAGTTTAAGTGGAAAGAGGTGGGATAAGGGAGATAAAATGAGCAAATTGCTAAGGTTGATCGATTTTAGGCCATGCTTTGCAATAACGATTGTTGTTATTAGATAGTGTATTTGTATCAGTCATTCTGTTTACGATTATTTTTCAACATGTAATCAGATTTGTCGGGGCAAATAGAGGGGAGTGTTTTGTTGAATATTGCAATTATTTTAGGATCTGTGCGTCAACCATCGTTAACAAGAAATTTAGCCCATTGTTTGGCTGGATACCTATTCGTGCGGGGTGGATTGTTTCATTAGGTTGATTTTCGTGAACAATCTTAGTCGATTGCTGTTCTATCATCATGATGTGGAGGCTTACTATGGAAAGGATTTGTTTAAGCGTGAGAATTATCAGATGATGTCTGTGCTGCTTGCGCAATTATAAGGAGAAGTTTCTTCTGTCTCTTAATGATGTGCCTATAGAGATACGAAAAACTTTCAGTCAATTTAACTTAAAAGAGATGAGAACAATTTATTCGTGTAATTTGTCAAATGATGCGATTCCGGCAAAGGAACTGATCATTACCAATTGTGATCTTTAAGAGAAAAGAAAAAGATAAATTAAATGACCTTTGAAAGGTCTTTGAAGACCCTTTGAGAAACTCTTAAAAATTATTTGAAAGAAAATAAATTGGCACAAAAATATACAAAATCTGCTGACAAGCTACAACAAAATTTAATACATACAAAATTCAAAATGGAGCGGGCGATGGGATTCGAACCCACGACCCCAACCTTGGCAAGGTTGTGCTCTACCCCTGAGCTACACCCGCTCACCGATTCGAAACATATTTTGCTTCAGATGCTGCCTGTATGGCGTAGGCTTTAACGAATTGCAACAAAAAAATAACATGTCAGTCTGATTTATTTTGTAAATATTTCAAAAATAAAAATAACGATTGATTTTACCAATACTCTTCAATAAATTGCTCCTCTTTAATTGTTGCAAAAGAGGGGCGGAGTAGAATGTTGAAAAGAGTCAATATATTATGCATTGTAATTGCAACTGTTTTTATTATGAGTGGCTTTGCAAAAGCTGGTGATCACGTTAAACACATTAAAGTTGCAGTTACACAAATTATGGTACATCCTGCTGCAGAGGCTGTTCGTAAAGGGATTATAGATACGCTAGCAGAAAATGGTTATAAGCAGGGTGAAAATTTCGAATTGAGCTTTTTATCAGCACAGGGCAATATTTCTACAGCAACGCAAATTGCACGCAAGTTCGTTGGTGATAAACCCGATGTTATTGTAGCAATTACCACACCTTCAGCTCAAACAATGGTTGCGGCAACGAAAACAATCCCTATTGTTTTTGCTGCGATTTCTGATCCTGTTGGTACCAAAATAGTGTCTTCGCTTACCAAACCTGGTGGAAATGTAACGGGAGCTTCTGATCGCATAGATGTGGAAGCAACTGTTAAACTTTTGCAAGAAGTAAAACCAGATTTAAAAAGAATTGGTTTCCTTTATAATGCTTCTGAAGCCAATTCTGTTGCGACATTGAAAATCTTAAAAGATGTGGCAAATAAAGCTGGCATTGAAATCATTCCTTCATCGGCGCCTAAACCTTCTGATGTTCAGGCAGCAACACGCGCTTTAATTGGTAAGGTAGATATCATTTTTATTCCCGCTGATAATACGGTGCTTTCTGTTTTAGAGGGGGCCGTAAAAGTTACACAGGAAGGAAATATGCCTGTATTTACTGTTGATTTTAACGCTCTTGGGCGCGGACCTTTTATGACACAGGGTGTGAATTTCTACGATGTTGGGGTTGATGCTGGAAAACTGGCTGTGCGTATTCTAAAAGGTGAAAGGCCTGGCGATATTGATGTTGTACAGGCAGCTAATAACGACATTAGAATTGATATGAAGGCAGCAAAGAAAGCTGGTATTGTTATTCCACAGGCAGTTATTGAACGTGCGACAAAAGTTCTTCAATAGGCTTTTCATATAATATTGACACAATAAAAGTACGTTAAATTTTTATAGGGTTATCTTTGGATGAGTATATTTGCTTTTTCTGGCGCTGTGGAGTTAGGTCTTGTTTATGCGTTTGTGGCTATAGGGGTTTATCTCTCTTTTCGCGTTTTAGATTTTCCTGATTTAACGGTTGATGGTTCATTTCTTCTTGGCTCCTGTGTTTGTGGGGTGTTGATTCTTTTAGGTTTCAATGCGTGGATTGCTATGGCTGGCGCTTTTTGTGCTGGGATGTTGGCAGGTTTGATAACAGCTTTGCTCAATTTGCGTTTCGGTATTTTAAATCTTTTGGCTTCCATTTTAACAATGTCAGCGCTCTATACGGTTAATCTTCGTATTATGGGGATTATGGGAAGCTCTAATATTAATTTGGCACTTTCTGATACGGCGTTAACACCCTTTTATAATCTGTTTGGCTTGTCTGATATTTTTGTGCGTCCTCTTTTTATTGGTGCCGTGTTATTAATTATGGCATTTTTGATTTGGCGCTTTTTGGAAAGTGAAATAGGTCTTGCTATGCGTGCAATGGGAGCTAATCCACGGATGGCTACAGCGCAAGGCGTTCATACCTCAGCATTGATTTATTTTGGTATGGGGCTTTCTAATGCCTGTGTTGCTCTTGGAGGGTCCCTTTATATTCAAACTGCAATTGCTACCGATATTACTGGTGGAGCTGGTACGATTGTTTTCGGTTTAGCAGCGGTTATTATTGGGGAAACTCTTTTTCGTACGCGTAATATTTTTTGGATTATTGTCAGCTGTATTGTGGGTTCCGTTCTTTACCGTGTTGCTGTGCAATTTGCTTTTGAAGCAAATGGAATTGGTATTGATACATCGACAGATCTACAATTGATCACTTCGTTGCTTGTTGTTTTGGCTCTTATTATACCGCGTTATTGGGGGAGGCGTAAACATGATTGAATTTTCACATGTGGGCGTTACATTTAAACCGCAAACACCTTTGCAAAAACAAGCCTTAATAGATGTTAATCTCAAGATTGATCGGGGCAGCTTTGTTACGGTTATTGGCTCAAATGGTGCTGGTAAATCAACTTTGCTGAGCGTTTTAGCAGGCCCAACTCTGCCCACCACAGGAAAAGTAATCATCAATGGACAAAATGTTTCTAGGCAATCGGTGAGTGAGCGTGCGGGAAGGGTTGCTTGTGTTTTTCAAGATTCATCAATAGGAAGCTGCGGTTCTTTAACAATTGAAGAAAATTTGGCTCTTGCTGCTCTTCGGGGGAGTCGTCGTGGTTTGCGTTCAGCCTTAAATCATGAAAAACGACAATTTTTTCGAGATGAAATTGCTCAATTGGGTATTGGTCTTGAAGCATATATCCATAATCCTATGAACAGTTTGTCAGGGGGACAACGCCAAGCGGTTTGTCTTGTGATGGCTACCTTGGCGCATGCGGATGTTTTATTGTTGGATGAACATACCTCGGCTTTAGATCCTGGAATGGCTGATTTTGTGATGCAATTGACCGAAAAAATCGTTGAAGAGAAAAAATTAACAACTATTATGGTGACGCATTCTATGCGGCAAGCGCTTGATCATGGAGATCGAACATTGATGTTGCATGGCGGAAAAGTGATTTTAGATGTCTGTCAGGAAAAACGTCAAGGCTTGAATGTCAATGATTTAATTGGCCTGTTTCAAAAGGTTCGTGGGGAAGCTCTTGATGATGATGAACTGTTAATGGATTAATATTTTGGCTCAGAAAAAAGCACATGAAGTTGATCATTTTCTAACGCGTCTCTCACGTGCTTTTCCTATTGTTCTCATTTATGGACCAGATCGAGGGCTTGTTTGTGAGTATGCACAACGCTTTGCTAAGCTTACACAGGTCGCAATAGATGATCCGTTTTCAACAATTCGTTTGGATGCGACTGAGATTGATAAAGATCCTGCTCGTTTGGGAAATGAAGCGAATACTTTATCACTCTTTGGAGGCGATCGTTTGATTTGGATTTCTCATGCTGCTAACCAAAAAGGTTTTCTTACAGCCTTAAAGCTTTTAATTAAGGAACCTCCAGAGAAAAGTTTTATTCTCATTGAGGCGGAAGATTTGAAAAAAGGAACAGGCTTACGAAATGTTATTGAAACGGCAGCAAAAGCAATGGCTCTGCCTTGTTTTGCTGATGATACTCGTTCTCTTGATGGTCTGATTGATGAGGTTGTGGGTTATTTTAAAAAGAGCATTTCTTTGGATGCACGCAAGTGGTTGCATGAAAGTTTGGGAGGAGATCGCCTTGTTTCTCGAAGTGAATTAGAGAAGCTTTGTCTTTATGCTGCTGATAGACAGATTACTCTTGAGGATGTGAAAGCTATTGTGAGTAATGTGAGTGCTGTTTCTTTCGATGAAGTCATTGATGCTCTTTTATTGGGTGATATATCAAGTTTTGAAGCACATTTTAGCCAAAATGCTCCATTGAGTGGTGCATTTTTTTTGATTTTGAGTACCGCACAAAGGCATTTTCAGCAACTGCAGCTTTTGCGTTATCAAGTGGAGGTTGAAGGAAAACCTCCTTCTATTGTGATTTCTCAAGCACGGCCACCAATTTTTTTTCAACGGAAAAAAATCGTTGAACAAGCTTTAAGATATTGGAAATTAGAGCAGATTTCCTCCGCGATGGAAAGAATTCAAACTGCTGTTTTAGAAAGCCGTAAAAACCCATTTTTGAGTGAAGCGATTATTCGCCAAGCTTTGCTGGGACTTACAATTGCCGCGCGGCGCCAAAAAGTTGCTTAAAGTATTACACTGTATTTGTAAGAGTTTATTTGAAAACTTGGAAAGTTTTATGGAAAATGATTGTTGTTATTGCTCAAGAATTTAAAAGAGAGCATTTGTATTTTGTGCCATGAAGCCTGTTTGTGGGCCCAAAATTTCATGTTTTAAGGCTCGATGTTATGCTTCCTGTCATTATTGTGGGTATTTTTCAGATAAGATAATTTATTAATGGCTTGTGCTAAGTGGTTATTGGTAGGTTTGCTGTGACCTTATTATTTTATTTTCTTGTTGGTTGTGATTTTTAAAATGTTTGGTACATAACTCTTAAACAAAGAAGTAAATAAATTTTGCTTTTATGCAGCTTTCAAAGAGACTTTAAAGGTGAGAAATGCTCCATATACGGTTTGAAAAAATAGCACTTATAGGGATTGGTTTGATTGGCTCTTCTTTAGCAAGAGTCATTAAAAAGAAAAATCTTGCAGCTCAAATTTCTATTGCAACGCGTCGTCAAGAAACATTGGAAAGAGCACGTGAATTGGAACTTGGGGATTTTTATACAACCGATAATGCAGAAGCTGTCAAAGGAGCCGACCTTGTGATTGTTTCTGTTCCTGTTGGAGCAAGTGCTGAGGTGGCAAAAACCATTCGTGATTATTTAAAACCTGGAGCGATTGTAAGTGATGTTGGTTCCACAAAAGAATTGGTCATTGCAGAAATGGCACCTTTATTGCCCAAAATAGTTCATTTTATTCCAGGGCATCCGATTGCCGGAACAGAATATTCAGGACCCGATGCTGGTTTTGCCGATCTGTTTGTAAATCGCTGGTGTATTTTAACGCCTTTTGCTGAAAGTGATGCTGGGGTGGTTGCGCAATTGACAGCATTTTGGGAAGCTTGTGGTGCGCGTGTCGAAAAAATGGACCCTAAACATCATGATCTTGTCTTGGCGATTGTTTCGCATTTGCCCCATTTGATTGCTTATAATACTGTTGGAACAGCCAGTGATCTAGAAAAGGTAACCAATTCGGAAGTGATTGCTTATTCCGCTTCAGGCTTTCGTGATTTTACCCGTTTGGCATCTTCTGATCCTGTTATGTGGCGTGATATTTGTTTGCATAATAAGGAAGCTATTTTAGAAATGTTGAGCCGTTTTACTGAAGGACTTACTGCTTTAGAACAGGCTATTCGTTTGGGAGATGGGGAAACACTGTTTAGCTTTTTTACACGTATGCGTGCTGTGCGTCGTAATATTATTGAAGCGGGACAGGAAATTGATACGCCTGATTTTGGGCGCCATAGTGTTTTTAAAGAGGGCGTGTGAAAAAGGTTTTGTATTATATTCATTTTCATCGCCTTTGGTTCTTAATCTATAAAATTTTTTGATTGATTCTTTTCACTTTTAATACATAGTGAGATTTGACCATATTGACTATTGCCCTTTATATTAAAAGATTGCTGTGGAATTTTGATGATTGTTGTGAAGCTTTTATAAATTACAAAGAGTGTTACCAGAAAGTATTGAGATTTGTTAAAAAATATCTTTTGGTATAGCTATCGTATTTTTGTTAATGCAATAAGCCATTATTGGCGCGATAATGGCAGTGCTTTTGCTAGTCATGTTGCTTTGTCGGGGCTGCTAGCGTTTTTTCCTTTTTTTATTTTTGGAACATCTCTTGCCAGTTTTCTTGGCGCTTTTACCTATACACCACAAAAAATTAAAGCGCTTGTTTACTTATTGCCAGATGTTATTGCGGATCCTTTATCAAAGGAAATTATCAATGTTTTAACCGTTCAGCGAGGGGATGTATTGACGATTTCTGTCATTGGAGCAGCTTATTTTGCCTCTAATGGGGTAGAAGTTTTGCGTGCGGCTTTAAACAAAGCTTATCGTGTCACTGATCGGCGTGGTTTATTGTTTTGTCGTTTCCAAAGCTTGTTTTTTGTCATTCTTGGTGCAGTTGGTCTTGTGGTGATTAGCTTTTTGTTGGTTTTGGCACCTTTGTTGATCAAAATTATGCAAAATCAATCTTTTTTTATGAGTGAATATATCGGTGTTATTCGTCTATGGCGTTATGTTATCGCCGTTGTTATTTTGTTTGTTAGTCTTTTGATTGTTCATAAATGGCTTCCAGCAGAAAGGCGGAAATTTATAGATATTTTACCAAGAGTCTTGGTAACAATGTCGGTGTGGTTTATGGCTTCCATTGCTTTTGCACACTATTTAGCAATGTTTGATTATATTTCTACTTATGCGGGGTTGGCATCTATTATGGTTGCTATTATTCTTCTTTACATATTAAGTGCAATTTTTATTTTGGGAGGCGAAATAAACGCAGCAATCATGTTTTATCGCAATCGTTTGCAGCATTTAAAGACGTGAAAGAACGAATGCGTGTGTGAAAGCCAACAGACGAGTAAACAAATAAAACCTGCCATTACTTTATTGGTTGATGCGGATGCTTGTCCTGTAAAAGCTGAAGTTTATCGTGTGATGAATCGTTATCAGCTAAAAACATTTGTTGTGGCAAATCGTTTTCTCTTTCTTCCAGATGAAGAGCTCATTGAAAGAGTGATTGTGGCTGGTGAATTCAATTGTGCAGATGATTGGATTGTAGAACATGTGCATGAGGCGAGTATCGTTATTACTAGTGATATCCTTTTAGCAGCACGCGTTGTGCAGGCTGGTGGACTTTGTCTTTCGCCAAAGGGGCGTGTTTTTGATATAAACTCTATCGGTCAAGCTTTGGCGATGCGCAATTTGATGGAGGATTTGCGCGAACAGGGCAATATGACAGGTGGTCCCCGTCCTTTGATGCGCAAAGATCGTTCTGCTTTTTTGTCAGCATTAGATGTTGCTATACAACGTTTAAAAAGGCGTGGTTATTAGGTTATTCTGCTTCTTCTATGACAGTTTTTATAAGTGCTTTAGCATCTTCATTAGCCCATGGAGCTGCACCATTATAGGAAGCAATGAGATGACCATTTTTATCAATCAGGAGTGTGATGGGTAATCCTAAAGCTAATCCTTGTTTTCGAATATCGTTGAAAATATTCATTGTTTCATCACGATAGTAGTCTAAATTATCAGCATCAACATTCTGTAAAAATTGCTGAATCTTTTCAGGAGAAGCTGTTTTATCGGTATTAATAGCTATTACATCAAAATTTTTTCCACCCAATTCACGTTTTAATTGCGCTAGTTCAGGCATTTCCGTGCGGCAGGGGGCACACCAGATGGCCCATAGATTGATCAGAATCGGTTTTCCAGAGAATTCAGAGAGTTTGTGATCTTTTCCTTGAAGATCTTTGAAAGAAAGATTGTTCATGTTATAAAGCATATCAGCAAATCGTATGTTGGTGAAAAAGCCTTTTGCTGCTTTTTTTATCGTTTCCATTTTTTCCGTTTGTCTTTTTTCAGTGTTTTTTTCTGAAATAAAGTTGGCAAAAGAAGGCGCTCTCTTGTCATGAGGTGCTTTTATTGCGTATAAACTGATACCAACAAAGATTAAGGCAGTGAGAAAGAATGCGATGACGAGCCTCTTTTTGTTTTTCTTTTTTGTGCTAGTAAAAGTTTGAGGAACCATGATTTTTATCCTTTTTATGGGTATTTTTAGAATATGACAGCCGAGAAATTCAAAAACCAAATGTGGGGAGGCCGATTTATAGCAGGACCTGCTGCAATTATGGAAGAAATTAATGCCTCAATTGATTTTGACCAAAAACTTTATCGGCAAGATATTGAAAGTTCACTTGCTCATGTTGCAATGTTAGCGCAAACAGAGATTATTTCACAATCAGATTATGAAAAAATTGTGCATGGTTTAAAACTTATTCGTCAAGAAATTGAGGATGGTAGGTTCATTTTTTCACGAAAACTTGAAGATATTCATATGAATATTGAAGCACGACTCTGTGAATTGATTGGTCCGGTTGCTGGACGTTTGCATACGGCTCGTTCACGTAATGATCAAGTAGCCGTTGACTTTCGTTTGTGGGTGCGTGAAGCAACACAGAGAATAGCGCAAGCTTTAAAGGGATTAATAGAACAATTACTTGTTCGAGCTGAGCAACATGTCGATAGTTTTATGCCAGGTTTTACGCATTTACAATCAGCACAGCCTGTAACATTTGGTCATTCTATGATGGCTTATGTTGAAATGTTTGCTCGCGATTTATCACGGATGCGGGATGCGGTTGAACGAATGAATGAATCGCCGTTAGGGGCTGCCGCTTTGGCAGGAACAAGCTTTCCGATTGATCGTTTTATGACAGCACAAACATTAGGCTTTCGAGAACCAACACGCAACTCCATTGATAGTGTTTCGGACCGTGATTTTGCTTTGGAATTTTTAAGTGCTGGTGCTCTTTGTGCTATGCATCTTTCGCGTTTGGCAGAAGAAATTATTCTTTGGTCAAGTGAACAATTTCATTTTATTCGTTTGTCAGATGCTTTTTCTACTGGCTCGTCTATTATGCCGCAAAAGAGAAATCCTGATGCAGCAGAATTGATAAGGGCTAAAACAGGACGACTGAATGGCGCACTGATGGGGTTGTTAACTGTGATGAAAGGATTGCCCCTTGCTTATTCAAAAGATATGCAAGAAGATAAAGAATATGTTTTTGATGGTGCTTTGAATCTAGAGTTGTCGTTGGCAGTAATGACAGAGATTATAGGTGATTTGCAGGTCAATAAAGAAGCAATGAGGCAAGCAGCCGATTTTGGTTATGCAACGGCAACAGATTTTGCGGATTGGTTGGTGCGTGTGCTAGGGCTTCCTTTTCGTGAAGCACACCATATTGCGGGGCGTGTTGTCGCGTTGGCAGAAAAAAAACAATGTCGCCTTCATGATTTGTCATTGGCGGAGCTGCAAAAAATATGTCCTAAAATTAATGCAACAGTTTTTGATGTTTTAACGGTTGAAAAGTCAGTTGAAAGTCGTAAAAGTTTTGGAGGTACAGCGCCTTCAGAAGTACTTTACCAAATTGCCTATTGGAAAAAGCGTCTTGTGACAGCTTGAAGAGTTGGCTTTATAATTCAATAATATAAAAAGAAATATCGATAGGAGAGAAAAGGGCATATGAAAAGCATTTTAAGGAGTTTAACAATTGTCCTTTTGGGGGGTATTGTTCTTATTGGATGTGGGCGTAAAGGCGCGTTGGAAATGCCACCTTCAAGTGTACAGAAGCCTGTAAAAGGCGAATCTGTTGCCAAAAATGAAGATGATAAAGCTTTTATTCTTGACCGTTTGATAAAATAAGGGGGAGATGTGCAGTTTTTCTCTTATCGTCAAGCTATGCTCCATGCTGAAGGGCTCTCATTTCCTGCTCTTGTACAGGATGTGGGGACACCTTTTTATTGTTATTCAGCTAATGCATTGCTGACACGTTTTAAGGATTATCAAAAGGCATTTTTTGAAATGCCCAGTTTGATTGCTTATGCGGTTAAAGCCAATTCTAATCAAGCCGTTTTACGGCTTTTGGCGGTAAACGGATCGGGAGCTGATGTGGTTTCAGAGGGTGAATTGCGGCGCGCACTTGCTGTTGGTATTCCTGCCCATCATATTGTTTATTCTGGGGTTGGTAAAACAGTTAGAGAGATAGATTTTGCTCTTTCTCAGGATATTTATTGTTTTAATGTTGAATCAGAGTCAGAACTTGAACAATTGTCTCAGCGTGCTGTAGCATTGGCAAAAACAGCACGTGTCTCACTGCGTATTAATCCAGATGTTGATGCAAAAACGCATAAGAAAATTACAACAGGAAAGTCTGAAAATAAATTTGGTATTCCATTGGTGTTCGCAAGGGAGGCTTATAAAAAAGCCGCTTCTTTACCTGGATTGCAGGTTTGCGGTGTCGATATGCATATTGGAAGTCAAATTTGTGATTTAAAACCTTTTGAGGAGGCTTTCGTTATTATCGCAGATTTTGTGCGTCAATTATGGAGCGATGGCTATGTGATAAAGCATATCGATATTGGTGGTGGTCTTGGTATAACATACGGTCATGAACAACATGTCGTACCCTCTCCTTTTGATTATGCAGCGCTTGTGAAAAGACATATTGCCCCTTTAGGAATCAATATTATCCTGGAGCCGGGACGCAGTATTGTTGGTGAAGCGGGTGTGTTGGTGACATCTGTTCTCTATTTAAAAAGAGGGAAAGGGCGGAATTTTGTTATTGTGGATGCGGCGATGAATGATTTTATACGTCCAACGCTTTATGATGCTTGGCAGAATGTGATGCCAATAAAACAGACACCAAAAGATGCAGAACATATTCGGGCAGATATTGTGGGTTCTGTTTGTGAAACCGGCGATTATTTGGCCTTAGATCGCTGTTTGCCAATTTTGGCTCCGGGGGATCTTTTAGCGATTATGGGAGCAGGAGCTTATGGAGCAGTAATGGCAAGCACTTATAATAGCCGGCTTTTGGTGCCAGAAATTCTTGTGCAGGATACGCGGTATGCAGTTATTCGTCCACGCCTTGATTATGCACAATTGATAGAATGTGATCATGTCCCTGATTGGATCTAGTCTGTTTTGAGTCTTTTAGGTCTTATTTTTATTAAACTTTGATGAAACAATTTATTTTCTGGAAATTGTCTTATATGGGTTTTATGATCTCAATTCATCGCTGTAAAAAGGGACAAACATTTGTCTATGAGAAATGAAAACATCAAAAGTTTTGCAAGAATAAAACTTGTTGGTATGCGCATTTTGATGTGGTTTATCCTCTCATTGGAGCGTATGTGGGTGCGATTGTTACCGTTTTTCCTCGTTCTTAGTGTTTTTTGTTCACTGAGTTGGTTGGGTATTTTTGGCATTCTGGGTTATTGGTTACATTTGCTTTTGCTTGGGCTTATACTCATTTTGGTCGTGGGCAGTTTATTTTTTCTTAAATCTTTTCGATTTCCTACAACACGCGAGGTTAATCGGCGTCTTGAACAAGCAAACGGCCTTCAACATCAGCCTTTAAGTGTTCAAACAGATCGTTTATGTTCTGAAAATGATGATGATTTTCATGCTATTGTTTGGCGTGAACATCAGCGCCGTATGGCAGAACAATTAGATCATTTAAAAACTGGATTTATTTTTCCTAATAGTGCAACTTTCGATCCTTTCGCTTTGAGGGCTTTATGTGTTCTCTTTTGTGTCTGTGCTTTTAGTTTTTCTTTTGGCTCGCTAGGGGGGCGTTTGGCAGATGCGTTTGATTTTCGTCCTATCATTGATGAAACAACAATGCGGATTGATGCTTGGGTCACACCTCCTGCTTATACCGGTGTTGCACCTCTTTATTTAACAAAAGGCGAGACAAAACAGCTAGAAGTTCCTGAAGGGAGTGATTTGGTTGTGCGTGTTGTCAATGGTGCTGGTATTTCAGTAAAAGCGGTATCTAAAGAGGATGCACGTGAAGTTTTGTTGGCAAAAAAAAATGAAAAGGTGGCTTTAAAGGATCCAATTGTTCAGTTTGAAACGCAGTTAAAATATTCAATAGATTTGTTGGTCTCTTCACGTCACAAACAACAGCAGTGGCATTTGCAGGTGATGCAAGATCAACAACCAACAATCCGTTGGCTGGAAAAGCCAGGGCGGATTTTAACCGGTTCATTAGAGTTGCAATATGAACTCTATGACGATTATGGCGTGACAAAAGCTGTTGTTGAAATAGAACCGTTTTTTAATCAGCACAAAAACACTCTTTCTCTCTATAAGGCACCTGAAATAAAACTTCTTCTACCTCGTGGTGGAAAGGGTAAAATGCGGATGGTAAAAGATGTATCAGCACATCCATGGGCTGGTTCGCAAGTCAAAATTACTTTGTTGGCAGAAGATGGTGCAGGTCAGCAAGGACGGAGTAAAACTTTTGTGATGACACTACCACAGCGCGTGTTTTCGAATCCTATTGCGCGTGCAGTGGTTGAATTGCGTCGTTTACTGGCACTTGATGCTTCTATGCAGGAGCGTGTCCTTGATATGCTTTCTGCTTTACTTGTACGTCCAAAGGAGGGGCTGCAGAATCTCACACATTTTCTTGTTCTACAGAGTGCTTGGACAAGGCTTTCTATGGCAGAGACAGAGGATGATTTGCGTGGGGTGGTCGATTATTTATGGCAGATTGCTCTGGGTGTTGAAGGAAATCAACTGGAATCCGTGCAGAAAAATTTAAAACAAGCACAAGCTGCTTTGCGTGATGCACTTCGTTATGGTGCTCCGGCGGCAGAAATTGAACGGCTTATGGCAGATTTACGCCAAGCCATGGATACGTATATCCAGGCTTTGGCTGAAAATGCACAAGATAGTACGCATGCTAACAATAACACTCTTAGTCGTTCTAATCTTTCAGAGGATTCATTAGAAAGAAAACTAGATCTCATTGAAGAAATGGCCAAAATGGGCTCTTCTTTGGCCGCTGAGCAGCTGTTGGCTGAAATTGAACAGACTCTCGATCATTTACAAGTCCAAAAAGGCAATCGGGGTGGGGGGACGCGCCAAAGCCAATTCACAAAGATGAAAGAAAAAATGGATAGGCTTGGAGATTTCATGCGTCGTCAGCAAGAAATTCTCAATGAAACATACAAATTAGAAAAAGAACAACAACGTGGAGAAAATATTCCAGAAACGCAAAGAAAATCTTTAAAAAAACGGCAGGCCGAATTGCAATCTGAATTGTCAATGTTAGAAAAAGAACTCTCAGCGCAAGGGGTGGGGGTGAGCGATGCTTTCAAAAAAGCAGAAGAGAAAATGAATTCTGCAGAAGATGCTCTTGATCAGGGGGATCATCAAAAATCTATGCATAATCAGGCGGATGCTTTAGAAGCTTTGCGAAAAGCTGCACAAAATGTTTTAGAAAAAATGCGCGAAACACTTAAAGAAGATGGAAACAACAAAAATACTGCTGCTGGTTCTGAAGATCCATTGGGACGCCCACTTTCTTCAAAAACAGATCAAGAGCAAGAAGGAACAGCTATACCACAAGAAAGTGATCAGATGCGTACACGGCAGATTTTGGAAGAAATTCGCAAACGTTTGGGTAAGGAACATATTTTAGAAGAAGAAAAAAGTTATCTTGAAAGGCTGCTTCGTTTTAATTAGCTATTTTATTTATCAATGTAAAAAGAGTGCATTAGAAGCTTTATAGAGCGAAAAATTTAAAAATAAAATTGTCATTTAAAGTGCTTGTTTGAAGCAACTATAAAAATATTTTGTATGTTTTTTTGTGATTTGCGTTTAAAATATGAAATATTCCCTATTGTGCTGAAATGGCAAAAATCCATATAAATGAGATATATGAAAGCCTGTAATATTTAAAGCTTTTTTCTAAAACGGTATGTTGCGTTGGATATAGTCACTCTGAGAGATTTTTATGCTTCGACCCTTGGACTGCGCGTGCAGGCAACATTGTCTGACCAATTAAATTTATGGTGGCCTGATCTTGCTGATAAACGGGTGATGGGTTTTGGCTATGCCCTTCCTTATCTTTCGGTGTTGCGTACACGGGCACAACAATGTTTTGCTTTTATGCCAGCTGCTCAGGGTGCTTCGCCTTGGCCTTGTGCTGAAAACGTCGCTACAGCACTTGTTTTTGAAGAAGATTTGCCGCTTCCTGATGCTTCTGTTGATTGTGTTTTATTGGTGCATGCGCTTGAATATACAGAAAATTCCTTCGAAACACTCAATGAAATATGGCGCATTTTAGCTCCCAATGGTAGTTTGATTGTTATTGTTCCTAATCGTTCCGGTTTTTGGGCACGTAATGCTTCTACACCCTTTGGTTATGGCGAACCTTATAGTCGGCAACAGATTGCTCGTTTGTTTGAAAAAACAAATTTTATTGCTGAGCCCGTGCAAGAAATTGTATATTATACACCTTCTTCAGGTTGTATTTCGCGGTTATTCTCATTTTTTTATGAGCCATTTGCACGTAATCTTTTGCCTTATTTTGGTGGACTCTTAATGTGTCAAGCACAGAAACGTGTTTATCAAGGCTTGCTTGTACAGCGTCGTCAATCGCGGCGTGTTTTTATTCCTGCTTTGTCACCCCAAGCTTATGAAAGCTCTCCTCAGCTTGTTTCCAATTCTATCTTACGTCAGCATCTATGAGGAATATAAGGATCCGTGAGGAACTATTTTTTTGCTAGCTTACAATGTTGTTATTACTTTTGCATGGGTAGATAAGAGGATATTGTAACCTTGTTTCAAATGGTTTTTATCTCTGTGTCAATTTTGTTGATGTACAAGCAAAATATTTTCTCAGATGTGTCTGCAGTGAGCAAGCTTATTTTATCTAACATGGTTCATTGAAATTACAAAGTGATAAATTATCTTAGCAAATCAAAATTGTATTTCAAAAGGCTTGCAGGCATTACAATCGTTTTTTAGCAGTTCCTATTGGGGAAGTTTAAAGATTTAAACGGTAGCCATTTTGATCAGTAATGAGAATTTGTGCATTGGAGGGGTCTTTTTCAATTTTTTGTCGTAAACGATAGATGTGGGTTTCTAAGGTATGGGTGACAATATTTTCATTGTAGCCCCAAATTTGTTCCAATAGTGTTTCACGATTCACCATTTGATCATGAGAGTGATAAAGGTATTTAAGAATTGCTGCTTCTTTTTCTGTCAGGCGAATTTTGTTGTTGTGTTGATCAATAAGGAGCTTTTGTCGAGGTGTAAAAATATAGGAACCAATGTGAAAGATTGCATCGTCATTTTGTTCATATTGGCGCAATTGGACGCGGATTCGTGCCAATAACACTGCAAAGCGAAAGGGCTTTTTGACATAATCATTGGCACCTGTTTCAAGATTTAAAAGGGTATCGCAGTCTGTATCATGATTGGTGATCATGATAATGGGAGCACGAAATCCTTGGGAGCGTAATTTTTTAACAGCTTCATGACCATCAATGTCAGGCAGCTGAAGTCCAAAAATAGCCAGATCAACATTATTTGTTTGGGTTATCGTTATTCCTGCTTTCGCTGTCTTTACTTGGAGTATTTCAAATTCCTTATGTATTTGCAATTGTTCTACCAAAATAGGGCGTAAATCATTGTCTGCTTCCACAATTAAAAGGGTATAATGGGTCATTTTTTTCCTTATAAGATATCTTAGTGCAAAAAGAGGTGAAAAATAGTTTCATGAAAAATGAGATTTCATGCAAGGAAAATTGAAAAAGAAAACCTCTAAAAAACAAACTTTCGTTGCTTCTAAGATTGTTCGTCGACAGGCAGATCATCATGCGGAGTGAGGTACTTTGTGCATTGGTCAAAATCATCTTTTTGTGTTCTGGGGCGGGCTGGTATTTCTACTTTTAAGCGTGAAGGAGACGGTGCACATCTTTAGCACATATGCGTTGTTTGAGTGGATTTTGTGGCAATTCTTATCGTTTTTTGCCACGTTCTACTTTGTCTTTTCATTGTATTCGATTGCGAGATGGTTAGGGTGATGTGTGTGATGATACCAATTATAGTCGTTTGCTACGTCTTCACTTATGTTAACAGTGCCGAAAAAATGCAGCGTGAAGGTAGGCTTTATGAAATTGTTGTGGTTTTGGATTGGAATATTACTGAATAAAAATGGCAAGAGGAGTGCCATATTGATGCATTTAGCACGGGAGAATAGTCTGCCAACAGAAGAGTATATTGCACTTGCCCGTTGTGATATGGAACGTCTTTTGCCATAGATAAGCAGATAGACAAAAATTATTGTGTTAAGCTAAAAGCATTTCCTTATTTAAGGTTGCCCATTAAACAAACCTCTTGCCATTCATCTTCTGTTACTGGTTGGACTGATAAGCGACTGGCATTGACCAATACCATATTTTTCAGTTTGGGATTGGCTTTAATCTGTTTTAATGAAACAGGAGTTGGCATATCACAAACTGCACGAATATCTACACATTCCCAGCGTGGATCAGAAGTGGTAGAATCAGGATGTGCTTGCGCACAGACTTCTACAATACCAACAATTTCTAATCCTTTATTAGAGTGATAAAAAAAACCTTTATCACCATATTTCATGGCACGCATATTGTTACGGGCTTGATAATTGCGTACACCATCCCATTGTTCACCTTCTACACCTTTTTTTTTCTGCATATCCCATGACCATTTATGGGGCTCAGATTTAAAAAGCCAATAAGCCATGTGTTCTCCTTATCAATGGATCGTGAATGTATTTCACATACCACAGGTCTTTTTTATATGCATTTTTATAGAGTATTCCAACTATGATTTTTCTTTTAAAATGAAGTCAAGAGTGCACAGGATCGATTTTTTGTTCTTTTTTAGAAATCATCGTATTGATGTAGATAATGCGCTAGAGTAAAGTTTCATAAATGGCATTAAGGGGATTAATTGTATTAGGGAGCTTTGTTTTTTTCTTGCCTTTAGGAAAGAAGATAGGTGTGCGAATTGCAGTATACGCTTAAAGTGTACACCTTAGCATGACAAGTTTGGTTCTTTTAAACCTTGATCTAAAAAGTGCTGTCTATGATTGCTTTGCATTGAAAAGATAATGTAATTTTGTCTTAGAAATTTAAAATTTCCAATAACTAAGAGTTGACAGATAAGATGTTAAATAATGGTGATTGCTCTTTTGTAGAACAGATAAGGAATAATTTCTTTTTGTTATGCTTTTGTTCCACGGCGTCCCATTCCGATGAGAGGTGCGGATTTTTCATCCAATGGCCAGCGTGAGCGAGGGGCAATATCGAGAGGGCTTGTTTCTCCCCGTGCAAGTTTTTGGGCACCAGCAAAAGCAATCATTGCCGCGTTATCGGTACATAAGGAAAGGGGAGGAGCTATAAATTCAAAACCATGTTGATGGGCGAGTTCTTGTAATGTCAAGCGAATGGCTTGGTTAGCGGCAACTCCACCTGCTACAACTAAAGCAGGAGGACGATATCCTGGATTATAAGAGAGGGGATATTGGTGGCTAAAATGTTGTAGAGCCAAATGTACACGATCATGAAGCGTATCGGTAACGGCTGCTTGAAAGCCTGCCGCAATGTCAGCAACATCGTTTTCTGTAAGAGGAGCCATAGCTGTTGCTGCTTGCCGAACAGCAGTTTTAAGACCGGAAAAAGAAAAATCTAACCGCTTTTCTCCTTTTAAAGGTCGTGGAAGGGGAATGCGATTTTTATCACCTAAAAGGGCAGCTTTTTCAAGTGCTGGACCTCCAGGATAAGGAAGACCTAAGAGTTTTGCTGTTTTATCAAAAGCTTCGCCCAAGGCATCGTCAATGGTTGTTCCTAAACGTTGGTAGTTGCCTACTTCGTGAACAAGGATTGTTTGTGTATGACCACCTGAGACTAACAGTAATAAATAAGGACATTGAACATTATGCGTTAGCATGGCTGTTAATGCATGACCCTCCAGATGATTTACGGCAATAAAAGGTTTTTCCATAGCAAGAGAAAGTGCTTTTGCACTCATAACGCCTACCAAAAGCCCTCCTATTAGACCGGGGCCACAGGTGGCTGCAATGGCATCAATGTCTTTCAATTTTGTGTTTGCGTCTGTGAGTGCTTTTAGAATGAGACTATCGAGAATTTCAACATGGGCACGAGCGGCAATTTCAGGAACAACACCACCATAGGGGGCATGATGATCAATTTGGCTCCAAACAATATTGGAAAGAATCTTACTGTTTTCAGCGTTGTTGTATTCAACAACAGCAGCAGCAGTTTCATCGCAACTTGTTTCTATTCCTAACAGGCGCATTTCAAACAATACCTTGTGTTAAAGATTCTTTTTCTTTTGTGGGTAGCACGGACAGGCAAAGATGCAAAGAATGCCCCTAGAAATTAATTTCTTTGTGAAAAAATGCATTTTAACACATGCTTTTAATATAATTGAGCTTTTGATTCAAAATGAAGCTGTATTTTTTAGTATAAATGGTAATATGTTTGCAAAATATTATTTATTTAAAGTATATAGGTTTAACAGTGCTCGATAAAAATACAGTGTTGAAAATTTCACTGAAGTGATAAGCTTTATAAAAAAGATTTAAAATACGCTATGCTCTTTGAGAAAGTCTTTATTTTTTAAAGATTTTTTCATTTTGTTATTTTATCAATAAGAAAAAATGTGCACAAAAAGTAACTAAGATGGTAGATTCTTCAAAACCAAAAGCTAAATCACATTACGCTGGTACGCGCCGTAAAGCGCTAGTGATTAAACATGAAATTGTAAATCATGATTCAGAACAAATAACACAAAATCTAGCAGGATCGGATGTGAAAGAAGAACAGAATGAGAAAAGTAAGCAAAAACAATGCATGTCTTATAGGACCTGCTTTTACTCGTTTATTTCAGGAATTTTAGGTGGCTTTATCGCTTTAGGTGTTTTGATAGGGCTGCAATGGGCGAGCATGCTTCCTTTTTCTTTAATGGAAAACAATGTGGGAGAGGAAAAAGCTTTGCAAATTGCAGAAATTGCAAAAAATCAAAGTGAAAAGACAGGCAAGCATTTGGGACGTATATTGCAAGAAATTGAGACGTTGAAAGCAGAATTTGCTTCTTTTTCTTCACAACAGGTGAAAACAATTCACAATGATGAAGAAGTGCAAGAATATATTAGAAAAGCTGTTGCTTCTTTAGAGAAAAAAGTAAATGATCTTGAAACGTCTGTGCAAGCTTTTGTTGATGCTTCAAAAGAAACAGAAAAGGCTTTAGTGGCAGGACAAACCAATGCAAATGCTCTTGCTCTCTTGAAAAAACAGCTGGAAACTATGCAAGAAGAAATTGTGGCGGCAAAAGAAATTGCGGCGAAAGAAGATGAAAAACAAGAAATAAATATTGCATTGTTTACTGCGATCAGTTCCCTAAAAAATGCTGTAGAGCGTGGTGGATCTTATCGTGATGAATTAAAGCTGTTACAGCAATTATCGCCTTCGATTGATGGGCTTGATTTGTTACAAAAAACAGCTATCGTGGGGCTGCCAAGTTCAGCACAACTTGCAGCAGATTTTGCTCGCGTTGCGGATGAAATCGTTGCAACACAAAATAGTGTTTCACAAAATGCTGGTTTTTTTCAACGGATTTTAGCATGGGTAAAAGGTCTTATTGTTTCGCGTCCGATTGGAAATATTGAAGGTATGACATTGGGGGCAATTGCGGCGCGGATGGAAGTGGCCATTCAGATGGGTGATTACCAAAAGGCTTTGAGTGAATGGCGAACATTGCCCCAAAATGCAAGAGATGTTTCAGCAGATTTTGTTCGTCTGCTTGAAACATATATTGCTGTTCATCAGTTGTTGCAGAAGTTGTTGATGTCTGTGCAACAAGAATCTTTTAAGGCAACAAAGATGTAAATAGGCTCCAGATGATACGTGTTTTTATTTATAGTTTTGTTGTATGTGTGCTGGGTTTAGTGTTTGGCTGGGTTGCTAATCATAATGGTGTTTTAGTTTTAACATTTTTGCATTTTCGATTTTCTGCTTCACTACTTACAGTGTTAAGCGTCCTTATTTTGTTTTTGGGAATTTTGACACTTTTATGGTGGTTTTTTTCTATACTTTTTTCTGTACCTCGTGCTTTTTCCAATTATTTTTATAAACGTCATAAAAGGCGCGGTTATGAGGCGCTTTCACAAGGAATTCTTGCGGTGTTTGCCGGTGATAGTGTTTTGGCACAACAAATGAAAGCACGTGTTGATAAATATCTTGCAGGGTCACGTGAACCATTGGTAAAACTCTTACAAGCACAAACCTTATCTTTGCAAAATAATTCGGCTTCTGCCATCAGTCTTTATGAAGAAATGAAAAAAAATACATCAACAAAATTGGCAGGGCTTTATGGTTTATTTCGCGAAGCTGTAAAAAGCAAAGCTTATGAAGCAGCGCAGCAATATGCAGAAGAAGCGCTGACTTTATCACCAGCACTTGTATGGGCACATCGGGCGGTGCTTGATCAACTTAGTATGAGCGGGCAGTGGGATAAAGCACTTACTGTTTTTGAACGCGCGCAAAAAGTTATACCGCGCTCTGTTCGCTCGACTCTAGAGCGTCAACATACACAGGCTTTGCTGCTTTGTGGGAAAGCGCTTCAGTTGTTTGAAACACATCCAGCAGAAGCGCGGGCAGCCATTTTGAAAGCACATAAATTGGAGCCTGATTTTGTTCCGATAACAGTTGTTGCTGCTGATATGCTTTATAAGTTAAATGAAACACGTAAAGCTGATAAAATGATTATTACAGCTTGGCAAAAAGAACCTCATCCTGATTTGAGTGCGCTTTATCTTGAAAGAGAAGAAGGAGCAGTTGGGCGATTGAAAAAGGCTAAGACACTTGCTTCTTACAATAAAGATACATTTGCAGCAACCTTTCTTATTGCTAAAGCTGCTTTGGATGCTGGAGAGATAGCATTAGCAAGATTACAGGCACAAAAAGCTTTGCAATATCATCAACGGGAAAGTGTTTATTTATTATTGGCAGATATTGAAGAAGCACAGGGCAATAATCAGGCGGCTGTGCGTCAATGGCTTTCTCTAGCACTTCGTGCTGAACGTGATCCGGTGTGGATGTGTGAGGGGTCCATTTTTCCTTCTTGGTCGGTGATTTCTCCAATAAGTGGCCGTTTGGGCTGTTTTGAATGGAAAGCCCCTCCATGTATGCCTCCCATTACATTAGAGGCTGTCAATATTGTGCCTAAAAAACAAGATAAAGAAGATATTGTGGGAAAAGCTGCCGATATTGAAGATAAGATACTGGAAAAATTACCTCCTTTAGAGGATTCTTTTTTGTATGATGTACAGGTAGAAAAACAAAATATAAAAGAACAAGAAACGAACACAGTCAGCAGAACCCATTTAAATGTTGATGATCCAGGAGTTAAAATAGAAGATAAGAGAACATCTTTATCGAAAAAGAAATTTCGTTTATTTAAATAAGTAAAATTATAGTCAATATTGTTCGTCAAAATTATTTTCTTATACTTAAAGTATGGAACTTTACTTGGGTACAGAATTAATTGGTTAAAAGATGTTTTTAAGTCAAAGGTGTATTGGTCAAAAACAAAGAAAGAGTAAATCAAGGATTGCAGTTGTTATTCATCGGCGCTCTACGTATACTGGTCGTTTGGGAAAGTTTTTGCAACAAAATGGTTTTGTTCTTGATATTTATCGTCCTATTTTGGGACAAAAACTCCCGGATACATTGAAGCATTATGCTGGTGTTGTCATTTTAGGGGGACCGATGAGTGTGAATGACAAGGATGCCTATATTGGTGAGGAAATTGATTGGATTTCTTTATCCCTGAAAGAAAATAAGCCTTTTTTGGGTATTTGTCTTGGAGCGCAAATGTTAGCACGAAATTTAGGGGGGGGGGTTAGGACAAGAAGTGATGGGACTGTTGAAGTTGGTTGGTATCCACTGGAAGCGACCATGAAAGGAAAAGAAGTGATGAATTGGCCACAAATGGTCTATCATTTTCATGATGAAGGTATTTATGATTTACCTAAAGAAGCAGAGCTTTTGGCAACAGGTAATACATATCCTACACAAGCTTTTCGTTATGGAAAAAATGCATGGGGCTTACAATTTCACGCTGAATTTACACGGGCTATGATGCGGCGTTTGGTCGTGCGTTCGGCAGACAAACTTATGGAAAAAGGCGCTCAACCCGCTTCTACACATTTGCAAGGTCGTTTAATCTATGATCAAGCTCTGAGCAAATGGTTTGAAAATGCATTGCAACAAATTTTTGTCTATCCATCACAAGCGTATGAGAGTTAAAAAATTTTTATAATCATAAAATAAGGAAAGTTTTTATTGTGTCTATGTCTTCTCCATTGAAATCAATACGGAAAAGCTTTTCTTTAAGCTATTTGTTTTGTGGGTTCTTTTGTCTTGCTCTGGTACTTATTTATAGCGCATTGTGGGTTTTTTTTTCACGTAAAATAGAAGATCGTGTTGCCGGTCTGTTCGCAAAAGCAGCTGCCCATGATATGAGCGTTGTGTGCGAGAAACTTCACAAGAGTGGTTATCCATTACGTATCGGTGTTGCTTGTAATAAATTTCAGTTAACTTGGCCTTTACATGAGCTTTCTTTGTTGACGGGATATTTGACGGCAGAAGCACCAATTTATGCACCTTATGGAGTAGAGTTTCATATTCATTCTCCTGTATCCATTATTTTTGATGGAAAAACGCCTATCGTATCATATTGGCGCAATTTGGTGATTGAAACAGAATCTTATCGGAAAACGGATAAAACATTTAAATTGATCGCTGAAGGGCTTGAAATTTCCCCTATAGTTTCATCTTTCGAAGATCAAAAATTTCAAGAAAAACCGCAATCACAGACGGAAAATAAAAAGACAATTCAAGAAAATATTGGAGATAAAATATCTTTTAAAGATGCTCCAGATGTGATTGTACCTGTGTTAAATCAAGAGAATTTAACCCCAAAAATAACAGCAGAATTTTTACGCCTTGATCTGAAACGCGAGAAAAATCATTTATCGGGGCAGATCACTTTTGATGATTTTGATCCTTCTATGTTTTTTGCTGCTTACTTTGTGGAAGTTCCCAAAGTTGATGGCAATTTGGAATGGATTTTCAATGATATGTTTCATCTGTTTGAAAATGGTAGAGGCAGTTGGAAACAACGCCTATATGGTAAAAGTGGGCTTTTAAAGCGTGGTGAATTGATTTTTCATACAGGTGGTACATTGCGTGTTAGTGGGCCTTTTTCTTTTGATGATGAAGGATATTTGACGGCAAAATTTGAACTTGTCTTTGTTAAGCATATGGAACTTCTTACAACCATGCAGCGCTTGTTTCCTGAACAAGCTAACAATCTACAGGCTTTATTTTTTGTTCTTGGTGCCATGCCTAAAAGTGCCGATGGCTATCCTGTTATACCTTTGTTCATTCATCATGGATGGACAAAGTTAGGATTTTTAAAACTTGGCCGTTTTGCGCCATTTTAGATTTGAAAGCTCATGTGCCTGTGGTTGCACATTTACCCTAATCAGAGAGGTAAAATAAGATTTTTAAGATGCTATGCCTAAAAGTGCCGATTGCACTCCTGTTGTACCTTTGTCCATCCATTATGAATGGACAAAGTTAGGATTTTTAAAACTTAGCCGTTTTGCGCCATTTTTAGGTTTGAAAGCCGGTGTTTTGAAGTTGTGCAATTAACCCAGCTGCAAAAGTAAAGCGAGAAATATTGAGATCATTTTCAATAAGAGCACTAATACGATTTGTTATATTGTTAATGTGGCTTTCTTCTCTTTTACTCCAAGTGGTAAAAGGATTGTCTTTTTTTCCATAATTTTTCAGGATTTTCATAACAATTTGTCGTAAGCTTTCAGTAATATTTTCTTTCGCTTGGCTTAGAGCCATACTATCATAATAATCAAGAACAGAAATTGTTTTACTTGCTTCGTTTATGCGGTTGATACGAATGACCTGAGCAAGTGAAAAATAAATCTCTGCGGTTGTAATAAGATCGCTGTTGCTTTTTTGCGCAATCAAAGAAATGTCACCAATTATTGAAGCAGCTTCCAAGAGAGCCAATTGTTTTGCTAGAGATTTTGGTGCTCCATCTTCGCTATAATGTATCGTTTTTTCTTTAATTTTTTGATTGATATCTTTATTATTGGAATGTGTAAGAAGTTTTTCAATAACAGTACGAGCTTGCTTTATTGTTTTTACAAGATCCTCTAATGGAGTTGAGAGATCCATATTGTGCAATCCCCAATTTGTTGTCTCAAAGAGCATTGAAGTAATGACTGCATAGAATTTGTTTTGTACAAGACCGGGTATTTTATTATCAAGTTTATCAATTTGATTAGACAATTGCGCTATTTCAAAACCATCACATAATGCAACGAAAACGCGAAGTATATTTTCAACCTTTTGTTCTGTGGCATCTTGTAGCCGACTCACAAACGTGGGACCTCCACGATTGACAATATCATTGGCAAGTACTGTTGCAATAATATTACGACGCAACTGGTGATGAATGATTTCTTTTGCAAAGTCTCTTTGCATTTGTGTTGGGAAATAATGCAATAAGATTGCATCAAAATAACGATCATCAACAATAGGGCTGTGAGCGATTTCTTCTTTTAAGGTTAATTTCGCATATGCCAAAATAACGGCGAGTTCTGGACGTATAAGTCCCTGACCTTGCGTCATTCTTTGTCGCAAAATTTGGTCATTAGGGAGCATTTCCACTTTGCGATCGAGACGCTTTTTCTGTTCTAAATCGTGCATAAAGCGTATTTGATAAGGTAAATCAACAATGCTTTGGCTTTCAGCTAAAGAAAGAGCAATAGGTTGCAAATAGTTGTTGCGCAAAACTAATTGTTCAATTTGTGGGGTCATTTTTTTCAAGAGTTTATTGCGTGCTTCTAGGGTAAGCGTTTTTGCACGCAGTGCAGATGCTAAAACAATTTTGATATTGACCTCAACATCTGAACAATTAACACCTGCCGAATTATCAATGGCATCTGTATTGCACCGCCCACCGTTTAAAACATATTCAATTCGACCACGTTGTGTAACTCCAAGATTAGCTCCCTCACCGATCACTTTCGCACGAACTTGTTCACCGGTAATGCGTAGTCCATCATTGGCTCGATCTCCTACTTGGGCATCTGTTTCTGTGGTTGCACGGATATAAGTACCAATGCCACCAAACCATAAAAGATCAACAGGTGCTTTGAGAATTGCAGAGATAATTTCAAAAGGCGTTCCTGTTTGTTTTTCAAAACCAATAGCTTGTGCTGCCTCGTGGGAGAGTGTAATGGTTTTCATGCTGCGTGAAAAAATGCCACCACCGTTTGATAATTTTGTTTCGTCGTAATCTTGCCAACTTGAACTAGGAAGTTTAAAAAGGCGCATACGTTCTGCGTAGCTTTCAGCTATATTGGGATTCGGATCGATAAAAATATCGTGGTTATCAAAAGCAGCAATCAACCTTGTTTGTTTGGAAAGCAGCATTCCATTGCCAAAAACATCGCCAGACATGTCACCAACACCAATACAGGTAAAAGGTGTCGTTTGAATATCGTGGTTAAAGGATTCTCGGAAATGTCTTTTAACCGCTTCCCATACACCTTTGGCTGTAATCGCAATTTCTTTGTGGTCATAGCCTGCTGAACCTCCAGAAGCAAAAGCATCATCAAGCCAAAAGTGGTTTGTTTGGCTGATGCTGTTGGCTGTATCAGAAAATGTTGCGGTACCTTTGTCTGCTGCAACAACAAAATAAGGGTCATCACCATCATGGCAGATGATGTCATGAGGAGGAGTGATTTTATCGCTAACCAGATTGTCAGTAATGGAAAGCAGAGCTGTAATAAAATCAATATAAGCTTGTCGTGCAGCTTCTATGACTATGGCGCGATCATTCGTTTGGGGAAGGCGGTGTGGATAAAATCCACCTTTGGCACCAACAGGAACAATAACGGCATTTTTGACCTGTTGGGCTTTGACTAAACCAAGTATTTCAGTACGATAATCAAGTGCGCGATCAGACCAACGAATTCCTCCGCGTGCGATAGGTCCAAAGCGTAAATGAACTCCTTCTACTTCTGGTCCATAAACAAAAATTTCTCGATAGGGGCGTGGTTCAGGCAAGCCTTCAATTTGGCGTGGATCTAATTTGGTGGCTAAAATACGCCGCGGTTTCCCATCGGAAAAAGGAGTAAAGGCATTGGTACGTAAACTCGCATCAATAAGATTACGATAACGGCGTAAGATGAGATCATCATCTAAACCAGAGACTTTCTGTAATTTTTCTTCAATTCGCTTTTGAATGATTCGTTGGTTTTTTTCTCTTTCTTGTTCTGTATGGTTTTGATGAAATTTTAAATGAAACAGAGCGTAAAGATCTTGCGTAATATCAGGATAGCTATTTAAAGTTTGGGCAACGCGGTCTTGTGAATAAGGAATGCCTGTTTGTTGGAGATAGCGTCCATAATGGCGCAAAATGACAATTTCACGCCAATTGAGTTCAGCTGTTTGCGTTAAAGCATTAAAAGCATCATTATCAGCATCTTGTGCCCAAATGGCTTCAAATGTTTCAGCGAGCTTTTGACCATTTTTATCGAAGTCGATATAAGCTTGGAAAGCACTTTCTAATTGCATATCATGGAGATATACAGAGCGTCCGTTTCCATCTGGTAATTCAAGTGTTTGTTCAGCGATGACGCGAAATCCCATATTTTCAAGAAGTGGGACACGCTTGGAAAGAGCTAACGCTTCGTGGTGGTGAAAAAGCCGAAGGGAAATGCTGTGTTTTTCTTTATTGTGTGTATGATAAAATGTAACAAAAAGTGGTTTTTTATCATGAAGCTTTAAAATGTGTCCTGCATCTTTAAGGGCATCTTCAGCTGAAAAAAGGTCACGATAACTATTGGGAAATTGTCCGGCCAAACGCATTTGTTTCTCAGTTATTTTACCGGCAAGTGCTATGGTTTGAACACTGTCTTCCCAACTTCTTGCGATAGAACGTACATGTTGTTCAAGTGTGGCTCGCTCTATAAGGGGAACGCTTTCATTGACTTTTCGGTGGATGATATAATAGACACGCGTCAGTGTGCTTTCCAAAAAGAGAGGGTAGGATTCAAAAAAATCACCTTGGTAGAGCTCAACAAAATATTCACCAATTTTTTCACGAATGTTACTGTTGTATTGGTCACGCGGTATATAGACAAGTATAGAAACAAAGCGCCCAAAAGGATCCGTGTGGGCAAGCACCCGCAAACGAGGGCGCTCATCTAATTGCATAATAAGTTTAGCATTTTCCGTTAGTGTATCAATGTTAGAGCGAAACATTTCATCCCTTGGATAAGTTTCTAAAACACTGATAAGGGCTTTTCCAGAGTAATCAGCGCTATTATGTCCGAGGCGTTGAATGATGGTTTTTGCCTTCTCTTTTAAAAAAGGGATTTGCAAAATAGAACGAGTGTAAGCTGATGAGCTAAAAAGCCCTACAATGCGCAATTCTCCACTAAGGTGCCCTGCTTTGTCAAAGATTTTAAGACCAATATAATCAAGCCAAACAGAACGGTGAATCTTTGAACGGCTATTGGCTTTTGTAACAATAAGCAGATTATTACTTTCCATAAAGGAGAGGATTTCTTGGGATGCTTCTTCCATTTGTGCATCACCAATAATACGAATAGAAGCATCGGTGAGAATACCCAGTTCAATGTCGCTGGCTGTAAAGGATTTTGTAGGCGCTTGGTCTTTAAGAAAATTATACGTACGCATGCCAAGAAAGATGAAATTATCGTCCATTAACCAATTGAGAAATTCAATGGCTTTTACCCCTTCTTGTTTGTAATGAGGTGGAAGACTGGTTTGATAGGCGTGAATATGCTTTTTAACTTCTTTAAGCATCGGCTGCCAATCTTGCACTGCGGCATTGACTTGTTCAAGGACTAAGGTAAGTTCCTTTTTAAGTTTTTGTGTCTGTTGTTCGTTCAAGGACTCAATGTGGATTTGCATCAGACTAATGCGTTGTCCAGAGGCACAATCAAGGACAGGATGGGCAATCAAATAAATATGATTTTTATGCTGATTAAAGATATTTAAAATAGAATCAAGGAGGAAGGGTTTGTTATCGTTAACGAGCGTTATAACGGTGATAGGTTTGTTGTTGCGGGTTAAATTTTGTGCAAAGCAGATAGTACTTTTTCCTGCTTTATGGAGGTTAAAAGCCTCAATAGCAGCGCTTGTAGCCTTTTCAAGTTCTTTCTTTTCGTAAAAAATAATATCTTCTTTATCGGTATGAGCAAAAAGCATTTGTTCTATTTGCGTTTGACTTTTTGTCTTTGGTGTTTGTTGTTTTAACACGGTGATTTTCCCTTTTTTGATCTTGCTGTTCTTTAGTCTTTTTATAAAAATAGATCTCTATACTATTCTCTCTAGTTAGTGTAGCACTTTCTTTTTGTAGGGAATAGTTATTTATTTGGAAAGAATAAAATTGTTGTTTCCATTTTATAGTAATAGTCTGTTATTTTACGGGAATATTTTTCTTTGAGGTAAGATTAAGTATCTTGCGTTGGGTAAAAGACATTTTTAGTATTCTCATATGTTAATGGTTTGTTCTTTAAAAAATATAGACAAGAAAGTAAAGAGAGAATGATGTGTTTGCCTGAAAGACTTTTAAGTGGTTACCAATCCTTTAGAAAAAATCATTTTTCATATAAAACAGCACGTTATCAACAATTAGCAGTTGAAGGGCAAAAACCTGAAGTTTTGGTCATTGCTTGTTGTGATTCGCGGGCAATACCAGAAACGATTTTTGATGCTAAGCCAGGTGAAATTTTCACATTGCGCAACGTGGCAAATTTGGTACCTCCATTTTCTCCTGATAACCAATATCACGCAACATCAGCAGCAATTGAATATGCCGTGCAATTGCTTGAGGTTAAACATATCGTTGTTTTTGGTCATGCCCATTGTGGCGGGGTGTGTGCTGCTCTGCAAGGAGCGTGTAAGTCTTTATCTTCAAATGATTTTATTGGTCAATGGATCAGTCTTTTAGTACCAGCAGCACAAACAGTTCTTAACGATGAAACATTGACCGCATCAGAACAGCAAATGACACTAGAACGATTGTCTATACATTATTCGCTGAAAAATTTAGAAACCTTTCCGTGGATAAAGACACGTAAAGAGCAGGGCGTTTTGACATTACACGGTGTTTGGTTTGATATCTCAAGCGGTGAATTGTGGAGTGTAGAACAGAAAACAGGGCGCTTTGTGCGTGTTGAAGTTGAGACAGATGCAGTGTAATGTATGCTGTCTTTTGAAGCTATTGTATGATAAATCTTGACAAAGCTTAGGTTTTATTGTTTGAAAGAGTGAGCTTTCAGTAACAAGATTGACTTGGAGCCACCGACTGAGACCCCAATGCTATAGGGTATAAAGAGATCTCAGAGGTCAACATCCGACGGCGCGATGCGTTCTCGGGTGCCATTTTGTTTTATGTGTTGTGCAGCAATGAGGTAAAGAATGTTTGAATCCTTACAAGAGCGGCTTGGCTCCATACTGTCTCACTTGACAGGCTGTGGTGCTTTGTCGGATCAGGATGTTACAGAGGCATTGCGGGAAATTCGTCGTGCTTTATTGGAAGCTGATGTTGCGCTTGATGTGGTACGTTCTTTTACCGATAGGGTTCGTGAAAAAGCAATTGGGGCTGAGATTGTTAAATCAATTAAACCGGGCCAGATGGTTGTTAAAATTGTTCATGACGAACTGGTTCGTGTCCTTGGAAGTGAAGGTGTTCTTAGTGATTTAAATGCACCAGCACCTGTTGTGATCATGATGATTGGTCTGCAAGGGTCAGGAAAAACAACGACAACTGCAAAACTTGCTAAGCGTTTTACGAATAAAAATAATAAAAAAGTTCTTATGGCGTCCTTAGATACACGCCGTCCTGCTGCACAGGAACAACTTCGTCAATTAGCAGAACAAGCAAATTTGCAAAGTTTACCTATTATTGCTGGGCAATCTCCTGTTGATATTGCAACACGAGCAGTACAAGCAGCCAAATTGGGTGGTTATGATGTGCTGATCCTTGATACAGCTGGTCGTAACCATATTGATGAAGCTTTGATGCTTGAATTGGCTGAAATTAAAGCGTGTTCTTTGCCGCATGAAATTATGTTGGTGGCAGATAGTTTGACCGGTCAAGATGCTGTCCATCTTGCACGTTCTTTTGATGAACGTGTGGGAATTACAGGAATTATCTTAACGCGTATGGATAGTGATGGTCGTGGTGGTGCGGCGCTTTCTATGCGTGCTGTTACAGGCAAGCCCATTAAAGCAATCGGGATCGGTGAAAAAATAGAGGCTTTGGAAGAATTTCATCCAAGCCGCATTGCTGATCGTATTCTCGGAATGGGAGATATCGTTTCTTTGGTGGAAAAAGCTGCTGAGACGATGGATCATGAAAAAGCTGCTGCTTTTGCAAAAAAAATGCAAGCCGGTAAATTTGATCTCAATGATTTGGCAGAACAATTGCAGAAAATGAAAAAACTTGGCGGAATGGGCGGCATTATGGGAATGCTACCCGGTTTGGGTAAAGTAAAAAATCAGATGGCTGCTGCGGGGCTTGATGATCGCTTGTTTAATCGGCAATTGGCTATCATTTCATCTATGACTCCCTTGGAGCGTGCCAATCCCGAGTTGTTGAAACATAGTCGTAAACAACGAATCGCTAAAGGTTCTGGTACAAGCGCTGCTGATATTAATAAGCTTTTAAAAATGCATCGACAGATGGCTGATATGGTAAAAGCCATCGGTGGCAAAAGCAAAGGTGGTTTTATGGGAAAAATGTTGAGCGGGCTTGGTTCTAAAATGGGACTTGCTAGTACGGGGCCTGTGGGCGGCGATTCTGCAACATTACCTGATTTATCGGGATTTGATCCAAAGCAGCTTGCAACACTACAAAGGCAGATGGAAAGTGGCAAGGAAGGGAAAGTCTTGCCCGGTCTTCCAGGGCGTTCGTTTCCATTTTCTGATCTTTCCAGTGGCATAGCTGAGAGGGGAAAATATCCTCAGCATCCTAAGAAAAAGTAAGATGCAAAGAGGATAAGGATAAGAGGATGCAAGAAAAAATATTGGATGAATTAGTGCGTTTAAGAGCATCTATTGATAATTTTGATGCAGCCTTGATACATATTTTGGCAGAGCGATTTCGTTGTACAGAGATGGTGGGGCATCTAAAGGCCCGTTGTGATTTGCCTGCTGTTGACCCTCTGCGTGAGCAACATCAAGTAGCACGATTGCGGCAATTGGCTATAGAAAGTCATCTTGATCCCGATTTTGCTGAAAGATTTTTGAAGTTTGTTATTAAAGAGGTTGTGCGGCACCATGAGGTGATTGCCAAAGAGCAAAACAACGCAAATTAATTTAAACGAAAGCCAGAGCTGACAATAGGAGATAAAATATGGCATTAAAAATTCGTTTGTCCCGTGGAGGTTCAAAAAAACGTCCTTATTATCACATCGTTATTGCGGATGTACGGAGTCCGCGTGATGGACGCTTTATTGAACGTGTTGGTGCATGGGACCCAATGTTGCCGAAAGATGGACCACGTGTGAAATTGAATGAAGAACGTATCCAATATTGGCTTGGTCAAGGGGCACAGCCAACAGATCGCGTGTTACGGTTTTTAGATGCAGCTGGTTTGAAAAAACGTCCAATCCGTAATAATCCCCAAAAAGCTGAGCCAGGCAAAAAAGCACAAGAACGTATAGCCGCTGCAAAACAAGCTGCTGAAGAAGCTGCTGCGGCTGAAGCTGAATCCGCTTCAGAATCATAAGGGTGATTGTTTTTAAAAAATAATCAATTCTGCTTTTAAAAGCTTTTATAGAAAAGAATAACTCTTATCCGTTTTTGTTTTTCAAAAACGGATATTCCTTTAAGAAGATGTTTGATTTTTTTAATCAATATTCTTTTTGAAAAATCATGGCGTGGTTTTCTTTTTTGTTTCCATAAGAGAATGGATTTTTGTTGCTATGCTTCATTTTGTAGTATTTCTCTTCATTTTTTAGATATACCTTGGATGTATCTTGTGTAAAACTTTTTATGAGAGGACAAAAACGGTTCTCTACTTTTGTTTGCCAAAAGCCGATTTCATTTTGAAGAAATGAAAATATGCTTTTAAAAATCAATGGCGCGGCCTTTAATTTCCCAATCTCCGTAGCGTGAAGGGTCTTTGCCGCCACGTCCACCATTTTCTAAAGGTTTTTCTTCATCTTTTTCATGCTTACGCCTTTCTTCTGCTTCTTTGAGTGCGCGTTGTGCAGCGGGAGAGAGGGGTTGTTGTTTATCGATAATGACATTTTGTGTGCTTATTTTCTCATCTTTTTTATCCATTTTACACCTATTCCATTGAAGAAGCAGAAAGAAAACCCCATCATATAATATTGATTGTATTTTATCATGGAGTTTTTTGAGTAATGAATATAATGCGTACAGCCATGCTTTTGGCTTTCATGACCGCTCTTTTTATGGGAGTTGGTTATCTTGTTGGAGGGGGCAGTGGCATGGTTATTGCACTGATTATGGCAAGTGGACTTAATTTTTTTTCTTATTGGAATTCGGATAAAATCGTTTTACGTATGTATGGGGCGCGTGAAGTAGATCAGCATTCCTCACCCGTTTATTATAGGATTGTAAACGATTTGGCCAAAAAAGCTTCTCTGCCTCAACCAAAAGTTTATATTCTTGATAATGCACAGCCTAATGCTTTTGCTACAGGACGTAATCCTCAAAATGCAGCTGTTGCGGCAAGTAGCGGATTGTTAGCACAGTTAAGTGCAGAGGAGATTGCCGGAGTTATGGCGCATGAACTTGCACATATTGAGCATCGTGATACCTTGACGATGACCTTGACGGCAACGATTGCAGGTGCAATTTCAATGCTTGGTAATTTCGCTTTTTTTATGGGGGGACAGCGTCATTCTTCAGAGGGTTCTCATAGTACGAGCGGAATTGGAGGAATTATTGCTCTGCTTGTGGCTCCTTTTGCCGCGATGCTTGTGCAAATGGCTATTAGTCGCACACGTGAATATGCTGCTGATCGGCGAGGTGGTGAGATATGTGGTAATCCGTTGTGGTTGGCTTCAGCATTGCGTAAAATTGCCGATGGTGGACGTAGAATATACAATGAAGAGGCAGAGCATAATCCAGCAACAGCACATATGTTTATTATTAATCCCTTGAGTGGTGAGGGAGCTGATAGCCTTTTTTCTACCCATCCAGCAACGGCAAATCGTATTGCTGCTCTTTATCGGCAGGCTGAAGAGATGAAAGAAGCTCTGGCTAAAAATATAGAGTGGAATGAAGAGAGCGGTTTGCATGAAAAAAGCAGTGGCTTAAATGAGCAAGATCTGCAGCCTCATGCGCAAACTGGTGTATCCGATTATCAGCAAAAGAGTGATTTTCAGCGCGTTACAAAACGTCCTTCTTGGCTTCATTATAGAGATAGAAAAAAGCTTTGATTATCGAACTCTTAAAGGCATAGAGGTGTTGTTTTGAAAGACAAGAAAGCGGGGCTTGTGTCCGAGAAAGAGATTCCGGGATTGGCTGTGCGACGGATGTGTGTTCGTCTGTTAGGGGCGGTGCTTGATAAGCATGTGTCCCTTTCGGGGCTCACTGATAATGAACATGGACATTCTCAATATTTAAGGCTTTCCCAGCGAGATCGTTTGTTGTGTCGCGCTATTTTGGCCGCGGCGTTGCGTCATCGAGGGCAGATTACAGAGGTTTTAGCACGCTTCTTATCGCGCCCTTTACCCTCACAAGCTTTTTCTTTTCAGCATCTTTTGCACATCAGTGTAGCACAAATTCTCTATCTTGATATTCCTGATCATGCGGCCATTGATTTAGCTGTGCGGGTGGCTAAACTTGATCCGCGGATGCGTCGGTTTTCAGGTGTGGTCAATGCTCTTTTACGCAATGTTGCACGGGAGGCAGAATTTTTACGCCAACAAGCTCCTAACATTAAAGGAGTGCCAGCATGGTTTTCTCAGCTTTTAGTGTCAACTTATGGAAAAGAAAAGGCTAAACAGATTTTGGCAATTCAAAGTGTCCAGCCTCCTCTCGATTTAACCGTGAAATCCGATAGTGTAGGATGGGCTAAACGGCTGGGAGGTGTTGTTTTGCCCAATGGTTCTGTTCGGTTGAACAGTTTAGATTGTTCTGTGATTGATTTGCCAGGCTATGAGGAGGGAGCTTGGTGGGTTCAGGATTTTGCTGCGGCCTTGCCTGCTGTTTTACTGGGCAATGTTCAGGGCAAACGGGTGGCGGATCTTTGTGCAAGTCCTGGAGGAAAAACTGCACAATTGGCTTTGCAGGGCGCTGATGTGACAGCAATTGATCTCTCTGCTAGTCGGATAAAGCGTTTAAAGGCGAATATGGGTCGTCTTCATTTTTTAGTTTCTACTTGGCAGGGGGATGTGAGAAATTTTCATCCCGAACAGCTTTTTGATGCTGTTCTTCTTGATGCTCCTTGTTCATCTACGGGCACAATACGTCGCCATCCAGACGTTTTATGGACAAAATCAATAGATGATATTGCCACATTAGCAGCGTTACAATATGATTTAATTGTTGCAGCCATTGCTTTGGTGGAAAAAGGCGGATGCATTGTTTTTTCCAATTGTTCTTTGGCAAAACAAGAAGGTGAAGATGTTATTGAGAAGATTTTATCGACACGTAGCGACATTGTTTTAGAGCCTATTCTTGCAGAGGAAATGCGGGGTATGGCGCATTTGCTCTCAAGTGAGGGGATTTTGCGCACAACACCTGCAGATTTTTGTCATGAAGATTTTAATACTGAGAAAAACGTATTTTTAGGCATGGATGGTTTTTTTGCTGCACGCTTGCGAAAAGTGACTTAGTTAACGGTTCATTTACTAAAATGGCTGAAATTGTACACGATTCAGTAGGTACGGAGATGAGATTGTGGCAATTGCAGTAAAAGATCCTCAGGTAAAGGCCTCGGATTTTGTCTATGGAGCACAACAATTTATACGGCGTTTATGGGTTGGACCACTGTTTCGTTGGCGATTTTCAGGGTTTCGTCCCCATAAAATTTTAGCGTATCCCATGGATTTGCATTTGGCTGATCCAGTGATGGCACATGAGTTTTACCATGGTCGTTTTGCTTTTGCCGGTCATGTTGTTCACTCTGGTGCTGTTTCTCCTTTTGCATTGGTTCCACCAACACCTGAATGGGAGGAAGCTCTTCATGATTTTCATTGGTTGCGGCATATGGAAGCAGCGGAGAGCAATTTGGCAGCAGCCCATGCACGCGCGCTCTTAGAAGATTGGCTGGACCATGGAGGCAAAAAAGTAAAAGGGTTGGCTTGGAGTACACCAGTTGTAGCACGGCGTTTAATTTCATGGATTTGTCACGCAAGAATGCTCTTGCAAGGGGCAAATGAGCGGTTTGAAAAATGCTTTTTGCGTGCTGTTGGATTCCAGTTTCGATATTTACGTGTCACGATTTCCAGTATGGAAAATAATGATCAACGTCTACAAGCAGCAATAGCTTTGACATTTGCCTCTCTGGCTTTGCCTGTATCTGCGGTCATGAAAAAAAAGCTGCAAAATTTTCTTATAGAGGAACTTTCATGCCAAATTTTGGTTGATGGTGGACATATTTCGCGTAGCCCTGTTATTTTGCTCAATTTGTTAGCGGATTTATTGTCGTTACGGCATCTTTTTATGCATAGCAATGAAACGGCACCGCGTATTTTGATTGATGCTGTGGAGCGTATGTTACCAGCTTTACGGTTTTTTATCCATGAAGATCAAACTTTAGCGCATTTTAATGGGGTGGGACCCCTTGTATCGGAACGGCTATCAGCACTGTTAGAGCTCGATAAGACAGCTGGCCAACCGTTTAGTTATGCACGTTATTCAGGATTTCAGCGTTTACAAGCCAATCAGACAACAGTGTTGGCTGATACAGGAAAATTTCCACCACGTTCTGCTGCAGAATATGCTGGTTCGGGATGTTTGTCTTTTGAAATGTCTTCACAGGGAAGCCGTTTTGTTATTAATATGGGTGTTAATCCTTATGGTCGTGAGGAATATCGACATTTAGGGCGTGTGACCGCAGCACATTCAACAGCAACGGTGAATGATTGTTCAGTCGGGGTTTTTCATAAAAAAAGAACCGGTGCTTCCTTTTTGCTTGAGGGACCAACGGATGTTAAAGTGCGTCGTATAGACGATTCAGAGAAAACTGGTTTTATTGCTAGCCATGATGGGTATGTGCGACCTTTTAATCTTGTTCATGAACGTGGCCTCATTCTAGCGACAAATGGCGATATGATAGAAGGTTTTGATCACTTTTTTGTGCCAAAAAAAGTACTGTCAAAGCGACATAAGAGGGTACAAAGTGAACAAAATAATGTTGCTGTGCGCTTTCATCTTCACCCAAAAGTAGAAGTCAATTATGATGGGAAGCATGTGCGTTTAGCTGTGGAAAATGGGCAAGTATGGTATTTTATATCGCCTGATGCAGATATTTACCTTGAGAATTCAATTGATTTTGCTGAATTAACAGGACCCCAACGTACACAACAGATTGTTTTGTATTTTCGCCCCACAGTTCAGGAAAAAGTTCGTTGGCGTTTTATCCGCCGTTCATGAGAACAATGATACTTTTCTGATCATTGTTGATAAATGGATAGTTCTTCTTTCTCTGTTAAAAGAGAAAGAGATTTTATCCTTGCAGTGTATTTTGATAATAGCGTGTGCTATGAAGCTATAAGCTTATTTTATTTGAATTTTAACCATTTCATTTTTAGGATTCCTGTTATGGGTGTTGTTGTAAAAAATTTTCCCATACCTGATCTTCATCGGGTTCGTCGTGTTCTTCTTTCCGTGTCTGATAAAACAGGTGTAGTTGCTTTTGCACAAACGCTTCACGCTTATGGTGTTGAATTGATTTCAACAGGAGGAACAGCAAAAGCCTTAATGGCTGCTGGTTTACCGGTAAAAGATGTTGCCGTGGTCACAGGGTTTCCAGAAATTATGGATGGACGTGTCAAAACACTTCACCCCTTAGTTCATGGTGCTTTGTTAGGTGTAAGAGAAGATCCTAGCCATAAGAGTGCTATGGAGCAGTATGGCATTCATGGTATTGATCTGCTTGTGGTGAATCTTTATCCTTTTGAAGAGACTGTTCAATCTGGAGCGGATGGACAAACCATTCTTGAAAATATTGATATAGGTGGACCGGCAATGATCCGTGCTGCGGCAAAGAATCATGCTTATACGGGTGTAGTAACAGCGGTGCGTGATTATGAAGTGGTCCTTGCTGAATTAAAGCAGCATGAGGGATGTTTAAGTTTTTCCCTGCGACGTCAGTTAGCAATGCGTGCTTATGCACATACGGCTGCGTATGATGCGGCAATAGCGGCGTGGTTTGCCGAGGATTTAAAAATTGTACCACCAACATGGCAGAGTTTTTCTGGGCATCTTGAAACGGTGATGCGCTATGGGGAAAATCCGCATCAACAGGCAGCATTTTATCGCAATAATGAAAAACGTTTTGGAGTTGCAACAGCCAAACTTTTGCAAGGTAAAGCGCTTTCTTATAACAATATGAATGATACCGATGCGGCATTTGAACTGGTGGCAGAATTTGATCCTAAAAAAACTGCTGCTGTTGCGCTTATTAAACATGCTAACCCTTGTGGTGTTGCTGAAGGGGCGAATTTGAAAGAGGCATATTTGAAAGCTTTGATGTGCGATAATGTCTCGGCATTTGGTGGAATTGTTGCATTAAATCAAACTCTTGATGAAGAAAGTGCAGAAGAGATTATTAAAATTTTTACGGAAGTGATTATTGCTCCTGATGCAACAATGGCGGCACGTGAAATTATTGCAAGCAAGAAAAATCTTCGTTTGCTGATAACAGGTGGTGTTCCCGATCCACGGTGTGGAGGGGTTCTTGCCAAAACGCTTGCAGGTGGGATTTTAGTACAGTCGCGTGATAATATGGTGGTTGATGATCTTAAACTGCAAGTGGTGACAAAGCGGGCTCCCAGTCAAGAAGAAATGCATGATCTTCAATTTGCTTTTCGGGTGGTAAAGCATGTTAAATCAAATGCTATTGTTTATGCAAAAAATAATGCAACCGTTGGAATTGGCGCGGGGCAGATGAGTCGCATCGATTCAGCTCAAATTGCTGCACGCAAAGCTGAAGAAAGTGCAAAGAGAGCAGGTTTAACACACTCTCTCGCGAAAGGTTCTGTGGTTGCATCAGATGCTTTTTTCCCATTTGCTGATGGTTTGTTGGCAGTTGCTGGGGCAGGAGCAACAGCGGTTATTCAACCAGGTGGTTCCATGCGTGATGAAGAAGTAATTGCCGCTGCTGATGCGCATGGTTTGGCAATGGTTTTTACGGGTGTGCGGCACTTTCGTCATTAACAGCTTTTGATGGTTTTTTTAGTAAGATAAGTTTTAAAGATGCTTCCCATATCATAGTTGCATATCTGTTATGAAGTTATAGCACAACTCTTTTTTGTAATTTGCTCTACCTTATGCTCTAGGGTGAGTAACAGCAAGTTTGAGTAAAAGAGATGGATATTTTGCGTTCTTATAGTCATTGGCGTCGTTACCGGCGCACAGTAAATGCGTTGAGTCGTCTTTCAACAGATGAGCTTAAAGATCTTGGTATTTATCGTGGCAATATTGATTCTGTTGCGCGGCGTTATTCTCAGAAGTCCTGATAAAATTTACTTGTGATGACAAGTAAGAAATGTGTCTTTTCGTAAAGAAACATCTTTTGGTGTTTTTCGAGTAAATTTTGTGACGCTGTAGGTGAATGGTATGGTGTAGAAATTATCGATCACCACTATCTTTATGTTTGTAAAGGTGCAAGGCTTTATAATTGCACGATTTTCCAAATGGTAGCTTTTACATTTGAGAGAGCGGGGGGGCTGCTTTTATTACTAGTCATTGAGAGTTTTATCCACACGCTAATCTCATTTGTGATAGGCTAAGGTGAATCTTAATTGCTTCAACGTAAATAGGCTTGATATGGGAGAATCCTGATCTAATTGACCTTCTCATGCGAGATGTAAAACCTTTATTATCTTTATAAATCACTGTATTGTCTCATTATGAGATGAAGGGAAGTGGCTTTTTATCTCCCCATTTATTTATGATGCGGTCAAGAGAGTATAGGGAGATGATAGGTATTTCTCTTAGTCGCTTCAAAAACAAATGTTTTGCTGTTAAAATTCTCTACATCATGGAGAGGAGAATATGTTTTGTTTTAGGGAGTGACTTAAAGCAGACTTGTTAACGGTAATGTTTCACAAGGTTGAATATTTTGTCTGTTTAGCTTTTTTGTCGTAGCAGAAAAAGAGAGCCACCCAAGATACCAGCAGCTAAGATAAACCACGTGATGGCGTAGACAAGATGATTGTTTCGAAAGTGCACAATTGTGAGACCAGCAATGGGAAGGGCTTCGTACGGGGCTGTTTTTTTGCCAGCATCAATGAAATAAGGCGCAACCGTGGACAAACCAAGTTTCTCTGCCATAGCTGGGAGATCGCGCGTGTACCATATATTTTTATCAGGATTATTTTTGCGTGGAAAAAACCCATTTTTTTCACTCATGCGCAACAATCCTATGATGGTGGTTTGTTTTGTATTTATAGCCTCATAGGGATGAGATTTTGCCTTTGTTTGTAATGGCTTAGAGCTTTGAAAGTCATGGCGCGCATCCATGGGAATAAAACCACGATTTATGAAAGTTAGGGTGTTGTCCGCTGTTTGTAAGGGGGTTAAAACCCAGTAGCCGCTCGTATCTTGAGTAACAGCTGTGACCAAGATATTTTTATCTGTCAAAAATTTTCCTGTGATCGTAACAGGGCGATATTCATCTTTTTCAAAAGTAATCTGCGCCCATTGATTTTGTGATGGGGCTGTTATAGGAGGCAAATGAACCCGTTGATTGGCACTGGTGATAAGATTTGTTTTCCAGTTTAATCGTTGTACTTGCCATATACCGAGTGCGCTGAAGAGAACAAAACAACACACACAGAAAACGCTAAAGAGAAATAAAGAAAAACGGCTTTGTTTTTGTGGAAGTTTCGTCATGGTGGAATCTGCTTTGCTCATGATGAATGCTTCCTTATTTAAGATGATAAGCATTCTTTTAGCATGATGCTTGTTAAAAAAAAACATTTTCTGTGCCTTTTAATTGAGAAAAGAGAGCAAAATGAGTCGGTAAGGAATGCAAAAGGCTTTACAAAAGACTTGACCTTTTGGTATCGACACCCTATTAAAAACAAACCTTCCCAATATATAAGGGTGTTGTGTGCTCTTTGCCTTCATTCTATTTTGTGGGTATTGGGATTTTATAAGAGTTTTTCAGAATTTAAAGGTGAAGTTTATGTCTCGTGCTTGCGAATTGACAGGGAAAACAGTCCTTTATGGCAATAGTGTTAGCCATGCGAACAATAAAACCCGTCGTCGTTTTTTACCAAATCTTTGTAATGTGACATTGATTTCGGAAGTATTACAGCAAAATTACCGTTTACGGGTTTCGGCAAGTGCTTTGCGGTCTGTGGAGCATCGAGGTGGCTTGGATGGTTTTTTACTTAAAGCCGATGATAAAGAATTGTCACAACGTGCGCGTTTGTTAAAGCGCCAAATTGTTAAGAAAAAAGCTGAACAAGCAGCTTAATTGCCTTTGGTGGTTATGGAGCTGAATCTTTGTTTTTATTCTCTCCCAGCATTTTATGATTTTATAGTTTTTGATCGTTGTATTTGATTGGTTCCATATCCCAGGTTACAAAAATGTCTTCAAAACACGATTTTTTATTAGCATGGCAAGAAAAAAAGTATATTGCTTTTTCCATTCTTGCCATGTGTGCTACTGTCACTGCTTCTAATATTTTGGTTCAGTATCCTGTCTACTGGTTTGGTTTAAATGAATTGCTCACTTATGGAGCTTTTACTTATCCGTTTGCTTTTCTTATCAATGATCTAACCAATCGTTTTTATGGTCCGGCTGCTGCACGGCGCGTGGTTTATGCTGGCTTTTTTGCCGGTGTTTTTGTTTCGTGGATATTGGCTACACCGCGGCTTGCAGTTGCTTCAAGTTTAGCATTTTTGTTTGGGCAACTTCTCGATATTGTTGTCTTTACTCCTTTGCGACGTAAAACATGGTGGAAAGCACCTCTAGCAGCAGCATTGGTCGGTTCGGCTTTGGATACGGTTGTGTTTTTTGCTCTTGCTTTTTCTAGCTCTTTTGCTTTTGTTGATCAGGTAACAGGTTATGCTGATAGTTCCATTTTGGAAAGTACTGTTTTTGGAGGAATTGCGATTCCAATTTGGCTTTCACTGGCCTTTGGTGATTTTTCTGTAAAAATCATTATGAGTCTGTTTATGTTGCTTCCTTATGGAACAATGCTTAACGCTCTGAAAATACCCCTTTATCAAGGACATTCAAAAGATACTTCATCTTTTATGAGCAGCAAATAAATCATGATTTCTCCTCTTGTTATTTTTAAAGAAGAAAATTTTTTCTTGTCTTTATCAGAAGTATTTTAGCTGTATCTACACTAGAGAGGCTTTTCTATAGATTTTTCATCTGCCAGCATAACTTCAAAATGCTATTTTAATCTAGGAGATGATAGTCTTAGAAACTTATGGTTGTGTGCATTCTAGACGATTAACTTTTTATAAATGATGAGAAGCATAAAGAACGTTCCACAAATCGCTGTTCTCTGGTGAGGGATAGTCTCATTTTTCTAAAACAAGCTATGCTTTAAATCTGTTTGTGTTTGGTGTTGATACCGCGCGCAATGGTTGGTTTTCTTATGAGAGAGGAATGGTTTATGAAACAGCGGCGCAAGAGCAAAACGATTTGATTGGCATTTTTATATGTGATGAAGGTGTTTTTTAAAAGGTGAAAATTGAATAAAGAATATAGGGTTGTTTTAAATTTTCTTATGATGATGAGAACGAAGTTTTTTCTCGCTAAAGAGCGCTTCTAATTGTTTTGTTATAGCATTAGCAAGTTCTTCGACATTCATAATGGTTACAGCATGTTGATAATAACGTGTGACATCATGACCAATGCCAATGGCAATGAGTTCTATAGGTGAGTGTGTTTGAATTTCTTGGATCACTGCGCGTAGATGTTTTTCTAAATAATTGCTGGAATTGACCGAGAGTGTTGAATCATCAACAGGGGCTCCATCAGAAATAACCAAAAGAATGCGCCGTTGTTCACGCCGTGATAAAAGGCGCTGATATGCCCAAATTAATGCTTCTCCATCGATATTTTCTTTGAGTAATCCTTCTTGCATCATGAGACCTAAATTGCGTCGAGCACGACGCCATGGAGTATCCGCACTTTTATAGATAATGTGACATAAATCATTCAGACGGCCTGGATGAGTGGGTTTGTTTTGCTTGAGCCATTCTTCCCGCGATTTTCCTCCTTTCCAAGTTTTTGTGGTAAAGCCTAAAATTTCGACTTTTACACCACAGCGTTCAAGCGTTTGTGCCAAAATATCCGCACAACTTGCCGCAACCGTAATGGGGCGTCCTCGCATGGAGCCCGAATTATCAATGAGCAGTGAAACAACGGTATCGCGAAATTGGGTATTGCTTTCCATTTTAAAAGAAAGGGGTTGCATGGGATCTATAATCAGGCGTGAAAGCCGTGCTGTATCAAGATATCCTTCCTCAAGATCAAAATTCCAATTGCGATTTTGTTGTGCCATAAGGCGGCGTTGCAGACGATTTGCTAAGCGCCCAACAATGTTTTGTAGATGGTTGATTTGCTTATCAAGATAACGGCGTAAGTGATCTAATTCGCTTGCAGAACAAAAATCCGTGGCTTCTAGAATTTCATCAAACTGACGGGTAAAAACTTTATAATCAGTCAGTTTTTGCATTTGTTCTGAAACAGTAGAAAGATATTTGGATTGGCTCGATTTTTTGTGCCAAGGGCTACTTTCTTGCTCTTCTTCATCTTTATCATTGTCATTTGATCTTGCCGCTTGGGTTTTGCCTTTGTCTTGCACATCACTTTCTTGTTCAGTAGCTGTTTGTTCTTCATTATTATCGTGTTTTTGGTTTTTGCTTTCTTTTTCTGCTAGGTTTTGAACTTCACACCCGTCTTTTAATTTTTTATTGTTTTCACCTTCAAAGGTTTCTTCAAGTCGAACTGCCATTTTGAGCGTAACAAGCATTTGACGAACAATCCGTGCAAATGTCTGTTGATCGTGAATATATCCTGTTAATTCATTCAGCTCTGTGGCGGCTTTTTTTTCAATTTCTTGACGCCATAATTCTAAGACAGGCCCCGCTTCTTTTGGAGGAGGGCGTTCTGTTATTTTCTCGCGCAATAAAAGTGCAATGGCTTCCTGAATGGGGGCTTCACTTTGGCTGCTTATCTTTTGGTAATGGGCTCTTTGATATTTATCTGCGAGCATTTCATCAAGATTTTGTGCAATTCCTTCCATACGTAAAGTGCCAATGGCTTCAATACGTGTTTGCTCAAGGGCATCAAAAATGGCACATGCTTCCGATTCTTGTGGAGAAAATTGTCTGTGAATGTGCTTGTCATGCCATGCTGTACGCAGAGCCATGGAATCCCCTAATCCACGTCTAATTGTTATATCTTTCTTTGTGGTGTGAGGTGGTAATTCCGGTAAACGGGCATAATTTTCGCTTAAAGATGGTCGGTTTTGACTGAAGGAAACTTCAAGATTGGGAGTACCTGCTATGGCACGCATACAGGTGGAAAGTGCTTGTTTAAAAGCTTCAGTATCAAGAGTGGTGTTGAGAGAGTTCTTTGCCGGATTTTTGTTGTCGCTAATATCGGTAGCCATGCGTGACAGATTCCTTAAGGCACAACACCATGAATGAGTGATTCGGGAAGTTCTTCTCCAAAAGCACGTTGATAAAATTCTGCAACCATAGTGCGTTCGAGTTCATCACATTTATTGAGAAAAGTAAGTCGGAAGGCAAAGCCCGCATTTTGAAAAATTTCCGTGTTTTCTGCCCAAGTGATCACTGTGCGTGGACTCATGACGGTTGAGAGATCCCCATTGATAAAAGATTGACGTATCATATCAGCAACATGGACCATTTGAGAAATTGTCTTTTTTCCTTCTATTGTTTGAAAAGATTTGACCTTTGAACAGACAATGTCAACTTCTTTATCGTGGGGTAAATAATTGAGGATCGTGACAATAGACCAACGGTCCATCTGCGCTTGATTGATTTGTTGCGTACCATGATAAAGGCCTGTTGTATCACCAAGCCCAATAGTATTTGCCGTTGCAAAAAGACGAAATGCTGGATGAGGGGTAATCACACGACTTTGATCAAGTAAACTTAAGCGTCCAGAGGCTTCAAGGATCCGTTGGATAACAAACATAACATCAGGACGACCAGCATCATATTCATCAAAAACAAGAGCAATATTGTTTTGATAACTCCATGGCAAAATGCCTTCTTTAAATTCAGTAATTTGTAAGCCATCTTTTAAAACAATGGCATCTTTTCCCACAAGATCAATACGACTTACATGACTGTCGAGATTAATTCTGATACAAGGCCAGTTAAGACGTGCAGCAACTTGTTCAATATGAGTCGATTTCCCTGTTCCATGATAACCGGAAACCATCACACGGCGGTTAAACGCAAAACCTGCCAAAATCGCTAATGTTGTTTGCTGATCAAAAACATAATCGGGATCTATATCTGGAACATGGGGGCTTTTTGTACTAAAAGCAGGAACCTTCATATCCGTATCAACATGAAACAAATCATGGGCACAGAGTGAGATATCAGGCACATTTTCGACTGTAAGATTTGTTTTTGTCATGGTTTTTCTGGAAGGGAAAGAATGCTATTTTCATTTGTTAGGAAACGATACAAGAGTTAGAGCACTTATGCAATGCCCTATCATGAAAGTCTTGGATAGGGAGGAACAAATTTATATTATCATATTTTTACAAACAACGATAATGCGCGTGAGGAATGAATTTGATAGGAGCAATTTTTCTTGGCATAAACCAGCTTTTTAAAGTGAATTACTAAGTAGGTAGAACATTGCAAAAACACCCCTTTCAAAGAATAATGCCACCATTTTGGAATCAGAAGACTGTTTCTTTTGATCTCCTCTTTGAATTTTCTACAGCGAAAACAAACTTAGGAATTGGAATGCATCTTTTTTAGCATAAACCAGCTTTTTTTAGCAAATTATAGGCATGTAAAACATCGCGGAAACGTTCTTCTGAAGAGCGGTTGCCACCATTGGAATCAGGATGGTGTTTTTTTACCAGCTCCTTATATTTCATTTTAATATCTTCAGCTGAAGCGTTTGCTTGTAACCCTAATGTATCAAAAGCTTTTGCTTCTAAGGGTTTTAACCTTCGCGACGAATTATTGGTTGAATGACGCTCATTAAAGAGTGTAAAGGGATCACGCATACGATTTTGATAGGCTGCTGTGCCAGAGCGAATTTGTGCATAATTGGCAGCTGTTTTTTTCGATGTGCCATTGTTAAAATCAGTCCGCCACGTTGGGCGATGTCCTGTAAGGGCATCTTTTTGAAACTTTGCAATATCTTTATCACTAAGGCCAGAGAAATAATTAAAATCCTTATTATAGGCACGCACATGCTCAATGCAAAAATGCAGATACTGTCCTTCGTGATTTCGGCCCGCTGGTGCTTTATGGGATGCTGATTTTTCACACCCTTCCCACTGGCACTGCTGTGTTTCTAATTCAGCTTTTTGTTTTTTATTGGAGCTGATTCGAATTGAGTCGAATAATTTAGATGTTATTGTCATGTCTTTGATTTATGCAAAATCGATTAATTTTACAAGAATTGACTTTTGAAAAATTTATTTTCACACTTATTTGCTCACGAACAAGATGCTTTGCATCGTTCATTTTGTGAAGGAATAAAAATGTCTACAGCTGTTCAAACAACCATTAAGATTAAGCTTCAAGATGCGTTTCATCCACAGAAACTTGAGGTGATCAATGAGAGTCATCTGCATGAGGGACATCAGCATGATCAACATGTTTTTGATGGTAAAAGAGAAACGCATTTTCGGGTGAAAATTTCGTCTTCTTCTTTTAAAGAGATGACGCGTGTGGAAATTCATCGGGCAATTTATCAAGTTTTAAAAAAAGAATTGGCGACCTGTGTTCATGCTTTAGCGTTGGAAATTATCTCTGTTTAATTTTTATTTTTGTAATAAGAGTTTGTAGATACAGAATGTAGTCTTTACAGGCATGGTGCGCGTAGAGATTCTTTAGGCTCCTATATTTAAGTTTTTTAGAAGAAGCTACAATCTGTATTTATGCTTTAGTATTAGAAAGCTGCATCTTTAATTTTCTTTTTTTGCAAATCTTTCGAGAACGTGGATGTGCTTTTTGATAAATTTCCAAAAGATGGTCTGTATCCACATGGGTGTAGGTTTGGGTGGTAGAAAGGCTCACATGACCAAGAAGTTCTTGAATAGAGCGTAAATCCCCACCTCGTGATAAAAGATGGGTGGCAAAAGAATGGCGCAATGTGTGTGGGGTTGCTGTTTCTGGTAAACCAAGATGCGCTCGTAAGTTTCGCATAGCGCGTTGAATAATAGCTGGTTGCAGGGGACCACCTCTCGCTCCGCGGAACATTGGTTGGTTGTCCACTAAAGGATAGGGGCAGTGTTTGAGATAATTTTGTACGACTTCGTGAACAACTTTGATGAGAGGAATAAGGCGCGTTTTTCCCCCTTTTCCTGTCACGAATAAACTTGTTTTTTGGGGATCAGAAAATTGTTCTGGTGTGAGGCTTAAAGCTTCTGATATTCGCATGCCACTGCCATAAAGAAGCACTAAAATAGCACTGTTACGGGCGATAATCCATGGTTTATTTTCTTGTTGGTTTTCTTGTTTAACTAAATGCAGTGCGGACTGTACTGCTAAAGGCTTTGGCAGAGATTTTGGCTGTTTTGGGGTTCTGATGAGCTGAGCTGCAGGGATGGTGACAATTTTTTCGCGCGAGAGATAGCTGAAAAAAGAACGTAAACCAGCTAAGCCTCGGCTTAACGAGCGTGCACTTATATTATTCGCACGCCGATAAGCCAAATAAGCCCGCAAATCAAAAACGCGTAAATTGGCCAGATCATGAAAGGTTGATTTATGCCCCAAATGTTGACAGAGAAAAAATAAAAATTGTCGTGTATCACGTTCATAGGCTTCTACTGTTTTTACAGCCATACGACGTGTTTCTCGCAGACAGTCCAGCCAATTTTTTCTTGCATTTAAAACAGCATGGTCTGCTGGAATGAGAGGAACATTTTCGTCTTTTCTCGTGTCATCTTTTATAGGCATTTCTTAATTGAGTATCTCTTTCTTTGTAGATTCTTCACTTTTTTCACTTTGTTGTTGCTCTTCATTATTGGCAAGTTGCTTTTCCCCTTTGAGAGAGAGTATTTTTAGAAGATTATGCGTTGACATCAAATGTGCAAAGATCAATCCTAAGAAACCATTTTTGTGCAGCTTTGCAAGTTGGCTTGCAGAGAGTTTATTGAGTTTTTCTTCATCAACAATCCAAAAATGCTCTAATTGCGCTGAAAGGCCTTGGTCGTTTTTTACATTGATGGATTTTTGACTGAGAAGATCCATTTCCACAAGGGCATCAATAAATTCAGTGGTTTTTTCCATAGCGATTTTAAAGCTTTCAAGAAAACGAATTCGCTCTTCCATGAAAGGAGAAATAGAGCCATCAGAATTAAAAAGTTCTGTGCCTGCCACTTCATTAAACATGCCTGATTTTTGATCAAAGCAAACGGAAAGCTCTTTTTCATTGCTTAATTGTGCAAGAACAAAGGGATAACGACGGACAAAAGCTGGAACATAAGTATTTGTTTTCCAATTTTTATCAGAAGCGATATAGTCATTCTCGTCATTAGAAAGACCAACAAGAGCTGCAGATGTATAATGCCGTTTCTTTTGTTCATCTTCGGCGCACATAAATAAAATTGGATAGTCGAGTGCTGCTTGAAAATATTCACTGCTTGCGAGAGGAACCCAATGGGTGTCTTTGGCAAAAGACATATCACTTGGAGGAGCAAATTTTAGATTTTTATGGGAAACTTTGTTGATTGGGGTGATATCTTTGTAAAAGAGCATAACATTTGCCATAAGACTTCTCCTTAATATTAATATATTAATTTATTTATTAATTTGCTGTTGTTACCAAGAAAGGTCTTTGGGGAAGATTGTCTCATATGGCAACAAAATTGAACAGAAAATTACGCGTGAAGATCCGTTTGTGAGAGATAATGTTTTTGCATGAATTATAATAAAAAAAAGCTTAAAAATAAAGTCTATCTTGCCATTATTGGTTCCGCTCATGGTATAAAAGGAGACATTATGATGAAAGTCTTGAGTGCTAAACCAGAGCATTTAAAGACTTACGGTGCTCTCTATGATGATATGGGGCGTTGTTATGAAATTGTAACATTTCGCATGCTAAAAAATAACGCGATTGTGCATTTTAAAGGGATTGAAGATCGCAATACAGCAGAAAACTTAAAAGGCATCCGTTTGTATGTTACCCGTGATCAATTGTTAGAGGATTTGACTGAGGATGAATTTTATCAAGTTGATTTAATTGGGCTTCGTGTCCAAGATGGTGTTGGTCAAATTTTGGGCAAGGTGTATGGTTTTTTTAATTTTGGTGCTGGCGATTTGCTTGAAATCCGTTTGAATACGGGTAAAACTGTGCTCATTCCCTTTAGTAAAGCAGCCGTGCCAGAAATTTGTCTTGCTTCTGGTTTTTTGGTTGTTGATCCAGTGGCTGCTGGTTTAAGTGATAACTGAGGAAAAAATAAAGTGAAAAATAAAAAAATGCACTTCTAAGTATTATGTGAATTCTAAAAGATTCTTGGATTTTTAAGCATTGTTTAGCAGGACAAGCATGCAGGGAATATGGATATTTGATATTTAAGGAGTTGGGGGCTTTTGTTGTGGATTGCATATTATGGTGTTTGTGGTCGCCTATTGGTCTCGTGCAGCTTGAGGGTATAAGGTGGAGATGGAAGATAAATAATGAAGTTTCATGCGCGTGTTTTAACACTTTACCCTGAAATGTTTCCTGGATTTTTGGGGTATTCTTTAGCCGGTCAAGCTTTAGAGAAGGGGATATGGTCGTTGGAGACAGTGCAAATTAGGGATTTTGCTTTGGATAAACACCATAGTGTTGATGATACACCAGCTGGTGGGGGCGCTGGTATGGTCATGCGAGCAGATGTGTTAGCCGCTGCACTAGACAGTTGCTTAGATGATTCGCCAAGATTGTTAATGAGTCCACGGGGGCGGCTTTTTGACCAGACTTATGCCCGTTCTTTGGCATGTGAGGAGGGACTGACATTGGTTTGTGGACGTTTTGAAGGTGTCGATGAACGGATCATAGAAGCGCGGAAATTAGAAGAGGTGTCCATTGGGGATTATATTCTTTCAGGAGGTGAAACAGCAGCGCTGGTTGTCTTGGATGCTGTTATACGTCTTATTCCCGGTGTTATAGGCAATGCGATTTCTGCAAAATGTGAAAGTTTTGAGAATGGTTTGCTAGAACATCCCCAGTACACACGTCCTGCTCTTTTCGAAGGACGCGCTATTCCATCAGTGTTGACATCAGGACATCACAAAGCTATTGCCGATTGGCGGCAACAGCAAGCGGAACTGTTAACGCGTCAACGGCGTCCTGATCTTTATGCCCGTTATGATAAAAATCGTCAGAAAACTTGATTCATGTTGTAAGGTGGTGTATGGCATGGCTCTCTTTAGATTAAAGAGTTTTCTATAGTTCCAAAATTAAAATGAAGGAATGGTGTATTCGCTCCTGTTGTAAGGCATAGCCTAAAGAACTTCTTTTCTGTTGATGAGTAGTTTTTTTCGGCAAGAGTTGAGCGCTCTGACTGTTCGATAAAGAACATGAAGGATAAAAAAATGAATATTATCGCACAGCTCGAAGCTGAACAATGTGCAAAAATTGCAGCAAAACGCCAACTACCAGCTTTTCAGCCAGGTGATACCGTGCGGGTGATGGTACGCGTGAGTGAGGGTACACGTACACGTGTGCAAGCCTATGAAGGAATTTGCATCGCACGTTCAGGTGGTGGTTTAAATGAGACCTTTACAGTGCGTAAGATTTCTTATGGCGAAGGTGTTGAACGTGTTTTCCCAGTATATTCTCCCCTCATTGAGGGCGTTGAGCTTGTGCGAAAAGGTAAAGTGCGTCGTGCGAAACTTTATTATCTTCGTGGTTTGAGAGGAAAAGCTGCCCGTATCGCTGAAAAGAGAGATTACCGCAAAAAGGCTGAAAAATTTGCTGAGGTTGTAGAAACAACAGCTGTAAATGTAGATACATCAGCGCAAACTGCTGAATAACAGCTGTAGTTACTAAAATTTATACAAAAGCAGCTTTTTATTCTCCGTGGTTCGTGTTTTCAGCTAAGGAAGTGGATTTGACGTACCCATACAATGCTTCTCAAAGTCTTTAGGGTTTTGTTTTTTTTAGTTATGGATAACTTTCAAGATTTTTGAAAGAGAGTGTTGATATTTAGAAAAGGATGGAAGTCTGCTTGAGAAAATAAATATTTATATTTGAGAAATGATGTTAGCCCTTTGACGTGAAGATAAAATTGTATTAGATTAAAACGCGTTTTACAGCTGTATAGCTGTAAAATAATCGGTTTTTTTATGCGTGACCTTTAATCCGTTATTTGAGACAACCGACCTGTAATATTGGCATCTTGAAATGCTAAATTGTAAGTGGAAATAATAATGCACTTGGCATTTTGTGCGAATCTTATCGCCCATGATGTAGTTGCAGTAAAAGCCAGGTCAGGATATTTGATGGCAGAGATAATTAGGATAAAAGAGCGCCCTCGTTCCCCTCATATCAGTATTTATCGTTGGACTATTACAATGGCGATGTCGATTGCTCATCGCATAACGGGTATGGCTCTTTATTTTGGAATGATCTTTCTCGCTCTTTGGTTAATGGCAATTGCTTGTGGAGCAGAAGTATTTAGAACCGTTCATGAGATTTATAGTTCTTTGCCTGGGCTTTGTATCTTATTTCTTTATACGCTTGCTGGCGTTCATCATATGGTTGGTGGACTTCGTCATATTATTTGGGATCTGAAACCTGCCCTTTTAGCTAAAGAAAAAGCAACAATGGTGGCATGGGCAACTGTGTTTATTTCTCTTATTATAACTCTTGCAATTTGGCTTATTGGATATAGCATTGTTTAGCTGGGGGTGGAGAGGGCTATGAAAAAAGATTTTCGAACGGAACTTGCCAAAGTGCGTGGACGTGGAAGTGCACATGAGGGTACAGAGCACTTTTGGTTACAGCGTTTGACAGGTTTTATAAATTTACCACTTTTAATCTTTTTTATTGTTCTTATTCTCTCTCTCGTTGGAGAGAACTATAGCGTGGTGCGGGCACGGCTTGCACATCCTGTTGTGGCTATTTTAATGGGATTGCTTACGGTTTCAGTGCTTTATCATATGAAACTTGGAATGCAGGTGGTGATTGAGGATTATATTCCACGTGAAGGTTTCCGGATATTCTTTTTAACATTAAATATTTTGTTTTGTTTTGTTTTGGGGGGTGTCATCATTTTTGCTCTTTTGAAAATTGCGTTAGGGGGTTAATGGATATGGCGGATACAGTATCATCTCTGGGCGCGAGAGCAGGAAATGCCCCTTATTGCACTGTCGATCATAAATTCGATGTTGTGGTTGTTGGGGCAGGGGGGGCAGGTTTGCGGGCAACACTTGGGATGGCAGAGCAAGGATTAAGAACAGCTTGTATTACAAAAGTTTTTCCAACAAGATCACACACTGTTGCGGCACAAGGGGGTATTGCGGCCTCGCTTTCTAATATGGGACCTGACAATTGGCAGTGGCATTTGTATGATACCGTGAAGGGATCTGATTGGTTGGGCGATACCGACGCAATGGAATATTTGGTTCGTAATGCGCCTGCCGCTGTCTATGAATTAGAACATTATGGAGTGCCTTTTTCACGTACACAAGAAGGCAGAATTTATCAACGTCCCTTTGGTGGGCATACAACACAATTTGGTGAAGGGCCCCCTGTGCAGCGGACTTGTGCAGCAGCTGATCGTACAGGGCATGCTATCCTGCACACGCTTTATGGACAAAGCTTAAAATATAATGCTCAGTTCTTTATTGAGTATTTTGCACTTGATCTCATCATGACTGATGGTGTTTGTACAGGTGTGGTGGCATGGAATCTTGATGATGGTACAATACACCGTTTTTCTGCCAAGATGGTTGTTCTCGCAACCGGTGGCTATGGGCGTGCTTATTTTTCGGCAACATCGGCACATACCTGTACAGGTGATGGAGGTGGAATGATTGCACGTGCTGGATTACCTCTTCAGGATATGGAGTTTGTGCAATTTCATCCCACAGGCATTTATGGCTCAGGCTGTCTCATTACAGAAGGGGCGCGGGGTGAAGGTGGCTATTTGATCAATTCTGAGGGCGAACGCTTTATGGAACGCTATGCGCCTTCCTTTAAGGATTTGGCTTCACGGGATCTGGTTTCACGTTGTATAACCCTTGAAATTCGCGAAGGGCGTGGTGTTGGTCCAAAAAAAGATCATATCCATTTGGTTCTCAATCATATTGATCCCGCTATATTGCATGAACGTTTACCAGGGATTTCCGAATCCGCACGAATCTTTGCTGGTGTTGATGTGACAAAAGAACCTATCCCTATTCTGCCTACGGTTCATTATAATATGGGAGGAATTCCTACCAATTATTATGGGGAAGTGCTTAATCCAACAGACGATTCGCCTGATCGTGTCCAGCCAGGTTTGATGGCAGTGGGGGAGGCTGGATGTGCCTCTGTTCATGGAGCTAATCGTTTGGGGTCAAATTCATTAATTGATCTTGTCGTCTTTGGTCGTGCCGCTGCAATTCGTGCTGGTGAAGTGATTGATCGAGATGCAGAAATTCCTCCTCTCAATGAGGTGGCGGTTGACGAAATTATGGCCCGTTTTGATCGTTTACGTTTTGCTCAAGGAGCAATACCAACAGCTGTATTGCGTGAAAAAATGCAGCGCACGATGCAAGAAGATGCTGCCGTCTTCCGTACAGAAGATTCTTTACAACAAGGATGTCGGCGGATCAGTCAAATTTGGGATGAATTGGCTGATCTCAAAGTCACAGATCGTTCTCTGATATGGAATTCTGATTTGGTTGAAACATTAGAGCTTGAAAATCTGATGGCTAATGCAATTACTACTGTTTATTCTGCAGGAGCACGTTTGGAAAGTCGGGGTGCTCATGCCCGTGAAGATTATCCGGAGCGTGACGATAAAAATTGGCGCAAACATACACTTTCACATTTGTCAAAAAAAGGTAAGGTGACTTTGTCCTATCGGCCTGTTCATGTTGATCCGTTAACAGCTGAGGCAGATGGCGGTATCGATTTAAAACGTATTGCACCTAAAAAGCGTGTTTACTAAGGGGGAAATGAATTATGGTACAAATTAAACTTCCCAAAAACTCTCAAGTAAAACCGGGGAAAGTTTGGCCTAAACCTGAAGGTGCTACGCAACTGACAGAGTTCCATGTTTATCGTTGGTCACCTGATGATGAAGAAAACCCCCATCTGGATACCTATTATGTGGATCGTTCTGCTTGTGGCCCTATGATTCTTGATGGGCTTTTGTTTATTAAAAACCATATTGATTCAACTTTGACTCTTCGCCGATCATGTCGGGAGGGTGTTTGCGGTTCTTGTGCCATGAATATTGATGGGTTCAATACGTTAGCTTGTACCAAAGGTATGGATGATGTAAAGCACCCCATTAAGGTTTATCCTTTGCCCTCTATGCCGGTTGTTAAAGATTTGGTTCCTGATTTAAAACGCTTTTATGCTCAACACCGCGTGATTGAACCTTGGTTGCAAACGGTTTCACCTGAACCTGCCAAAGAATGGTTACAAAGTCATTCAGACCGCCAAAAAATTGATGGCCTTTATGAGTGTATTTTATGCGCCTGTTGTCAAACATCATGTCCGAGTTATTGGTGGAATGGTGATCGTTATTTGGGACCAGCCATTTTGCTTCAAGCTTATCGTTGGATTGCGGATTCACGTGATGAGATGTGTGGTGAGCGTCTTGATAATTTAGAAGATCCTTTCCGTCTTTATCGCTGCCATACAATTATGAATTGTGCGCAAACTTGTCCAAAAGGATTAAATCCAGCAAAAGCAATTGCTGAGATTAAAAAGCTTATGGTTGAACGCCGCCTTTAAAAATATATTTGTCGCATTTTTTCTCTTTTGCATCTACATAAATTGCCAAAAATAAATGAGCAAAAACAAAATTTTGTATGTAGTTTGGTTTTTCTCGTAGGATTGTTATCATCAACTTTTATCTTCTCCATTGTAAGAGGATAAAAACTTTATCAAAAAGGTTAGAGGAAGAAGAAAATCTAATAAAAAACCGTAACAATTTGTCACGGCTGTTGTTGTTTGTATCATATTCTTAAAAGAAGCGTTTCACCTAAACTATCTTTGATTTAGCAAAAATAGGATCATAAAAGACTTCAGAGAGTTTTCTATCTTTAAAGAATAATATCACATCCACTGTTGTGTAAAGCACTACTTTTATCATTTCTAGATCAAGCTGGCGACCAACTTCTGATCGCTTTATCAGCGTAGCACACCGTTCAAATGTTTGCAAAGCATTGTTGGCGTGTGTTGTTGTAATTGAGCCTGGATGCCCAGTGTTCAAGGAGTTGAGATATTCCCATGCTTCGTTGCCACGCAGTTCTGCAAGAAAAATGCGGTCAGGCGATTGACGCAAACAGGCATCTAAGCACTCATCAGCTGGAACGCGACCTGCACCACTACCATACAGCATATGGACGTGATTTGGATGATTGGGCAGAAAAAGTTCATGAACATCTTCAATAGTAATAATGCGTTCTTCTATCGGTACCTTTTCAATAAGTGAGCGAGCGAATGTCGTTTTACCCGATCCTGTTTTTCCTGCTATGATAATATTACGTTTATAGAGTACGCTTTTTTCTAAAAACTCAAGAATCTTTCTCTCACGTTTGAGATGCAGGAGTTGCTTTTCAAATAGCTCGAGCCGCGTGAAATCCTGCTTTGATAACAGGCTTTCGGCTTCTTTTTCCGAAGGCTTATTGAAACTTACATCGGCAAAACTATCAAATGCACCTTCTCTGTTTAGTTCCTCTAAAGTCTTAACTGTGAGGGAATGTTTACGAATTACAAAGGATAGTGTGCCATCAATGACCGCTGGCGTTTGTATAATTGTACCACGTTGTCCTCCGGGTAAACGTACATAATTAATACTTCGGGGTGCCATACCATTGTAAACGATAATGGCTGTAATAAGCGTTTGCAAAAAAGCAGTCGTCAATTCCGGCACATTATGCACCTGCCAACCCTCAAAGCTTTTTGTCCACACTTCACAGGGGCGGCTTATCGATAATTCAATAATTTTTGGATCTTCTAAGAAATGATCAAGCGGTTGCAAAAGCTGTGCAACTGCTTGGTCTTTCTGTATTCCATTAACGGGTAACGAGGCTGTAGACATCACTGAAATCCAAATCTCGAGCAACAAAAATATTCACACGCTCACCTTGGTTTTTATAAAGTGTTGGCGGAATATTGATTGAATTTTGAAGAATATCGTTTACCATCGATTCAGCATTTTGTGCTATTTGGGGCACAGCTTGGGATTGTGTTTCTTCTTTATTTTTATGTTTTTTTCGCCAAATTTTGTCTTTGACCCATTCTCCCAAATCACCAATGATGCTCACCATAACAGCCCCACCGAATCGTTGCCAAAAATGTGTATCGATCCAACCACCGATACCAGATTCGCCAAGAGGACCTGTGCCGGGTGAATCAAGATTGACGATAACACCAGAGGGTGTTTCAATACGGGACCATTGTACGAAAACGCGTGTTTGTCCTTGCTGTATGCCGCTTTGGTAAAAACCAACAACTTTAGAACCACGATCAAGCAAAACAACCCGCCCACTTGTAGAATAAACATCACGTGTTAAATGACATGTTGTCATTCCTGGTTGGGTTGTGACAATTTTTGTTTCCAATGTGCAATCTATTTGCGTACCTTGGGTGATCAAGAGATCACGGTTGCGGAGTTGCATTGCTTGTGATTGACCTAATCGTACAGGTTGAAGGTTATCAAATAATGCACTACTTCTATCATCATTTGATGTATTATTTTTTGAATGTTCTGTAGAGCTTTCACTACTGCCACCGTTGTTGAGACCAGAACTAAACATACGCTTGCGCGCCAAATCTTCAGTATCTTTGATCAAATGTGGGGGTATCGTTGTCTGTAGAAGTTTCGCTAAGGCTGCTGGAATTTCCTGCGTCGAGTCTTCTGCACTTTTTTCTTCTTCTTCCACCTTTGGTTCTTCTATAACGCGAGGGGTATAGCTTGGTATAATTTGCTGCACCGTTTGTTGAGGTTTTTCTTCCTCAACTTCTATGCTATTGCGCATTTTTAAAGCTTTCCAAGTCAAAGCTATTGGCACTGCTATTATGACAATGAGTCCTACTATTAATAACGCACGGGCACCAGGAATTTTTGGACGACGCTCTATACCTAATTCAGAACTACCATAGGCACCTTCAATATGTTTTTGCTCAGCGTAATCTCGCTCCGTATTCTTGTTGATTTCATCTCCTTTCTTATCGCCAAACATTATCTTCCTCCTTTGTTAACACGATGAACCATTGAAGACACTGTTCCAGTTGTATTTGGTATACCATTAGGGTCATAAGCTTCGTTGAAAACAGCTAAAGCACTTTTGCCAAGCCGTATAAGCCACTTTGGATTAACCTTATGAACGGCAATAATATTATTGGAACTGCCTATAACAGTGCGTGGTATTAAGCTTTCATTGCCTTCAGCATCCACGACATAAATTGACGGCATATCCATGTTGGCAGGAAACTTGAAATAGGTAATACGTCCATTATCCCAAGCATTTATAGGAGCAATATCTTGGTTGCCACTCATCGTGTAGCTAAGGTTATAGCCTTTTACACCTCGGTGAAAGCCACGTTCAATATCAAGCTGCTGGCTTTTAATCTCTAATTTCTGAGTATTTGTATCAGGATAATGGAAAGCTAATTCGTAGGTGGCTCCAGCACGGTCGTTTCGAAATTGCAAGCGAAATTTATAGCTACGTTTGTCTGTTACGACGATGAGATTCGTATTGGCTAGTTCTGCTTTAGGCTTAATAAAAATATGTCGTCCTTTATGAGCAAAGGCATAAGCGTCTGAATCACCAAAAGCATGTGTGATATAGTGCTCACCCTCCTCAAGGATGATATGTGTTGCTACTCCAAGAACAGTTTCAATTTGAATCACATCAGCTTCGTTATATGTTACATAGCGAATGCGATGATCATATTGTGAATTGGAAGGGGTTTTGAGTGCTTGTACGGGTACCGTATAAAGAAAGGAAAACGAATAGAGTAAGGCAAAGAACGTAAGTTTTTTCATAATAATCAATTCTTTAATTATTTAACAGTATTTCCGGATCGGTGCGGTAACTTGTCACTTGGAAACCAAGAGGATTCAGCAATCGATCAGATGATTTCATTGGTGCACCAACATAGGTGTAGCCAATTGTTGCAATTTGATGTTGTTTTGCTCCAACGCTACCGGTACTATCATGTTGTTGCGTGGTGAAACGCACTGTCGCTTGACCACGTCCATTCGGCTGGATTGATCGTACTTTCACCGTGATGCGCGCTTTGTTGGAGAGCACTTTATCACGGGCATCTTCCCCCTCATAGATTTTATAGAATTCTTGTTGAACAGTTGCAGTACTTAAAAGCGCTGTTGTGTCATAATTGAGCTGAATGGTATCGTAGTCGTAAGTTTCACGGTTAAGCACATATTGGTTAAGCCAATATCTGTCCACAACTTCACCATAGCTGGTTTCATGTTCGCGCATCACAGAAATTACATCAACCGCACCAGTTGTGTTATCAACGCGCAACACCAAAGGTGTTGGAGCAGGCTGAGAAAAACCAACAACTCCACATACCATACCGAATAATCCAAAAATACCAACGACACTTGCTACACGCCAAGCTGTTTTACGCGATTTTACAAATTCGTTGATAAGTTCACGCTCTAAGCCTCGGCTTTCTTCATAATAGCTATTAAGTTTTTCGGCTTTTACGGGTTTAGCTTGTTGTTTTTTCATATGGCTCCTCGCTGAATTTCGGCAGGAATTGTTTTATTAATAGGTAGGCGGTTCCAATTACTTGGTTGTTTTGGCTTTGGAGCCGATTCGCAAGCTGATAAAAGGTTTGCAATCAAAATTGCAAAAACGATTTTTTTCATTTTAATACTCCTATTTTATAATCGCAATGTATTTTTCTAACATTTTTTTGTCATTATTTCAATTTTGATTATAAAATATATTTGCTTAAATTGTATTTATTATTTTTTTTGTTTATGAAAACGTTTAACTGCGGCCTAGATGTTTTTACTGGGCAGCTGATATCTTTATTTGATTGTGCGGTTATTACGGCAAATATTATTTCTTGTTGCATTTCATCTCCTCCATAAATGCCCCAATGTAACGCCTTTTGCTAGGGCATTGGCAATGCTTGAGAGTTTGAACAACAGTACAATGGAGATAATGGATAAAATGAGGGCTCCACCAAGCGCGTAACTCACATTCTGAGTGCCATCAAATTTCAAATCTGTCATGTAATTTGCAAAGATATTCATGAGCAAACTAGATACGGTAGCTAGGAGTACAATGAGAATTGTATAGCTTAAAATTTGTGCTATCCATTGCTCGAAAAAACGATAGGTTGGTTGCCAAAGTAAAGAAATGATGAAGAGAGGCCCGAGTCCTACGAGAAGCACGAGTATAATTTTTGCTAGCAGTATGAATGCACCGCCGATTGCCGTTAAGAAGCTTGTTGCAAGTAGAATAAGAATGCCAAAGAGACCATAAAGGAGCCCATCAGCATCTAAGAAAGCAGCTTCCTCGAAAGCTGTACTTGCACATTTGAATCCTTTTTCAGCGACTGTATCAATCAAATGGGTTAATTGCTTATCCTGTAGTGGATTATTTATGAGTGCGGCAGACAAGTCATGAGGCAATTTTGTTAACAAATTTGTAATTTCTGGTTGATAGAGCCCTGCAGTTAGGGCGATAGAAGTAATAATACTTATTCGAAGGCAACGGCTTAAGAACCCAGAAACTGGCATATCTATTGCACCGCGCATGATGAGTAGTCCATACACGATAAAAGCAATGGTAAGACCAACTGATACGAAAGGTGTGATTGTAACAATCGCTTTTGATGAAATATCCGTGACATATGTATTTGTTGCTTGATCAATTTCCTTGAACAGTTGTGAGAACATTTGGAAGCTCATGGTATTTCTCTTTCACGAAATTTCACTTTTCCATTGTCTGTGGAATGCTGATATATGTTGCAGTTTTTTACATTTATGTGATTTGCCAAAAACATTTTTGGGATATTTAGGTTGTTAAATTTCTTACATACTCATTCAATTTTTTAGATTGCTCTAAGCATAATGCATGAACTTTTTTATAATAAGAGAAAGCTTATGCTATAAGCAGTGTTGTTATAAAAGCTTTATTGTAAAGCTCTCGCATACTGTAACTGCACAGCGGGCATTTGGCTGTTTTGATGATTTAAAATTCGTATATTCCGCTTATATTTTTGTTGTCGTATTAGTTCTTGCTCTGCATTGCGTAAATGCGCAACCATTTGTAATTTTGTAGCTTCATTTTGGAATACAGCTATTGTACCTTCAGTGTACGCTTGTAATTCGGCAACCCATTTTAAATCAGTCATATATTTCATCTCAGCTAAAGCCTTTTCAATCATTTTAAAGCGATTTTTTGTTTCCTCAAAAACTTGCAAACTTATGGCTTTATCTACAATCGCTGCATATTGCTTGCGTTTTTCTATAAATGTACGTGCTTGAGTGATTGGAAAAAAGCTAAGATTTTGCTCTACTATAATGTCTCCCGCTGTAGGAACACTTGAAATTGCATTTGTCGAAAAGCTTGTTTTATTTTTATTGTAGATGAGGTGTGGGGAATGAAAATAAGGAGTAGATATATTTACTCTTGGCTTGACATCAGAGTGACGGGAGCCTACTAGAGATCCGTGTGTAGCTATATTATAATCGAGTTGCTTCTTTAGTATTTCAAGCTGTTCTCTTGCTAAATAAACAAGCTCTCTTTTTTCGGCCTGTCTTTTCATTCTTTGTCTTTTTTTTTCCTCTATGCTTTTTATAGAAGTAGGGGAAGAATTCTTTGAAATAGAATTTTCCTGAGCCTTCAAAGTTGTGCTCTGCATCCCAAAAACTATTGCTATTACTACTGAAATAATAATTTTTTTCATATTATTTTCACTTTTTATATATTTTCGCATATTTCTATTATAATTTCAATTTTGATTAAAAATTATATAATTTTTAATTTGTATTTTTTGAATTATTTTGTCGTTAGAGCATTTATTGATAGTGTGAAATTATCTCTTACGCTGTTAAATTTTGATTATTTCGCTATATAGACAGAGGGTGTCTTCTATTACACTTAATTTTATTAAGGCTGAGCATGATTACTAAAAAATTACAATCAAATAGAAACAGAGAAAGCTGATAATATAAGAAAATTATTATAAAGTTTTCATCGTATAGATCGTATTATCGGCATTTCTTTATTTTCACTATTAAGAATTTTCATATTGCGTGTTTGTTTTTGTTGATTGATAAGAGCTTGTTCTGCGTTACGTGAATATGCAACCATTTGCAATTTTGTTGCTTCGTTTTGGATCATAGCTAGAAGACCTTTTATGCGCGCTTGTAATTCGGCAATACTTTTTAAATCAGTTGTTGTATTTATTTTTTCCACAAGTTCTGATATTTGCTTAAAACGATTTTCGTTTTCTTGAAAAGTTTGTAAACTTACAGCTTTATCAATGGCGGTTGCATATTGGATACGCCTACCAATAAAATCACGAGATTTGCGAATAGAGATAGGAATTTCTTCTTCTTGCAAAATATTTGGTAATGATTTGGATAGAGTTGAATTACTATTTTTATAATAAATCAATTCAGGATTTTTGAGAAAAAAACTGCTATAATCTGCTTGAGTAGTATTAGATTTGGCATCTCCATTGATAGCATTACGTATCTTTTTTGCTTCCTCAAGTTGTTTTTTTAATGTTTCTAGAATTGGTGTAGCAGGTTGCACTTTCTTTTGTTTTGGAGGAGCTGGAGCTGGTATTTTTTGTGGAGGCTCTGGTGTTTTTGAAACTGGTCCCAATATCCAATCCGTCAAAGAAGTTGAAACTGATGCTCCTAAATCTGCGGCTCCTGCTCCCCAAGACCAAGCCATTGCTGAATGTGACATACCTAAAGTTACTGCTATTGCTATTAAGATGATTTGTTTTTTCATGTTTCCCTCCTGTCAGTTTTTACATGTTGTAAAAAAATCGGCAACCATATCGTTGGATCATCACCGACTTCAGTGATAATACTTTCAGCTAACTCTGCATTATCAGGTGTACCAGATAACACCAAAAGCTCCTCACTAAAATCACACTCTGTAGTTTTCCCATCAATTGTCATACAAAATTTGCCAAGATTTAATTCTGCGAGTGCAGATTGGTCGCCTTGCTTGATAAGAAACTGGCGACTAAATTCACCAAGTCCTTTAACCAGTTCAAATTCAGTATCTGTTAGTTTAAAACCTTGTGTATAATCTTCATAACTTGCTTTGGGATTGGCCAAGAAAATATAGGTTGCACATTGTTGAATAAGCGTTTTAGCTATATTGCTTTCCAAAGCATCACTAGGTTCTTGTGTGGCATAAACAAAAATACCATTTTGTTTACGGATAGTTTTTTGTTTGTTCTTTGCCAGATCTTCAAAATATGGATCTTGCAAAGGTTTCCAAAATTCGTCAAAAATATACATAAATCGCTGTCCGCTAATCATTCCTTCTGTGCGGTAAAGCAGATACATCATGACTGGTGTACGAGTTTCTAGATTATCTAAGAATTCAGTAATATCAAAACCGTAAATCTGGTGTGTTGAAAGATCTAATGCATCCGTAGGATTATCAAATAACCATCCATAATCACCACCTTCGCACCATTTTATCAAGCGAGTATGAACAGATGGGTGTGCATTATAATCATTTGAATGTGGATTTGGTAAGAATTGTACAAGAAAAGACAAGCGACGCAACGATCTGTCAATATTATTACTCATAACAGACATAACAGCTTGATTAATTTCCTCTTCATCGTGATGCGTGACTTCACCACCAGCTTCTGCTAATTTTTTAACAAACTGCTTTAAAAAGATCAGATTATCTTGTGTGGGAGGAAGTTGGAAAGGATTGAAACCACTTTGTCTACCAGGCTTGAATGTTAGATATCGACCACCCATAGCCCGGATAACAATTTCCATGCCACGATCTTTATCAAAAACAACGGTTGTTGGTTTAAACTTTTGTGCTTGTGCTAACAAGAAACCAAGTAAAACTGTTTTACCAGAACCAGATTGCCCGATGAGAGCGGTATTACCAAGTAAGCGCTTATCTGTTGAATCTTCTTCAATTTTAGAAGCATGAAAGTTAAAATAGAGTGGTGTTTTACTGGTTGTTTTCAGAATTGTAACTGCTGGTCCCCATGGATTTCCAGTTGGCTTGCCTGACATAAAGTTATGAAAGGATGAAAATGATAAAAAGTTTAGCGATGTAATCGGTGCTGGGCGTGGCCGCCATTTCCAATTCGCAGGCAGTTGCGCCCAATAACCAGCTTCTATCGCTAAGTCTACAGGTTTTGGTAACACTGCTGCGTCCAACAGTGCTGCACTTGCCTTTGCCATATAGTCACGGACTTGTTGAGCTGTATTGCCATAAATAGTCAATGTACAATGATGCTCACCCATAACAAAGTGTCCACTGACAAGCTGATTTAATGCTTCATCAATTTGCTCAATTTGGCTTGTTGCTACATCGCGAGCATCGATAAGATTACGCTGATGGCGTTGCAAATAATCCTTAGCAGCATGTCGTGAGAGTACTGAAAAACTCTGTGTCAACACAAATTCGAAATCACTTTCTAACAAAACATTCAGTTGACCTGGTTTGGTTGTTGTGTCGTATTCCTTAATTTCCAGCATTCCAAATCGACGCATTCCACTGATTGTTCGCAATTCTCCAAGAGCACCCCATTTTGAGAAAAATGGTCGATTAATAGACATATAGTCTGCAAAACGCTCATAACAGATTGGCATAGGTCTATATTCACCGTTAATAAGCATTCCAAGGAATTCAAGCGTAGAAGAATAAGCATGGCCATTTTTTTCATAAGTACCAAGTAGTTCCGCACCGTAACGCTTTAACGATTGACCTAAGGTGTTGTTTATATCATTGAGGGCTTTGATACATGATTCCTGCCGCATCTTTTTTTGATCGAGTGTTTCACGTTCGTGTTGAGAAAAGAACGACATAACTTTATCCGCTATCGGTTGGAAAACGATAGTTAAATACAAGTCATTCACCATAAGATTATAGCCAGCAAAACTTTGGCGATATTTTTCATCAAGCTGATAGCAAAACATTTGCTCAAACGCTGAATCAGGATACTCATACACACGGCGGCGCACAATATGTGTCCAAAAGGACAAATTAGCTGATGCAATACCACGCAGAGTATTATTTAGCTCTTTGGTCCACTGAAAAATATCTTCCTCTGAAGCACTTTGATGCGAACGTCCATCAATTTTCCAAACCGAAAGATATTCCGCGTTTTTTGTAGAGATAATTGTATCTGTAATATGATGTGAATAGGGTATGAATAGACTTACAGGCGTCTCGGAGGCGAGACGTTTGCTGTTTTCAACAGCCATCATGTTTATCTCCTTTTACGATAATCAGAGGGACTATAACTTGAAGCTCCCCAAAAACTTTTGTTGCGGTTACGAAGTTTTGTATCAATCCATAACCACCAAATACGGAATGCTTTATCATCATTTTTAGTAATTTGTACCATAACGAACCATAATGGCGGTGCAATTATCCACAAAAAGATATTTATCGTCATGGCAACAACAGCTACACTTACAACCATAACAATGAGTGGCATCATTGGTACACCCCAAATGGTTGGAACGCGAGTTGCTCCTTTAAATAAGGGAAATGCTTCATGTTGTTGTGGTTTCATGTTTGGCTCTCATTATTGGATGTAAAATAATATGTGGCTAATATAAAATGCTGCTCCAGCGATAATGACGCTGAACGCCCATCGTATAAAGGTAGCTTTTGCTATGATACGAAATACATAAATAATTAAGAGAAATAAAAGAAGAACAGCACAAACAATAGGGATTACCATACTGAGCCCATATTGCATACCTATTAATACATCTATACTCTTTGTTTTCGTTTGGGCCCATACAGATTGAGTCACTAAAAATATAATTAGAGTTATAAAAATAGCACTAATCTTGTTGCCAGTTTTTGCTTGAAGAATATTTGATTGTTTCATATCTCTTTGTCCCCATCATAATTGAATTTACTCTCAAGAATACTTCCTTTTTTGCAACATAAACGACATTATTATAAGTACACCTATGAACCATCAATAAAGTTTCTTAAAAACATTTTGTGCTGTGTTGATTTATTATATACTTCTAATTGGTTTAAAACAACATTTTAACAAGTTCAGCTGATGAACCGGCGATGACAACGCCAACTGCCCAGCGTACAAATGTATCTTTCCCGATGTAACGTCCTGCATAACCGATTGCTAAACATAAAAGTATAACGGCAGCAGCAACAGGAATAATGTTACCAATAAGATCGTCTCGCAAAGCCTCTAAAGCAGTTTTAGCTTTACCTAGTTGTGCATAAGCAGGATGCGCTATAAAAAATGCCGTTATAGCTACAGAAATTGCAAAGATTTTCCTATCATTTTTTGATTGGAGATTATTGAATTGTTTCATTTTCTATGCTCATGAATGCTATTTTTATTGTTAATACTAAGTGATATAACTACTAATTTATCTATACTCCATAAGTAAAATCTACTTTGTGAAAATGGTATTTATAAATAACCCCATTATGGCTTAAACAGCATCGCAACAAGTTGAGTTGCTGAGCCAGCGATAATAACACCAACTGCCCAGCGTACAAATGTATCTTTCCCGATGTAACGTCCTGCATAACCGATTGCTAAACATAAAAGTATGACGGCAGCAGCTATAGGAATAATATTGTTAATAAGATCATTTTGCAAAGCCTCTAAAGCAGTTTTAGCTTTGTTCAAAGTATTTTGGGCATATGCAGGATGAGTCATAAAAAACGCCGTTATAGCTACAAAAATTGCAAAGATTTTCCTATCATCTTTTGATTGGAGATTATTGAATTGTTTCATATTTTATTCTCATTAAAGTTTTAATAATATTTATCTCTCTGCATAAATAAAGACTATTAGTGAAGACAGCCTTTCCTGAAGAGAAGCATTTCATGTTAGAGACTCTATAACTTAGCCGAATAACATTTTAACAAGTTCAGTTGCTGAACCGGCGATAACAACGCCAACTGACCAGCGTACAAATGTATCTTTTCCGATGTAACGTCCTGCATAACCAATTGCTAAACATAAAAGTATAACAGCAGCAGCAACAGGTATAATGTTGCTAATAAGATCCGTTTTCAGAGCTGTTAAGGCATCTTTCGCATGCTTTAATTCTGCATATGCAGGATGTGCTATAAAAAACGTAATTAAAGCTGTAGAAATTGCAAAGATTTTCCTATCATTTTTTGATTGGAGATTATTGAATTGTTTCATTTTCTGCTCTCTTATGAATGCTATTTCTATTTTTAATATTAAGGGATATCATTACCAATTTATCTATAACCCATAAATAAAATCTGTTTTGTTAAAATGTTAAGTATGTTTAATTTCATTATGGCTTAAATAGCATCCCGACAAGTTGAGTTGCTGATCCGGCGATGACAACACCAATTGACCACCGTACAAAGGTATCTTTTTCAATATAACGTCCTGCATAACCAATTGCTAAACACAAAAGGATAACGGCAGCAGAAAGAGGGATGATGTGATCAATAAGATCTTTTTGCAAGCCTTCTAAAGCTTTTTTTGCATTGCCTAAAGTTTTTTGAGCATACGCGGGATTATTCATAAATAATAGAGTTATAGTTGCAAAAATCGCGTTAATTCTATTATTTTTTTGTAACTGAAAAATAGTTAATTGTTTCATGTTATTTAGCCTAATTAGATTGTAATTGATGTAGAACAACTGCTACCAAATTTCTTTCTTGCAAAGAAAGAAACATTTCATATTTCAATGGGGGCTTATACTTTTCCGGTAAAAAATAAAGAGGCCAGTTCAGTTGCTGAACCAGCGATGACGACACCAACCGCCCATCGCACAAAAGTATCTTTGCCGATGTAGCGTCCTGCATAACCAATTGCTAAACACAAAAGTATAACGGCAGCGGCAACAGGAATAATGTTATTAATAAGATCTGTTTTAAGATTACCTAATGCGTTTGCAGCCTTATCTAGTTTAGCATACGCAGGATGAGTTATAAAAAATGCAGTTATAACTGCAAAAACTACAACAATCCGATTATTATTTTTTGTTTGGAAATGATTAAATTGTTTCATTTTTTGCTCTTATTAATGCTGCCTTATAAGCACTATTTTTATTTTTTAATACCAAATGATATTATTACCCATTTATCTACAACTGAAGAATAAAATTTTTATGCGATAATTCTCTTTGATAATTTTTCACTATGCATTTTGAAATAACATTGTGACAAGTTCAACTGCTGAACCAGCGATGACGACACCAACTGCCCATCGCACAAAAGTGTCTTTTTCAATGTAGCGTCCTGCATAGCCGATTGCTAAGCATAAAAGTATTATGGTAGCGGCAATAGGAACAATTATTTTCAATTGGTCTCGAAGTGTTTCTAAAGCTGTTTTTGCCTTGCCCAAAACTTGCGCTTGAGCATATATAGGATGTGTCATAAAAAATACAGTTACAGCCGCAGTCGTTGTGATGATTTTATTACGAACCGTTGTTTGAAAAATATTTACTTGTTTCATTTTTTTCGTCCTCATTAAGCTTAAAATTGCCACAGATAACTCCTCTTTCGTGAAGAAACTTAAAAAGATATTTTGGATCAGCCCAAGTTCTTAGTTTTCCTCTTTGCGTAAGAAGTGTATATTTATTTGCTTTACCGGTTACTGGGTCATCTGCAACAAATGTAAAATACCATTCTCTCTCTGAGCGCATTACAATGGTAATTTCACGCGCTGCTTTCTGATTAAATGCTCTATCAATGCTGTTTTGCTCTATCATTTTCATTATTTATGCCCTCAATTAGAAAAGATTTTATCCAATCTTACTAATTAGAGCTTTAACATTTTTTTATCTACCTTTCATCACAGCTTCCTATCAAAATTGTCATTCTAATTTTTAAATATAATGATCATTACTCCTGTTGTTTTTCCAACGAAGAATCCTCAATCTTAAAAGCATCATGAACACTACTTGCTTTGTGCGTAAATGCATCTTCTTCCAAGAAGATAGGCAAAGATTCCAAATCAATTATCTGTTCTGGATTTTCTCTCTTAAGTTTCACTGGCTCTTGTGATTCTTCGACAGGAGTTTCTACTTTGATACGTGAAGCAATTTTCTGCACTTCAACATTGGCAAAATTATTTTTGGAATTCTCTGTATTGTAAAGACTGAGCACATCCCGTTTAACACTATAGCGTAAAACAACTTGTTTACGACAATGCTTTAAAGCAGTTGGCACAACCTCAAAACTTTTATAAGGAGGCATTACAACAGAAAAGAAAGGAAGAAACCATTTGAGATTTCCATCATCAATCTGCCTCCAATATATGTCAAAATTATGTTTATTCTGTATATGCTGTTCAGTTTTTGCAATTGCTTTTCCAAATAGGGAAGACGGATGTAGCAATTGATTATTATTTATTATTGCACAGATCTTTCCCAAAGATTCTTGCACAACAACAGAAGGGAGTACTGTAGGCTGTTGAATTGATGCGTATGTAACAGAAAACATTATGAAATGAGGAATAATCATAAGAAGCAGACCTTATGATAAAAAATTTTGTTGATGCAAACATTAATTTTACGTGATTCTTTGCCAGACAATCCTCTGACATTTTTATAAATTTGTAGAACTAATTTGTTTCGTTGAGAATAGCTTTTGCAATTATAGATGCGATCTTTTTTAATAACATTTTTGACGTATGCTAGTCTTTGGTAAACTAGGTAAATACACGGAATAACACAGAATACATTATACCAGCTGATGTTACCATTGTTATATTTGTAAAAAAAGGAGACATTTCCACATGAAAACCACTTTTGAAAAGTTTCTAAGATTGATTGTTTGCTACAATTTTCTATCTGTCGAAATTTTTCTGAATAATATTGATATGCACTAAAAAACCATCGTATCCGAGAACGTTTTTTATCGCTAGAATGAATCATATTATCATTATACAAAGAGGACTTGTTCTTTGTTGCATATTGCCATAGTTTATAAAATGGTGATTTATATTCACTTTTAACTGCTGCTTTGTAAAGATCAGGGAGATACGGTGGTATTTGTACATTCCTCTTACCAATTCTAGCTGTTGCGCTGAAAAGGAATGCAGTTGTGACAATTGAAACACCAATAAATAATTCTTCGTGGCTCAAAGCACATCTCCGTTAAAGTGATATATCCATCGTAATTTTAATTTCGATAATAAATAGACAAAAATTGTCTATAATTGTGTTAAAAATATGGCAAAATGCAATTATTTTTTGCCAGGGGAGTAATTAAGGTGAATGATCTCAAAAATATGAATTTTGATGAGCTACAAGAAATGCGTGCTCGAATTGATGTGGAATTGAAAAGGCGGCAAGCAAAAGAAAAACAGAATGCACGGCGAAAAATTCTTGAAATTGCTAGTGCACATGGAATTGATATTGCTGATCTTGTCAGTAAAGAACGTCATTATAGAAATCCCAACAATCAATGGGAGTTATGGAATGGGCGTGGACGTAGGCCTAAATGGATTAAAGAATGGTTGGAGAGTGGTTATGCACTTGAAGAACTAGAAGTAACATAATGCATATGCAATCTTTACAACTGATTCATTTAAGCACAAAAGCTATATTGTTATATGCCATGCTCTGATGTTTTTATGTTTTTGAGTCTTTTTTTGGTGTGGTTGTAGATATTAGATCTTTGCTTCATTTTTTATCATTTGTATGATAAAGATGAAAAAATGTTTTGGGGGATGAAATTTCCATAATAAATGTTGATTTTGATATTTTGATAGGATTTTGTGATGCCTGTTCAAGGTATTTATTATTAAAATTTATCCTATGCATCACTGAAAGAGTGTCTTGAAGATAATAAGATAGGATAATTTTTGAGCTTCTGTTTGTTTTTTACAGTAGAGAGAGGTAAGCATAATTTATCAAATGGTGATAGTAGGCTTTGTGGTATCTTGTAAATCCCTTTACGGTATACGGTATGAGGTGAAATCCATTGTGCACCACTATCTTTACCTTTACACTTATGAAGATATAAGTTGGCAGTATCTATCATACTCTTTGCTGCCAATGTTGTAATAGCTCTTGTATTGGAGAGCGCGTTCATAAGAGGAGTTTTGATTCCTTGTCTTTAAGTATTTTATACACATGTTTGTGCTGTTTGTATGTGTACAGGAACAGTTTTGATTGATCTAATATAAAATAGATTTGAAATGAGAGAAGCTTACGATATTTGTTTTTTTACTTCTCATAGATAAAACAATAATTATTATAAATCAAAGTGTTGTAAATTTTTCTTTCATAGTACTTCTAAGATTTTTGTATGGACTAATGAACAAAGGGTTTAAACTTTAAGACCAGAAGAAGTTTTATTGATAGATTGCAAAGAGTGAATGGTACGTTTTTTTCATTTTTCTTAAAGAGGGAGGCCTTGTAGTAGACGTGGGGCATGAGGGGACAGACCGGAAGCTTCTTGAATAAGATATTGCTTTATTTTTGGTGTTTTATTGACAATTCCAAGACCAGTATCGCGCAGCATTCGTAAGAAAAGATTATCGTTAGAAAAAAGTTTGTTAAGCCAGTCGTTGCTTAAAGCCATACGTGTGGTTTCAAAACGTCTCCAACTTTGATAGCGCTCTAAAGCAGTAAGAGAGCCAATATCAAGCCCCAATCGTGCTGTTTCAATAATCACTTCAGCGAGTGCGGCGCTATCACGTAATCCTAAATTGAGTCCTTGTCCTGCAAGGGGATGAATTGTGTGAGCAGCATCACCAATGAGAGCAAAACGAGGTTTAATGCATTGGCGTGTTAAAGAGAGCTGCAAAGGAAAAGCTTGACGTTCGCCATTCCAGGAGAGTTTTCCAAGCCTATGACCAATGCGTTTTTCCAGTTCTGTTTCAAAAATAAGGGCATCAGCTTTGAGATAATATTGCGCGGTTTTATGGAATTCATTCCATACAATGGCAGATCGGTTGCCTTTTAAGGGGAGAAGTGCGAAAGGACCTGCGGGGAAGAAATGTTGAATTGCTTGTCCGTTATGAGGTTTTTCATGTTCGATGGTGCAGATGATGGCTGTTTGTTTATAGGGGTGAGAGAAATTTTTAAGATTTGCTTTTTCGCGTAATTTCGAATGGGCTCCATCAGCTGCAATAAGCAATTTGGTTTGCCAAATTTGTGCATTGCTTAAAGTAACAGTTGTATGTTGCTCTTCTTGGTGAAAATCAACAACACGCACATTTGCAATGATAGGGATAGCGAGATCTTTTACACGTTTTTTTAAGGCTTTGATGAGTTCTCTATGCTCCACCATGGTCGCGAAAGGCTCATCGGGAGTAATATCTCCTTCAAAGGTTAAAAGAGTTGGTTTAACGGGATCATTTGTGCATGCATCAGTGATGATCATTGAGTGAATGGGTTGGGTATAGGATTTTATATGTTTCCAACATTGTAATTGTTTTAACATACGAATAGAAGCAGCAGCAAGGGCGATGGTTCGTATATTGGAAATGGGGAAATCTTTTTGAGGAGCAGCATCAACGATATTGATTTTCAGTTCAGGGGCGACTTGTTTGAGCGCTACCGCCAGCGTTAATCCGACAACCGCTCCCCCAGCAATGAGAAGATCGCATTGTTTTATCGTTTTATTGGATTTTGTTTTTTTATTGAGTTTTACATTTTTATCGGGGTTAGAATACACAACACTTCATTCCATTGTTGGTTATTTGTTCGGTCTTCAATAGGATAATTTTTACATTCCCTTTTATATAATATACAATATTTCGCGTTTTATTTTCATTTCTTTCTTACTTTGAACAGATGTGTTTATCTTCTTGCGCTTGCTGGTGGATAAAAAGGCTGTTTTTTTATGGTTTTTTCCTCTTGTTGATCATTTGTGGCGTTCATTCTAAATTTCATCTTATCATTTGATGGGGTAGAGATCCGAAGTATTTTATCATTATTATATTTCATTGTATGCAAAAGAAAACTTAAATCGGATAAAGGTAATATGGTATTTTTTTAAGTTGCATGAATGTGCTCTATATTATCTTTTTTAAAGAAAATGTTTTGCGGTTCTCAAAGGTTTAAAATGGTTATAATTGTGATGGTTAAAACTGTGTTAATATTTTGTGGTCATAATGTACAACTCTTTAATGTAAAGGTTTTGTATTTGGAATTGATAGATGCATCAGAGTTCTTCTCCTTATGATTCATTAGAAGTGCAAAAATCTTACAGTTCAAGGCTACTTGAAATGTTTTTGCGCCAAATTGGTGTTTTCATTGGACTTGGGCTTTTGGGTTTTCTTATTTTTTGCGCTTTTGCTTTGGCAACTTGGAATGTTGCAGATCCTTCATTAACGCACGCAAGTACAAATAAAATTACAAATTTTATGGGATGGCCAGGAGCAATTTTTGCAGATTTTGTTATGCAGTTTTTCGGTTTGGCTGGTCTTGGTGTGTTGTTGCCACCATTGTTTTGGTCATTTCTTTTGTTGGCACAAAAAAATATCTACAATTTGTTTTTTCGCCTTTTTTTGTGGGTGGTATCAGCGATTTGTTTTTTAATTTCTTTTGCTCTTATGACACCTGTTGCTTCTTTTACATATTGGCCTTTGCCAATGGGCTTGGGCGGGGTTTTAGGGGATAAGACTTTAAGTGCCCTTTATTCCATTTTTCCTGTTGTTCTTTCTCCGTTTCAGAAAGTGCTTTTAAGTCTTGTGGTTATCGTATTAGGTTTTTTTATAGCTGCTTTTGCAGGTAATGTGGTATGGCGGCGCCGGACAAAGAAAAGAAAAGCAAAAAATATCCAAAAAAATGAAAGTATTGAGCCACACTTTGATGCGTTAGAAGACACAGAGGATGCCGAAGACGAAGTGCAGCATGGTTTTTTTGTAACAACGTGTGGCGCTATTCTCCATCTTTTCTATTTTTTACAAGCACGTTTTTTTCGTTTTTTTTCCTTCAAAAATCGCTCTCAGAGGCAAGAGAAGTCAAACTCATTGGGAAAATCACTGGAGAGGATTGAACCCATTTTTGGAAATGAAAAAACATCATGTCAGGAAAATCAAGATAAAACGCGCGTTTCTCCTGTTAAAAAGCGTGCTTTAAAATCTGTACCAACTTCTTTAAATGGTGGTTTTCTTCTTCCACATTTAGATTATCTTTCGGTTCCTCCCCCCTCTATTCGGAATGCAAAACTTTCTCCTGCTGCTTTGAGAGCTAATTCTCAAGAACTTGAGAGGGTCTTGTTAGATTTTGGTGTGAAGGGAAAAATTATTGATGCACGTCCTGGTCCGGTAGTCACTTTGTATGAATTTGAACCAGCAGCTGGTATTAAATCTTCCCGTATCATTGGTTTGGCAGATGATATTGCACGTTCAATGCGTGCAATTTCAGCACGTGTTGCTGTGGTGCCAGGACGCAATGTCATTGGAATAGAATTGCCCAATGCAAAGCGTGAGATGGTTTATTTACGAGAAATGTTACAAGCACAAGAATTTGTTGAGAGTAAAGCAAAGTTAGGACTTGCTTTGGGTAAAACAATCGGGGGTGAAACGGTTATTGCCGATTTAGCAAAAATGCCTCATCTTTTGGTGGCAGGTACAACAGGCTCGGGAAAATCTGTTGCCATTAATACCATGATTTTATCGCTTCTTTATCGTATGACACCTGCACAATGCCGCCTCATCATGGTGGATCCGAAAATGCTTGAACTTTCAGTTTATGATGGTATTCCCCATTTGTTAACACCAGTGGTGACAGATCCTAAAAAGGCAGTGATTGCGCTTAAATGGGCTGTTCGTGAAATGGAAGAGCGCTACAGTAAAATGTCAAAACTGAATGTACGCAATATTGATGGGTTTAATGCACGTCTCAAAGACGCAGAAAGACAAGGAGAGACAATGGTGCGTACCATTCAGGTTGGTTTCGACCATGAGACGGGTGAGCCTCTTTATGAAACGGAAAAACTTGATTTTAGTCCTATGCCCTATATCGTTGTTATTATTGATGAAATGGCCGATTTGATGATGGTAGCCGGTAAAGATATTGAGGGGGCAGTGCAACGCTTAGCACAAATGGCGCGTGCTGCGGGGATTCATGTGATTATGGCAACACAGCGTCCTTCGGTGGATGTGATTACTGGGACCATTAAAGCCAATTTTCCTACACGCATTTCTTTTTCGGTCAGTTCAAAAATTGATAGCCGGACAATTCTTGGTGAACAGGGCGCTGAACAATTGTTAGGACAGGGAGATATGCTGTTTATGATGGGAGGAGGGCGTGTTCAGCGTGTTCATGGACCTTTTGTGGCGGATGATGAAGTGGAGCAGGTTGTCATGCACCTTAAAGCGCAAGCACTTCCTGATTATTTGGAGACTATTACGCAGGAAGTGACAGAAAATGATGCGGAGGCATCGTTGGCTTCTCCTGCGGCAGATGATCCTTATAGCCAAGCTGTAGCAATTGTTCTTCGTGATCGTAAAGCTTCAACTTCTTATGTTCAGCGCCGTTTAGGTATTGGTTATAATCGTGCAGCTTCATTGATTGAGCGGATGGAAGAGGAAGGTATTATTAGTGCAGCAAATCATGCGGGAAAACGAGAAATTTTGGTGCCTGCCGAAGAAGAACGCTTTTAAAATGAAAACTTGTGAGTGTTTCTCCAAATAAGATTTTTTAAAGGGTGTTTATTCATAAGTTGCCGTTTCATTATACAGTCAAGAACTCTTGCTTTCGTGTATATTATAAAAACGTTTTTTATTACTGAAAAGAATATTTCAGTGAGCGAGAATGGCTGTTGGGTATTTTATTTCTCGTTGAGGATTCATTATCATTTGTGTTACTTTTCTTATCGAACGTAGTGGGGAAAAAGATATCATAAGTTCTGCTAATTATGCGGCAAAAGGGGGAAATTTAATGACTTTAAAGCTTCAAGGGCAGATTGATTATGTGGCAAGCGTTTGTAAGAGATCGCAAAGAAGAGGTGGATGTTTCTTTGATTTCTGTTTCATTAGATAATCTCTATAATCAAGCCGTTGTACTCGTTTTTCATGATCGTAAAGCTTCAACTTCTTATGTTCAGCGCTGTTTAGGTATAGGCTAAATTGTTCGTCTTCATTGTTTTAGCGGATGAAAGCAGAGAGCGTTATTGAGTTGAGCAAATCATGCCGAGAAAATGAAGGTTTTATGTCTGCCGCAAAAGAGCCTTTTTGAAATAAAATTTTTGATAGTCTTCTAAAAGAATATCTTTTTCTTTTGGAGAAGGGTATTTATTCATTATTTTACTTAAATTAGAAACTAAATGTATATTGCTTGGGAGCATTTTCTATGGAAACGTCATTTTTACCACAAAGGAGAATCTTTGGTTTTTTTGGAATTATTATCTTTTTGTGTTTAACTTTTCCTGTTTTTTCTCAATCATTTGATAAACTGGCATCCAATAAGGTAGCATCTAATAAAGTGGTAAGGGCGCAGAATATTGTTAATCAGTTTGCGGCAATGAAAACAATGACAGGTGACTTTATTCAATTTAGTCCACAGGGAAAAATGTCTCAGGGTACGTTTTATTTAGAACGTCCAGGGAAAATTCGTTTTATGTACAAAAAAATACCTTTACAGATCATTGCAGATGGTCAATTCGTGGGAATTAACAATCGTGCGTTGAATACTTGGAATTTTTCACAGCTTTCTCAAACACCAATGAAATTTCTCTTAGATGATAAAATTAATGTATCATCTGGACGTTTATTTGCATTTCGTGAGGATCCAGGAGCGGTGACAATTGTTTTGCGGGATAAAAGCATGGGAGCAGGGCAAATTAGGATGGTTTTTGATTCTAAAAATGTTGCTTTACGGCAATGGACAATTGTTGATCAACAGAATTTAGAAACCACTGTTCAAATTATGAATGTACGAACAGGTGTTAGATTTGTTGAAGGAATGTTTACACTGCCCGGGAAGAAATAGTGCGCTGTTTTTCATTAGGATTGAAAGAGATGATCTTTCGTATTGCAACTTGGAATATTAATTCTATTCGTTTGCGTCTTGCGCAGGTTTTTCAGTATTTGGAACTCTTTGATGCCGATATTTTGTGTCTACAGGAGACAAAATGTCCAGATGCTTTATTTCCAGTGGAGGCTTTTAGAGCTGTCGGATATAAGTATATTGCACTCAGTGGGCAAAAATCTTACAATGGTGTGGCAATTGTTTCACGTTTGCCTTTTAAAACTGTGGAAAACCGTTTCTTTTGTCAAAAACAAGATTGTCGTTATCTTTCAGTCATTGTTGAGGTTTACGGCAGAAAAATACAGATTCATAATTTTTACGTTCCCGCTGGAGGGGATGTGCCTGATGCTGATATCAATGAAAAATTTCGTCATAAACTTGATTTTCTAGAAGAAATGTTTGCTATCCGTGCACATCAAGGAAATGGTTTTTCTTCTCTTTTGCTGGGCGATTTGAATATTGCTCCTTTGCCAGAGGATGTTTGGTCTCATCAAAAATTGTTGAAGGTCGTAAGCCATACACCTATTGAAACAGAGTGTTTGCAGGCTTTATGCAATCAAGGGGGCTGGGTTGATTTGATGCGTATGCAGTTTCCTGTTCCCGTTAAACTTTATACATGGTGGAGTTATCGTGCACGTGATTGGGTGTTTGCTGATCGTGGACGGCGGCTGGACCATATTTGGTCTTCTCCAGATTTAGCACCTTTTATGACTGATCTTGCAATTTTGGGTGCTGCACGGGGATGGAAGCAACCTTCAGATCATGTTCCGGTACAAACTGTATTTGATTTTTCACGTCAATTTTGAAATAACAAGTAAATAAAATATTAATATTCGTTATTGATTCTGAAGAAATATGGGAGAGTCGATGTATATCAGAAATCTCAAAGGGGCTGTTTCTAACAGATTATTTTATAGTGTTTTGTTATTTTTTCTTATATTGTCAGGATGTATGGTTGGGCCTAATTACCAGAAAACATCTTTTCGTGTTCCAGCACAGTGGGGACAGCAATCTGCACAGACTACTGGGCGTGCAGTTAAGATTGCTGGATGGTGGCGGCATTTGAATGATCCTATTTTGAATGCCTTAATGAATGATGCTATTGCTGAAAATAATAATATTGCTATTGCCAAAGCACGGGTGCGTGAGGCGCGTGCCAGTTTAGGGCAAACTGTTGGCTCTCTTTTGCCAAATGTGGTAAATTCAGTTTCAGGAACGCGTAGTGATTCTGCTTCCCCAAGTGGAATTTTAGAACGGGCTTTCACGCAATATCATGGTGGTTTTGATGCTAGCTGGGAGCTTGACTTTTTTGGTGGGCATAAGCGAGCTGTTGAAGCTGCACGTTATGGTCTTGAAGCTTCTGTAGAAGATATGCGTGCTATTATGGTGACGCTGCTTGGAGATGTGGCAACAAATTATGTTCAGTTACGCGGTTGGCAACAAAAATTGTTGATTGTGCGGCAAATTGCTTCCTCACAACGTAAAACATATGAATTGATACGGAGCAAATTAACAGCTGGTGATGCTTCAGAGCTTGATGTGTCAAATGCGCAAGGACAAGTGGCGAATACAGAGGCAGATATCTCGCAAATGGAAGCTAATTTGGCCATGAGTATTCATCGCTTGTCCGTTTTAACGGGGCGTGTGCCTACAGCGTTGCAAGATCTTTTACAAAAAAATGCAGAACACGCGAAAATTCCGCAACCAAAATGGCCAATACCAGCAGGAATTCCAGCGGATATTTTGTTAACGCGTCCCGATTTGCGACGGGCTGAACGCCAATATGCGCAGGCAACAGCGCGGATTGGTCAGCGTCAAGCAGATCTCTACCCATCACTTACTTTAACCGGTAGTATTTCAACAGCAACAGAGAAAATAAACCAATTGTGGAAAAGTTCAACAATTGGCTGGTCTTTTGGACCTGGGATTCGTTTTCCTTTATTTAATGGGGGACAAATTATGGCTTCTGTTGAAGTGGCGCGTGCACAGCGTGATCAGGCTTTTATTGCTTATCGCTCTGCTGTGTTGTCAGCTTTAGAAGATGTGGAAAATGCGCTGATCAGACTAACCAAAGAACATCAGCGTTTAGAAAAGCTTATCATTGCAGATAAAGCTTCGTTGCGTTCTTTACAGCTTTCACGCCGCCTTTTTGAAAATGGAAATACCAGCTTCCTCGAATTGTTAAATGCTAATCGTTCTTATTATTCTGCCCAAATGGCTCTGAAAGATAGTCGTGTTTCTTTGGTTACTCAATATGTTGCATTGATGAAGGCATTGGGTGGTGGTTGGGATGGTGTTGTTGATGTGTCGCGTCCAGAAGTTGTCGATGTTGCACATCATTCGCGTACAAAGGTAGAGCAATGAAAAAAAGTTCCATAAAAAAATTTATTAAAAAACGCAAAAAGCTTTCCCTTTTTTTAACTGTTTTCTTCCTTATCATCTTATTATGGTTGCGTTCTGTTTTTTTTGGAACATCAACGCCGGCTTATATGACAGCAGTGGTAAAACGTGGTGATATCGAAGAAAGTGTTTTAGCTTCTGGTCTCGTGCGTCCTTATCGATTGGTGGCTGTTGGTGCGCGTGCAACAGGGCGTGTAGTGTCTATGCGTGTTGTCCCTGGAAGTGTCGTTAAAGAAGGCGATCTCTTGGCAGAAATTGATCCTACAGATCAAGAAAATGATCTGAAAAGAAAAAAAGCTGCATTATCTCACTATTATGCAAGTTTGGTGGAACAAGAAGCTTACCTCTCCCTTGCACAGAAAAACTTAGAGCGTCAGAATAAAATGTTCGAAGCACGGGCGATTTCACGAGCAAATCTTGATGAGACTGCAACACAAGTGAAAATACGCGAAGCGCAAATTGCGCAACTGCGTCAACAGATTATACAGGCACAAATTGATGTGGAGAGTGCAGAGGTCAATTTAGGCTATACCCGTGTGACCGCTCCTTCAGCGGGGACGGTGTTAGCAACTGTTGTTGAGGAAGGACAAAATGTTAACGCGGTTCAATCAGCGCCAACAATTGTTATTTTGGGTGATTTATCAAAAATGACAATTAAAGCACAAATTTCAGAAGCCGACATTCTTAAAGTTCAGGCAGGACAACCCCTTTATTTTACGGTTTTGGGGAATGCGCAGCGTCGTTATGAGGGAGTTCTAGAAAGGGTAGAGCCAGCTCCTGAAGCAATTCGTTCTGATGTGAGTATTAATCCTGGTATGGGAGGAGGTTCTAGTGCTCTTATATCATCGGCTATTTATTATAATGGCATTATACATGTGGAGAATGCGGACAATTTTCTACGGACTTATATGACTGCGCAAGTTCATATTATCTTAGGTCGCGCTCAGAATGTTTTGTTGGTGCCAAGTGATGCTTTGCGTGATGAAACAAAAGAGCATACCGCATGGGTTTCTGTTTTGGTGGGAAAAGATAAAGTAGTGGCAAAAAAAATAACCGTTGGGCTTAATAACAAAGTGATGGCAGAGGTTGTTTCAGGGCTTGATGAGGGAGACGTGGTTATTACAGGTTCACCTGATGGAGTTATGCCAGATGTTCCTAGTGAACAGAGCAAAGGTGAGAATTAAGCCATGAAGACAGAACAAGCAGATGCTGTCCTTGTTTTAGAAAATATTGTGCGCACATTTCCTGCCGGTGAAACATTTGTCACTGTTTTGAAAAATATCAATCTTACCATTCAGCGTGGTGAAATGGTGGCAATTGTGGGTGCTTCCGGTTCAGGAAAATCCACTTTGATGAATATCTTGGGCTGTCTTGATCGTCCAACTTCTGGTCGTTATTTGATTTCAGGGAAAGAAACAGTTGCCCTTTCTGCTGATGAATTGTCGGCTTTGCGGCGTAATTATTTTGGATTTATTTTCCAGCGCTACCATTTGCTTAATGAATTAACAGCGCTTGGTAATGTGGAAATTCCTGCTATTTATGCAGGATGTGTACCAAGTGTGAGAAAAAAGCGTGCAGAGGACCTTTTAATACGTCTTGGCATGGGAGATCGAATAAATCATCGTCCCAATCAGCTTTCAGGAGGTCAACAACAACGTGTGTCAATTGCGCGGGCACTGATGAATAATGCTGAGGTTATTCTTGCCGATGAACCAACCGGTGCATTAGACAAACAAAGTGGCCAAGAAGTCTTGCGTATTTTGGATGAGCTCCATCAAGAAGGGCGTACTATTATCATTGTTACGCATGATATGCAGGTGGCTAAAAGAGCAGATCGTATTATCGAAATCAGTGATGGAGAAATTATTACTGATAAGCTCTCAAAAGGTGCAAAAACAAAAATAAGCACTCAACCTCTTCAGGAGCAAGAAAATCTAAAAAATCCACAAATACTCAGTTTTTTCCGTTCTTTTGCTGAACGGTTTCGTGAAGCATTTGTTATGGCGTTGTTGGCAATGAATGCTCACCGAATGCGTACTTTTTTAACTATGCTTGGGGTAATTATCGGTATTGGGGCGATTATTGCTATGGTTGCTTTGGGAAATGGTACGCGGGAAAAAATTATGGAAAACTTTAAAAGTTTGGGCTCCAATACATTAACCATTTTTCCTGGAAAAAGCCTCTCTGATCCACAAGCAGAGAAAATAACCAGTTTGGTGGAAGCGGATGCAGACGCTCTATCAAGATTGCCCTATGTTGCTGGTGTAACTCCTCAGATTTCAGCAAGCTCTACTGTTCGTTTTGGTGCGGTTGAAGCCAATGCAGTCATTTCTGGGGTGGGAGAACAATATTTTCAAACACAAGGACTTAAAGCTGTGCAAGGGCAGCTGTTTGATCAGAAAAGTGTGCATGAGCGAGCGGTTGATCTCGTTATTGAAAAAGAAGCACTTGCGGTGCTTTTCCCTCATAATCATGGGAGTCCCATAGGGAAAATTGTGCATTTGGGCGATGTTCCTGCACGCATTATTGGTGTGGTAGATCCGCAACATATGAGAGGAGGGACTTCAAATACGTTGCAGGTTTATTTGCCTTATACAGCCTTACAAACGCGTTTTCTTGGTACAACACAAGTTCGGGCTATTACCGTGAAGATCGCCGATCATGTTGATTCAAATTTAGCTGAGAATATGGTGAAACGTTTCCTTATTATGCGTCATGGTGGGGAAGATTTTTTCATTAGAAATTCTCAGCTCTTTCGTGATCGTATCACAGAAAGTACACAGATTTTAACGCTTTTGGTGTCTTCTATTGCTGCTATTTCACTGATTGTGGGTGGTATTGGGGTGATGAATATTATGCTAGTTACTGTTTCGGAGCGGATAAATGAAATTGGTGTTCGTATGGCAGTGGGCGCGCGCCAAAGTGATATTTTGCAGCAATTTCTCATTGAGGCAATTTTGGTTTGTGTCGTTGGCGGGGGGTTGGGAATTCTCTTTGGACTTTCTATCGGTGGTTTGTTTTTGCTCTTTAAGGCGCCTATCCACCTCGTTTATACGATGGATTCAATCATCATATCTCTTACTTTTTCAATACTCATTGGGATATGTTTTGGCTTTTCACCTGCTCGGCAAGCTTCACGGCTTGATCCAGTTGTTGCTCTCTCGCGTGATTAAGTTGCGACAATTATGGGAGTGTTGTTGTCTTGTTCTTTTACAGATGAGAGACAAGGGGAGTTTTCTTTCTCTGTAGATGAGCTTTCGCGTGCGATTATAGCAAAGATCGTCAAAAAATGTGGTACGCGGAATTATTGGGAAGATTGGGCAAGCAATATTGCGGAAATTGCTAAGAATCATATTGCGTGGGAATCAAAGAATTTCCAGAGAATTGTCTTGAAAAGAAGGGGGGGAAATTTTAGAAAATCAGGAGGGGTAAGATCAAAATGCAGTTCTTATGTAGACTTGGAGTGTTTTGATATATTGGAATGCAAGAATGCGTATTTGGTTGATCTGTTGTATCATGCTTTCATTACTGCTTTTTTTAACAGGATAAGCAATAAAATGAATGTTAGGCATTAAGTATTTGAGTTCACGCATTGAGCGCCACATATGATAATCATGGGTGACGATATAAACTGTTTTATAATGGTGCTTTTTAATCCAAGATGCACTTTCTTCAGCGTTCTCTTTGGTATTCGTGGCTTTGTGTCCGAGATCAACGCAACAGGTGAAGAGTTGAGGGGTAATATGAGGGCTGTGCATAAAACTTTTCAAATTTGTGGTTGTATTGACGCCACTGATCAAAAGTCGCGAACCAAGTTTCTTTTGTAAGAGATTAAGCCCTGTTTCTATGCGATTTTCTCCTCCGGTAAGAACAATGATGGCATCAGCTTTCGGCAAAGGATTTGGAGGTTGAAGTCGCTCGGTTTTTTCAGAAAAAATAACAAAACCGATACAGAAAAGCAGAACAATTAACAAAAGAGCAAGTGCTGTTGGAGGAAAATAGCGAAATACGCGCTGCCATGGGTGGCGTATGCTATGCTTTTTCGCAAAAGGTTCAGAGGTGTTTTGCATCTGTGGGTGAGAATTATAGATGTTGTGAATCATAAAATTAAAAAAGACCGTTTTCGCATTGATCCATTTTTTTAAGTTGGGTAAAAATGGTCATGCGGTTTGTAAACATGGTAAGAAAAGAAACAAAAATTATAAGACCAATGATTTTTCCATAAGGGAGAGAGTTTGCGGAAAGATGTCCAAACAAGGCAGTTATTTGACTCGCTTCTACTCCCCCTAAATTATAGTTTGTCCAAAAGACAAAGATAAGAAAGAGAACTGCGCTTATAAAACCACCGTATAATGCACCACGCAGCGCAGTTTTAAAAAAATGCCAGTCAAATTGTCGTGCAATGAAAAGGGTTTCTGTGCCAAGAAAGTATAACACATTGATGATATGTGCATTTTGTGCTAGTGCATTGCGTGTGGCAAAGATAACGGTGAGTATCAATGAGCCTAGAACCAGTGTTAAAATTGCAAAACCAATCAAAACAGTGGTGTGGGCCATGATTGTAAAACGCTTGACCCACACACGGTGATCATCAAACTGACCTCCTGGAATTTGTGTTTTGATTGCCTTACTGATAGCATGAAGATCAATTTCCTCTTTGTCTTTTAGAGTGACGATGATAAGGCGGGGAAGGGGCAATTCATTCAAATTAAAATCTGTTCCAAGCCATGGCTCGAGCAGTTTTTCCGTGGCTGTTTGATCAACAATTGTTGCATCTTCTATACCATCAAATGTTTTAACCAATGTAACTGCATCATGAAGAGATTTTTCGATATCAACATTTTCCATGGGGCGTATTTGAATGGTCGCTTCATAGCTAATTTGATGACTCCAGCTATAGGCTGCACGTTGGACTAAATCAACACCGATCAATGTGAGGCTTGAAAGAAATGTCATAATAGCAATAACGGTAACCAGTGCTTGCCCAGAAATATTGCTACTGGGAATAATCGCTGTGGTGTTTTTTTGATTGCTGGTAAAAATAGGGAAAGATTTATTCATGAATTGTCATCCGTCCATTATGGAGAAGCATACGCCGTGCTGCGACTTGTTCCATCAGGCCAATATCATGAGTGGCAATGACAACAGCTGTTCCAAAACGGTTTAATTCAATAAACAAACGGAGCAAGCGTTTTGCTAAAGGTGGATCTACATTTCCTGTTGGTTCATCAGCAAGCAAAATTTCAGGTTGATCAATGAGTGCGCGGGCAATGGCTACCCTTTGCTTTTCTCCACCAGAGAGAACCGGTGGTAAAACATGAATATGATCTCCCAATCCTACCCAACAAAGAAGATCTTCTACTTCACTGCGATAGGTTGCTTCTTCTTGCCCTTTAATGCGTAAGGGTAAAGAAACATTTTCATAAGTAGTCATGTGATCAAGGAGGCGAAAATCTTGAAAAACCACACCGATACGTCTTCGTAATGCTGGAAGTTCTTGCCGTTTGAGTAATGCCGTATCCATCCCAAATAAATCAATGTGGCCACGCGTTGGTTTGAGTGCTAAAAACATAAGACGCATCAACGATGTTTTACCCGCCCCCGAGGCTCCCGTGAGAAATTGAAATGAGCCAGCAGGAATATGAAAACTAATATCACGAAGAACTTCAGGGCCCATCCCATAGCGTAGTCCGACGTTTTCAAAATGAATCACTTTTCGTTCCCACTTCTGCTTTTATCGTATATTACTCTCAGAACTTTTGCTTCTATTGTTTTTAATCTTATTCATACTTCACATTTTATAATGTTTCTCATTTGTGCTTGAGAAATATTGTTTGTAAAATATTTGTTATAGTTCTTTATTTATGATTTTAGCAAGAACTCCAAGGTGTTTCTAGTAGAAACATGAGAATTGCTAAACCTGTTTTTTCGGCTTAACCTTGATCTTGTTCATTTTACGGTTGATAAAGTTTGTGCTTTTTATCGCTTCAATATGCGCTAAAATTCACCTTTTATAATTTTAGTTTTTGCTCATTTTTTATTGTTGTTTTTTCTTTTGCCAAAAGAGATTGATTTATAAAAATATTTTATCATTTTACAATTTGATAAGGAGGTTTTGCAGATAGTAAAATTTATTCAGGATAAGCCTTTTTATGATGCATATAAACCATTCGTTTGCCCTTTATGGAAAATGTGTGTGTAGATAAAAACAGTTTAGGAGAAATGTAGATATACTTTTCATGAACTCTTTCAATACAAGAGTGGCCGTAATATTTTCAGTTGGTAAACAGGATAGGGGTATTGGCCTCAGCACACCGGTGATATTGTACCCTAAATCATGGTTTCTTTATTTTGGTGGTTGGCAATAAGATCATCAACCACTTGTGGTTCAGCAAGAGTTGAAATATCTCCTAAATTATCAAAATTATTTTCAGCAATTTTGCGTAAAATGCGTCTCATAATTTTTCCTGATCGTGTTTTGGGAAGTTGTGGGGCAAATTGAATTTTATCCAATATGGCAATGGAGCCTATTTCCTTTCTGACATGTTTAATCAGCTTTTTGTGCAATTCTTCACTTGGCAGAGTGCCTTCCATTAAGGTAACAAAACTATAGATCCCTTGCCCTTTAATGGGGTGAGGGTAACCAACAATTGCTGCTTCTGAAACGGCAGGATGTGAAACAAGCGCTGATTCAATTTCCGCTGTTCCTAATCTGTGTCCAGAAACATTGAGAATGTCATCCACCCGTCCCGTAATCCAATAATAGCCATCCCTATCGCGTCTACAGCCATCGCCTGTAAAATATTTCCCTTTAAAGGTGGAAAAATAGGTTTGAATAAAAAGCTCGTGATCATTATAGAGCGTGCGCATTTGTCCGGGCCATGAGTCAATAATACAAAGATTGCCTTCCGCTTCTCCTTCCAGAATATTTCCTTGCTCGTCTATGATTTGCAGCTGTACTCCAAAAAAAGGACGTGTGGCGGAGCCTGCTTTCAAGGGAGTGGCTCCGGGGAGGGGGGTGATCATATGCCCTCCTGTTTCGGTTTGCCACCATGTATCGAGAATGGGGCAGTGATTGTTGCCAATCGTATGATAAAACCATTCCCATGCTTCTGGATTAATGGGCTCGCCTACGGTGCCTAACAGGCGTAGAGATGTTCTTTTTGAGCGTTCAACAAATGAATTGCCTGCCCCCATTAAGGCGCGAATAGCGGTTGGGGCGGTATAGAATATATTGACTTGATGTTTATCAACAATTTCCCAAAATCTGCCTTTGTCAGGGAAGGTTGGGGTGCCTTCAAACATTAAAGTGGTGGCGCCGTTGCATAAAGGCCCATAAACCAAATAAGAATGCCCGGTAATCCAGCCAATGTCAGCAGTGCACCAGTAAACTTCACCAGGATGATAATCAAAAACATATTGATGAGTCAGTGCGCTATAAACAAGATAGCCTGCTGTTGTATGTAAAATTCCTTTGGGTTTGCCTGTGGAGCCTGAAGTGTAAAGAATAAAAAGCGGATCTTCAGCATTCATCGGTTCTACTGGGCAATCTGTTTTTGCATAAGCGATTTCTTCATGATACCAAAAGTCCCGTCCTTCTACCCAATTGATTGGCCCACAGGTGCGCCGTATGACCATGACTTGGTCCACATGCACATTCTGGCGGGCTGCAATCTCAATGGCATGGTCAACATTATCTTTTAAGTGAATTCGTTTGCCACCACGCAAACCATAATCAGCGGTAATGATAAAGGTCGATTCACAGTCAACAAGGCGTCCTGCTATTGCTTCAGGCGAAAAGCCCGCAAAAATTACTGAATGAATGGCACCAATGCGGGCGCAAGCAAGCATGGCATAGGCTGCTTCGGGAATCATGGTTAAATAAATGGTGACTTTGTCACCTTTTTTGACGCCGTGATTTTTTAAGATATGGGCAAAACGGCAAACATGTTTATGAAGTTCGTTATAGGTGATTTTTTTATTATGATAAGGATTATCTCCTTCCCAAATCAAGGCAATTTTGTCTCCATGGATTTTCAGGTGGCGATCAATGCAATTATAGGCAACATTTGTTATGCCATCTTCGTACCATTGAATCGATATATCATCATGAAAGGAAGTATTTTTTACTTTTGTAAAAGGTTTAAACCATTCAATGCATTGACCATGTTTTGCCCAGAAACTTTCTGGATCATTGATGCTTTCCTGATACCATTGTTGGTAGGTTTCCTCGTTGATGAGAGCATTTTTTTTTATATCATCTGGTATTGGATAGATTTTTTCAGACATAAGTTCCCTCTTTTCATTTATTTTAGGAAAAATAGCCATGGTACCTTTAGGCAAAACTTCCCCGTAAGCTTTTCATTTTGAGGGTAGATTAAATGACAAAGATTGGAATAGTCAATTTTAAAATCTGATATGATCATATTGAAGAGAATATTTTATGCTTCTTGCGGGGCTTAATGCGCCAGAGTGTATTATATTTAGAACTTTTTATAAGCACATAAAAAAATGAGAATTATTTAAAATAACCTAAAAAACGAAGATGAAGGAGCTTTATCGCGAATGTTTTTTGTTTTGTATTCTCTTGTGATTTACAAGAATAACAAAAAATATCTCTATAGTTGAACTCCATTGTGTTGTTATTGTTTGTATGCATGTATTGAGGTTAGTGCTTTTTTTAGGCAATTGTTGCCTGCATTTTATCCTTTTTAGTGTATAGAAAATCTTTTCTTACCCGCTTTATGCCATTGGAAAGTGGGCGAATGGTTTATAATTGTTGGAGAAGTTGAGAAAATTCGCGACAGTTTTTTAACTCATGTGCAACGCACCTATTTATATATAAAGGTTTCTTTTTTGGGGTACTTTGGGTGGTGAAGTGATCAAAGAGGGCGGTTTCCAAATAAAGCAGCGCCAATGCGAAGGACATTCGAGCCAAATTGTAGAGCTGTTTTAAAATCATTGGACATGCCCATGGAAAGCCTTGGTAGACCGGCTTGTTTTGCTAGTTTGGCTAATAGGGCGAAATAAGGTCCGGGGTTTTCCTCAACGGGGGGGATGGCCATGAGGCCAATGATATCAAGCTCATAGTGATTTTTACATTGGGCAACAAAAGGGACCACTTCTTGCGGTGAAATGCCAGTTTTTTGCGGTTCTAAGCCAATATTAACCTGAACATAGCAGGGGAGATGTTTTTGTTGCTTTTGCATTTCTGTGCTCAAACTTTTGGCTATTTTTTCGCGATCAACCGTTTGAATGACATCAAAAATTTTAACTGCTTGTGCTGTTTTATTCGATTGTAAGGGACCAATGAGGTGAAGTTCAATATTTTCAAATTGTTGACGCAAGATGGGCCATTTTTCAGCTGCTTCTTGCACGCGGTTTTCTGCAAAGACAGTTTGACCTGCTTGTAAAAGAGGGCATATATCTTCTGCAGAAACAGTTTTTGAAACAGCAATCAGTTGCACCTCTTCTGGGCGGCGATTATAGTCTTTACACGTTTCTGTGATATCTTTTTGTAGATTTTGCCATGCTGCAATGGAAGATTCAAGTGGGGGGATGTGTGTGTTCATTTTTTTGTACTTTGCCATTTTTATTCAGTGATTGTGTTATTCTTTGTAAAATACTTCGTGAAATATTCATGGAAAATATTGACGATGAGGTTAATCCATGGTCAAGCATAATAAAACAGTTTTTTAGTTCGATTTTGTAAAGAGTATCATAGAAATGACGATTGGACATTCTAAGTTAGGTGAACGCTATAATCCACGTGCCTGTGAACAAAAATGGCAAGCGATTTGGGATCAAAAGAAAATTTTTCAGACTGTGGAAGAAGATTGTCGTGAAAAATATTATGTTTTGGAAATGTTTCCTTATCCTTCTGGGCGGATTCACATGGGGCATGTGCGCAATTATGCCATGGGAGATGTTGTTGCGCGCTATAAACGCGCAAAGGGCTTTAATGTGCTTCATCCTATGGGGTGGGATGCTTTTGGTATGCCAGCTGAAAATGCTGCTATGCAAAATAAGGTGCATCCCAAAACTTGGACTTATCAAAATATTGCTGTGATGCGTGGGCAATTAAAGCAATTAGGGCTCTCATTCGATTGGACACGGGAATTTGCTACTTGTGATGTGAATTATTATCATCGCCAGCAAATGCTGTTCCTTGATTTTTATCAAAAGGGATTGGTGGCACGCAAAGTGGCTAAGGTCAATTGGGACCCCGTTGATCATACGGTTTTGGCAAATGAGCAGGTTGTTGATGGTCGGGGTTGGCGTTCTGGCGCGTTGGTTGAACAGCGGGAATTGACTCAGTGGTTTTTCAAAATTAGCGATTTTAGTGAAGATTTACTGGCAGGGCTTGAAGAGCTTGAACAATGGCCCGAAAAAGTCCGCATTATGCAAAAAAATTGGATTGGTAAATCACAGGGGCTCTTAATTCGTTGGGCTTTGAAGCCAAAAGAGGGAGCCGATGAGCTTTATAAGTCCTTTGATGAGGTTGTTTGTTATTCAACAAGGCCCGATACGCTGTTTGGTGCTTCTTTTTTGGCACTGTCTGTGGATCATCCTATTGCACAATCTCTCGCAAAAAAAGATAAGGCGTTGGAGACTTTTGTTGAAAGTTGTCGGAGTGGTGGAACAACAACTGCGGCGCTTGAAACTGCCGAAAAGCAAGGATTTTGTACATCGCTTGTGGCACTTCATCCCTTTGATGAAACGGTGCATATTCCCGTTTATATCGCTAATTTTGTGTTGATGGATTATGGAACGGGGGCTGTTTTTGGTTGTCCTGCCCATGATCAAAGAGATTTGGATTTTGCGCGTAAATATGAACTTCCTGTGCGTCCTGTGGTTTTGCCTTGCACGGTTGAGAAAGACGATTTTATCATTGCTAAAACGGCTTATGTTGGTGATGGGATGATGATCAATTCCAGCTTTTTGGATGGTTTGACACCTCAACAAGCTTTTGAAGAAGCAGCCAAACGGCTTGAGACGCAAATGCTTCATGGGCAGCCACAGGGGAAAAAAACAGTGCAATTTCGTTTGCGTGATTGGGGGATTTCACGTCAACGCTATTGGGGGTGTCCGATCCCTATGATCCATTGTACATCTTGTGGCGTGGTGCCTGTTCCGCGGGGGGATTTACCCGTTGTGTTGCCTGATGATGTCACTTTTGATCAGCCGGGAAACCCTCTTGTGCGCCATGAAAAGTGGCAAGTTGTTGCTTGTCCTGTTTGTGGAAAGTCTGCCAAGCGCGAAACCGATACCATGGATACCTTTGTGGACTCTTCTTGGTATTATGCACGTTTTGCGGCTCCTTTTGCAGCGGAACCCGTCGATAGCCAAGCGACAACACGATGGTTGCCTGTGCAACAATATATTGGTGGAATTGAGCATGCCATTCTTCATCTTCTCTATGCGCGTTTTTTTATGCGTGCCATGAAATTGTTGGGTTATGTGAAGGTTGATGAGCCTTTTAAGGGACTATTTACCCAAGGTATGGTGGTGCATGAAACTTATCGGGATGATAAGGGGTGGGTCTCTCCAGCAGAAATTACTATTGTTGAAAAGGATGGAAAACGGCAAGCTTATAAATTAACCGATCAAAGCGAAGTGACGATTGGTTTGATTGAAAAAATGTCCAAATCAAAAAAAAATGTCGTTGATCCTGATGATATTATTGCATCCTATGGCGCTGATACTGTGCGCTGGTTTGTGTTGTCCGATTCTCCTCCTGAGCGGGATGTCATCTGGACAGAAGCAGGTGTTGAAGGAGCGCATCGGTTTGTGCAACGCGTTTGGCGCCATGTGGCTTTGAGTGCTCCGTTCTTACGAGAAGTGACACCGCGTGCTGGGCACCAAGGGGAAGCTTTAGAACTGTCAAAGGCTGCGCATCGCACACTCTGTGCCGTGGAAGATGATTTGGAAAAATTTGCTTTTAATCGTGCAATCGCACGTCTTTATGAATTCTTGAATATTATGGCACCTTTGTTAAATAAGGTGGCAGATGTGGAGGATGAGATGAAGGCGGCTTTGCGTCAAGCAGTGGATTTTTTCCTTGTTATGATTGCACCTATTATGCCGCATTTAGCCGAAGAATGCCATGCTGCTTTAGGGGAGAAAACTTTAATGTCTGAATTGGCTTGGCCCATTTATGATCCCGCATTAACCGTTGCACAATGCTATAGTTTGCCGGTACAGATTAATGGTAAAAAACGCGGTGAGGTCTCTGTGGCAGCAACAGCGACTGTAGCGATGATTGAAGAAGCGGTTTTGGCGCTTGACTTTGTCAAAGCGCATTTGGGCGAAAAATCGGTGAAAAAAATGATTATTGTTCCACAGAGGATTGTGAATGTCGTGCTTTAAAAATTTTCTGCTTGTAGGGTTTGCGGGTTTGTTAACCTTCCTGTGTGGGTGCAAGATTGAACCACTTTATCGTGACGTCTCGCAAATTTCGACAAAAATAGGTTCTGTGGGTTCTGTTTCTTCTCATCGCTTTGCAGAACAAGAATCGTTAGGGCTTTCCGAAAAGCTGGCAAGCATTGTCATTGCAGAATCTTCAGATCGTTTTGGGCAAATGGTGCGTAATCATCTGTTGTTTCTTCTTTATGAAAATGGCAGTAAACCTTCTGCTCCAGCTTATCAATTAATATTGCAAACATCTCTGTTTACAAGGAAATCTGTACAGATAGAGGTTGATCGCGATAGAAAAAAGGAGGGGCGGCCTTCTGTTGGAACTGTTGTGGGGAAAGCTTCTTATATCTTGCAGGATATGAAAAATATGCCTATTGCCGAGGGTATGGGAACTATAAGTGCATCTTTTGAACGGCTGCGCCAAGAATATGCAACAATGCAAGCCGAAGAAAATGCGAGAAAGCGTGTGGCTGAGGAATTAGCGGAACAGATTCTCATGTTGCTTTCAAGAGATTTGGCAAAACATTAAGCGATATGTTGTCCGGTTTTTTTCCAATCCTCAAGGAAGATTCGTAACCCTTTATCGGTTAGCGGGTGTCCCACCAGCGTTTTTAAGATGGCTGGTGGAATGGTTGCAATATCTGCACCACTTAATGCTGCTTCTTTGACATGATTAACGGTGCGGATGGAAGCTGCCAAAATTTGCGTTGTAAAGCTGTAGTTATCATAAATTGTGCGAATTTCATGCAGCAATGCAATGCCGTCACTTCCGCAATCGTCGATTCTGCCAACAAATGGTGAAACAAATGTTGCACCTGCTTTGGCAGCAAGTAAGGCTTGATTGGCAGAAAAGCAGAGGGTGAGATTGGTCTTTAATCCTTGTGCTGTCAGAGCGCTACAGGCTTTCAATCCATCAAATGTTAAGGGAAGTTTGATGCAAATATTGTCAGCAATTTTTGCTAGAACAGCCGCTTCTTTCATCATATCTTCAAAGTTTGTTGCTGCAACTTCAGCAGAAACAGGTCCATTGACAAGGCCACAAATTTCTTTTGTCACTTCAAGAATATTGCGTCCTGATTTTAAGATGAGTGAGGGATTGGTGGTTACACCATCAACGAGATTTAAGTTTTGTAATTCTTGGATTTCTTCAATATTGGCGCTATCCACAAAAAATTTCATATCCCATCTCCCTGGTTGTGCTTTTATTGTAAGCCTCTCATGTTGTAAGCTATTTTTGTTATGCGCTATTGTTTGTGGCAAAAGCAAGAGGGTGCATGGCAATCTTACAGAATGAGATAAATTGGCAAGGGGGCAAAGAAAAGCAAGTAAAGGGGGAAAACAAGTGAAGAGAACAATAAAAAAGAGGGAATAAATGCGGGGAATGGCTGCTAGCGCCCAGTATCTTCATATGGAATACTCTATCATTATAGAGCTCCATTTTATAGAGTGTGAAGTTGGTTCTTTGATGTGTTTGTCAATAATGGGAATGTGTAAAAAAGTTTAGAAAAGAGACTTAAAAGTGAAAGAAGTTGGATCAAGCATTTTCTTTATCCTTATCAAAAGACTGGTTGCGAAAATATGAAAATTGAGAAAACTGGATTTATAAAAGTTTGCTGGGGGGTGTTTTTGCGGGAGGGTGTGAATGTGCTTATTGTTCTTGGTTTTTTCTCTGCTATGGAGGAGGCATAATTCTTTGTAGAAGTTTGGATTCTTTTTATGATTTGATAATGGATGTAAGGGGTGATTGGTAGAGCTGGAATAGTAAGACCCAAAAAAGATTCTTGATAAAAAGATCTGCGGTAAAGATGTTGGTGGTATAAAAGGTTCATATCAAATTTGAGACAAAAGATGAAGCCAAATGTAACAGAGGATGTAAGGGAGAAAAAAATTGTTGCAGTATGGGTGCCTCTCCCTATTGCACATGCTTATAGTTATGAAGTTCCCTCTTCTATGGCGTGTGAGGTTGGATCTTTTGTCCGTGTTCCAGTGATGGGGCGCCAAGTTTGTGGTCTTGTCGTTGATGTGGGGGAGGAGACCACAAAAGATGGGCAAAAACTAAAATCTGAGGTGGGTAAAAAATTACGTTCTCTGCTTCATGTTTTTGATTGTCCACCGTTAAAAGCAGAGATGATCACATTCTTGCGGTTTGTCAGCCGGTATACGATAACCCCTGTTGGTCTTGTTGCACGATTGGTTTTAGGGGTGCCGGCAGCTTTAGAACCAGAAGCACAACTCCAGGGCTTGCGCTATTGTGGGGGAGAGGTGGAGCGTTTAACACCAGCACGATCACGGGTTTTAGAGTTGATACGTGGTGGGGAGGTTTGGACACGCTCTGGGCTGGCACATGCGGCAGGAACTTCTGTTTCTGTTGTTGAAGGCTTAAAAGCACTTGGGATTTTTGAAGAGGTTATGGTACCACCACCAGCGCTTGTGGGGCAGCCCAATCCTGATTTTTGTCCTCCTCAATTGGAGGGAGCACAAAGTGAAGCAGCGCGTTTGTTGCGGGAGGGGGTTTTGTCTTCTCAGTTTCAGGTTTTTTTGCTGGATGGTGTGACGGGGTCAGGAAAAACAGAAGTTTATTTTGAAGCGGTTGCCCAAGCATTGACAGATGGTCGTCAAGTTTTGATTTTATTGCCTGAAATTGCTTTAACACAACAATTCTTAGATCGCTTTCATGCACGCTTTGGAACAGCCGCGGCGGAATGGCATTCTGATTTGGCACCGCGTCGTCGGGAACGCGTATGGCGGCAGGTGGCAGAGGGGCGTGTGCGCGTTGTTGCTGGAGCACGTTCGGCACTTTTTCTACCCTTTCATGCGCTTGGGTTGATTGTGGTTGATGAAGAACATGACGCTGCTTATAAACAAGAAGAACGGGTTTTTTATCATGCGCGTGATATGGCGGTGGCACGGGGCTCTTTTGAGAATTTTCCTGTTATTTTATCCTCAGCAACACCTTCGATTGAAAGTCAGGCAAATGTTTTATGGGGACGTTATCAAAAAGTGCATTTGCCATCGCGCTTTCAAGCGGCTGCACTTCCACAGTTACGCGTGGTTGATATGCGTAAAGGCGGTGTAGAAAAGGGGCGTTTTATTTCCTCTGTTCTTGAGAGAGCTTTAGAACAAACGCTTGAGAAAGGTGAACAGGCACTGCTTTTTCTTAATCGTCGCGGTTATGCACCTTTAACTTTGTGCCGCGTTTGCGGACATCGCTTTCATTGTGGCGATTGTTCGAGTTGGTTGGTGGAGCATCGTGCACAAGGACAGCTTAAATGCCATCATTGCGGGTATCATCAACCGCTTCCAGAAGCCTGCCCTGAATGTGGCACATTAGATCATCTTGTCGCTTGTGGACCTGGTGTGGAAAGAATTGCCGAAGAAATAGGCATGCTTTTTCCACAGGCACGGTCATTGATTCTTTCAACGGATCTGAAAGGCGGGATTGGTCAGTTGCGTAGTGAATTGCAAGCAATCGCCAATGGTGATGTTGACATTATTATTGGGACACAATTGGTCGCTAAAGGACATCATTTCCCTGGGTTATCTCTGGTGGGGGTCATTGATGCTGATCTTGGTCTTGCCAATGCCGATTTACGTGCGAGTGAACGTACCTTCCAGCTTCTCTCACAGGTAACTGGTAGGGCAGGGCGAATGGGAATAGAAAGTTTAGGACTTTTGCAGACCTATCAACCCGATCATCCCGTAATCAAAGCCCTCCTTTCACAAAAAGGGAAAGATTTTTATGCGCATGAGATTGCGATGCGTCAACAGTATCATTTGCCTCCCTATGGGCGGCTTGCCTCTTTGATTGTGTCTTCAGAAAAACGCCAGGCAGCAGAACATTATGCACGAGCATTACGCCAAATTGCACCAAGAGTGAAAAATGTCTCGGTTATGGGGCCAGCAGAGGCACCATTGGCTCTTATTCGGGGGCGTTATCGTTTTCGGCTTTTATTACAGGGGCAACGTTCTTTTGATATACAAGGCTTTATTCGTGCGATGCTTGCCAATGCCCCTAAAATGCCTAGTTTTGTTCGCGTTCAAATCGATATTGATCCGCAAAGTTTTCTTTAAAAACGCTGTAAAAAATGGAGAGCGGTTTAGAATGGGGGAATTTGCTTTAAAAATGTATTTTAATTAAGGAAATATATTTGGTGAGATGTTCTCTAAAAGAGGGAAAGCCACTTTCTTCTTTTAAGGTGAATGTCATTTTTATTGTTTGCGTATCAGTTTGAAATAACATATTTTTTCTGTAGCGGTAATAGAAAAACCGCGCAAAAGAGCAGCTTCATAAACAGACAATGAGTTTTTTCAGTTTGCTTACACATCAGTTTCATGAAGAAAAGAAAAAACTTGAAAAATCTATCAGACAATGTCAAAAGGAAACATAGAAAAACGGATGGTTCTTTGAAAAATCTTTGTTTAAAAATATTTTGAGTATTTTCGTTAAAATTTTCAGAAAGCGTAGGTTTGTGGTGTTGCGAGTCGGTGATGTCTATGCTAGAACCCCAAAAGTTTTTCGTTCTGGGTTTTAAGAGAGAGATTCTTAAAATTTGGAATGTCTGTTTTATTTCATCTGGTAATTATCAGAGAGTCGCTCAAGGGAAAGAGGCGGTATTTCGTGTCGGATTCATTTTCTCTTATACCGCTGCCATTGGTAGATCAACGTTATGCACAAGCACTTTTTGACTTCGTTAAAGAGGCAGGCAACGTTGAAAAGGTTGAAAAAGCAGTGGCATTGTTTTTGTTTGTCTTGGATAAAAATGAAGATCTAAAACGTTTTGTCCATAGCCCATTTTTTTCAGTAAAAGAACAGGTCAAAGTGATGCGTTCTGTTTGCGAGACCATAAAATTTGCTGATAAGAATGCTGGCCAAATTGTTGGTAATTTTTTGTGCGTTATTGCACTTAACCGTCGGCTTTGTGCTTTGTCTGGTATTTTACATGCTTTCCAGCGGCGTGTCGCTCTCTCTCGTAGAGAAATTTCAGCGCAGATTGTTGCTGCGCGTCCCTTAAGCCCTCAACAGGAACAAAAGTTGCGCGTGGCTTTGGAAGGTGTTGTTGAGGGAAAAATTTTGCTACATATCCTTGTTGATCCAACACTTCTTGGTGGATTAATCGTTCGTATGGGAGCGTCTCAGATTGATACGTCTCTTTTAACAAAATTATCTTCACTTAAGCTTGCATTGAAAAAAGAGGTCAGCTGATGGATATTAGACCATCTGAAATTTCAAAAATTTTAAAAGAACAAATCAGAGACTTTGACCAAAAGGCTGAAGTTTCAGAAATTGGTTGGGTCCTCTCTGTGGGAGACGGTATTGCCCGTGTTTATGGTTTGGATCATGTCCAAGCTGGTGAAATGGTTGCCTTTTCAAATGGCGTGCACGGTATGGCTCTCAATTTGGAAGTCGATAATGTCGGCGTGGTGATCTTTGGCTCTGATCGGGATATTCGCGAAGGTGATACCGTTAAACGGTTAGGCGCTATCGTCGATGTTCCTGTGGGACCAGCTTTGCTTGGGCGTGTTGTCGATGCACTGGGAAATCCTATAGATGGTAAGGGGCCTCTTAAGGCAACAGAGCGCCGTCGTGTTGATGTTAAGGCTCCGGGAATTATTCCACGTCAATCCGTGCATGAACCAATGTCAACTGGATTGAAAGCTATTGATGCTCTCATTCCCATTGGACGGGGACAGCGTGAGTTGGTGATCGGTGATCGCCAGACAGGAAAAACAGCAATTTTGCTCGATACCTTTTTAAACCAAAAGCCTTTCCATGAAAAAAAATCTGGGAGCGAACAGGACAAAGTCTATTGTATTTATGTGGCTATCGGTCAAAAACGTTCAACAGTGGCACAATTCGTAAAAGTTCTAGAAGAACGCGGAGCTCTTGAATATTCCATTATTGTTGCGGCGACCGCTTCTGATCCTGCTCCCTTACAATTTATTGCACCTCTTGCTGGATGTGCTATGGGAGAATATTTCCGTGACAATGGGCAGCATGCTTTGATCGGTTATGATGATCTCTCAAAACAGGCGGTGGCTTATCGTCAAATGTCTCTTTTGCTTCGTCGTCCCCCCGGGCGTGAAGCTTATCCTGGTGATGTCTTTTATCTTCATTCGCGTCTCTTAGAGAGAGCTGCGAAGCTTAATGCAGAAAATGGTTCTGGGTCTTTGACAGCTTTGCCTGTCATTGAAACACAAGCAAATGATGTTTCTGCTTATATTCCGACAAATGTGATTTCCATTACTGATGGACAGATTTTCTTGGAAACTAATTTGTTCTATCAAGGTATTCGTCCTGCTGTAAATGTTGGTCTTTCCGTATCGCGTGTTGGTTCTGCTGCACAAATTAAAGCGATGAAGCAAGTTGCTGGTTCGATCAAAGGGGAATTGGCACAATATCGCGAAATGGCTGCTTTTGCACAGTTTGGTTCCGATTTGGATGCTTCAACACAGCGTCTTTTAAATCGTGGTGCACGTTTGACTGAGCTTTTAAAGCAACCACAATTTTCTCCTCTGAAAACAGAAGAGCAGATTGTTGTCATTTTTGCTGGGGTCAATGGTTATCTTGATTCTTTGGCTGTTGCTGATGTCGCGCGCTTTGAACAGGGATTGTTAACACTTTTACGCAGTGATTACCAAGATCTCTTAAAGGCAATTGCTGAGCAAAAACAGCTAACCGATGAGTTGAAGGATAAGTTGTTTACTGTTCTTAAATCTTATGCGAAAAATTTCTCGTGATGAAGTGATGGAATGCTTAAATGGCTTCGTTGAAGGATCTTAGAGACCGTATCGCCTCGGTTAAGGCAACACAAAAGATTACCAAAGCCATGCAAATGGTTGCAGCGGCAAGGTTGCACCGTGCACAAGAGGCTGCTCGCTCTGCACGTCCCTATGCACAGGGCATGGCTGATATTTTAAAAAGTGTTGCTGGGGATGTTGATGGTATTGATGCTCCGCCTCTTATGCGAGGAACAGGGCGCGATGATATTCATCTTTTGGTGGTTTGTACTGCTGAGCGCGGGCTTTGTGGCGCTTTTAATGTGCAGATTGCACGCCGTGCCCGTGAACAGATTAAGGCACTGCTTGCCGTTGGTAAAATCGTTAAAATTTTGACCGTGGGTAAAAAAGGCGCTGATATTTTATCGCGTGATTACAAAGAATTCATGATTGATCACATTGATTTGCATGCTGTAAAGCGTATCGGTTTTTCTGAGGCAGCAATGATTAGTCAGCGAATCATTGATTTGTTTAATGAGGGGATATTTGATGTCTGTACACTATTTTATTCTGAATTTGTTTCAGTGATTAATCAGCGTCCAGTAGCTTTTTGTTTAATTCCAACGCTTTCTCCAAAGGAGGTGGTGGAGCAAAGTGATGTGGTGGGAAAAACAAATAAAAACGAAGCTTCACAATCAATTGTTTATGAGTATGAACCCGATGCGGTTTCTCTTTTGGATGAGCTTGTGCCGCGCAATCTTTCGGTGCAAATCTTTCGCGCTTTGCTGGAAAATGTCGCTGGTGAAATGGGCGCAAAGATGACGGCTATGGACAATGCGTCGCGCAATGCAGGTGAAATGATTAATAAATTGACGGTGGCTTATAATCGTCAGCGTCAGGCGCAGATCACGACAGAATTGATCGAAATTATTGCGGGCGCTGAAGCGCTGTAAATTGAAAAGGTAAAGATTGATGGTAAAAGCAGTGACGTCAAGTAAGGAAGCAGCAAAAGTTGAAAAAAAGAAACCAGTTGCTCGTTCAGGCGTGAAAAAAGCCGCCTCGAAATCTCAAGTGAGCACAAAGGATTCCTCTAAATCTGTGCGAAGTTCTTCTGAAATTACCCCTGCAAAAGAAAATGGCTATGCAAAAGGTGCTGTGGGTGAGATCAAACAGGTTATTGGTGCTGTTGTTGATGTGCAATTTGAAGGTGCTTTGCCAAATATTCTGAATGCATTGGAAACCGACAATTTAGGCAATCGATTGGTTTTAGAAGTTGCTCAGCATTTGGGTGAAAATACTGTGCGTACCATTGCTATGGACACAACCGATGGGCTTGTGCGTGGTCAAAAGGTGTTTGATACAGGAACACAGATTCGTGTGCCCGTGGGCGAAGCAACACTTGGACGTATTATGAATGTGATTGGGGAACCTGTTGATAATGTGGGACCGATTGCAACAACCAAAATGCGTTCTATTCACCAAGATGCTCCTGAATATGTCGAACAATCAACCGTGTCAGAAATTCTTGTCACTGGTATTAAAGTTGTTGATTTGTTAGCACCTTATTCTAAAGGCGGTAAAATTGGTTTGTTTGGTGGTGCTGGTGTTGGTAAAACCGTGCTTATTATGGAGCTTATCAACAACATTGCAAAAGCACATGGGGGTTATTCCGTGTTTGCTGGTGTTGGGGAACGCACACGTGAAGGAAATGATCTCTACTATGAAATGATCGAAAGCCGTGTGAATGTGAATCCAAAAGAAAATAATGGTTCAACAGAAGGTTCAAAATGTGCACTCGTTTATGGGCAAATGAATGAACCACCAGGAGCCCGTGCCCGCGTGGCGCTTTCAGGATTGACCATTGCAGAAAGTTTCCGCGATGAGGGGCAAGATGTTCTCTTTTTCGTGGATAATATTTTCCGTTTTACCCAAGCTGGGGCTGAAGTGTCTGCTCTTTTGGGGCGTATACCTTCTGCTGTGGGGTATCAGCCAACTTTGGCAACCGATATGGGGGCTTTGCAAGAGCGTATTACTAGTACGAAAACTGGCTCTATTACCTCCGTTCAGGCAATTTATGTTCCAGCCGACGACTTGACCGATCCCGCTCCTGCAACATCTTTTGCCCATTTGGATGCAACGACCGTTCTCTCGCGCTCGATTGCAGAAAAAGGAATTTATCCGGCGGTTGATCCGCTTGATTCTTTCTCACGTATGCTCGATCCATTGGTTGTGGGTGAGGAGCATTATAATGTGGCTTGTCAAGTGCAAACCATTTTGCAACGCTATAGAGCACTGCAAGATATTATTGCTATTCTTGGAATGGATGAACTTTCTGAAGATGATAAGTTGTTGGTGGGACGAGCGCGTAAAATTGAACGTTTCCTCTCGCAACCTTTCCATGTGGCTGAAGCTTTTACTGGCTCACCAGGTAAACTTGTCCCTTTAGAAGAAACAATTAAGGGCTTTAAAGGGCTTTGTGCTGGTGATTATGATGATTTGCCAGAAGCTGCTTTTTATATGGTTGGTTCGATTGATGAAGCCATTGAAAAAGGAAAGCGTCTCATTGCAGAGGCTTCTTCATAAGAAGATATCCGTCAATGAGTGCTTGTTGTTAAGTAAACACAGCAAGAAGTCTTATACAGCCTCGTGGAGATTTTTGTGGAACACAATAGAGAAGAGCATTTTTTATTTGAACTGGTGTCACCTGAAAAAATTGTCTTTTCAGAGCAGGTGGCCTCCGTTGTTCTTCCTTCAGCGTCGGGTGCTGTGACAGTGATGGCACATCATGCACCGCTGGTGGCAAGTATTGTATTAGGCAGTGTTCGTATTCATACTTCTTCAGGGGAAAAGCTTTTTGCTGTTTGTGGTGGTGTTGCGAATATTACTGCTTTAAAATGCTCTCTTTTGGTCGAACATGTTGTGGCTGTGGAACAGCTTTCTTTTGAGGCGTTGGAGCAGAAAATTTTGCAAATGCGAGCAAGTTTTGCAGAAGGGACAAGTGATGAGGAAAATCATAAGGTCGAGATGTTTTTTCATCAATTAACAACTGCTGGTCTTGGGGTAAGCGAGGCGTAAAGGGTTATGCAGGAATAAAGCGACATGGGCGGAAAAAAGAGTACGGTTATGTCTGCTAAAAGAGGAGGAAAACCTTTTCCCCATCCTGGGCGTATTTTTGCAGGACCTTTGCCAAAATGTTTTGTCTATATTTTTGCCTCTTTTATTTTGCAGTGGGCTTATGGCTTAGGGGCAAATGTTGTTCAGTCTAACATTGTTCATCTCACGGGTGGTTTTCACGCAACTTTAACCGAAACAACATGGTTAGTTGCTGCCTATATGGCACCTAATGTGAGTGTTGCCATTATGTTGATCAAAATCCGCTACCAGTTTGGGCTTCGTGCTTTTGCTGAATTATCAATCTTAGGCTTCGTTTTGGTTTGTGTTTTGCAGCTCTTTGTCACGGATTTGCGTTCTGCTTTGATCATTCGCTTCTTTGCTGGGATTGCTGCAGCACCCATGGCTTCGCTCGCACTGCTTTATATGATGGAGGCTTTTGCTCCAGCAAAAAAGTTTACTGTTGCTCTGAGTTTAAATTATATGAATGCAGCCCTAGCAGCACCTTTATCACGCTTGATCTCGCCAGGTTTATTGGAAAGTGGAGGATTTTCAAGTCTTTCAGCATTGGAAATGGGGTTGGTTCTTATCAGTTTGGGATGTATCTATGCTCTTCCGCTCACTCCTGTGGTACGCAATAAGGCCATTCAGAAATTGGATTGGCTAAGCTATGGTTTGATTGCACTGGGCCTTGGACTTAATGCAGTGATTATGTCTGTTGGTATATTATATTGGTGGTATGAAGCGCCATGGATTGGTTGGGGATTGGCCCTTGCTGTTGCTTCTTTGACTATCGCCATTATTATTGAACTTAATAGAGAAAAGCCGTTGATTGATTTACGTTGGCTTTTTAGTAAAGAAATGGTGCAATCTGTTCTCATTTTATTGATCTTTCATGTTTTTTTATTAGAACGGTCAACTTTAGCAGTAGGTTTTTTTAATCTTTTTGGTTTATTAAATCGTGAAATGGCACCTATGTATTTTGCCATTATAGTGGGGACTCTTTTAGGCGGAGCAGTTTGTGTGTTTTTTTTACGTGTGGGGCGTGAGGATTATTTTTATCTTGTCTCGCTAGGTTGTTTGGCGCTTGGGGCGTATTTAGGCAGTCATGTGAACCATTTAACGCAGCCTCAAGATATGATGTTTAGTCAAGGTTTGGTGAGTTTTAGTTATGCACTTTTTTTACCGCCTGCTCTTTGTAGAGGATTTGTTATATCCGGTGAGAGAGGACCACGTTATGTCTTAAGTTTTATTGCTGTCTTTTTGTTGACGCAAGTGACAGGTGGATTAATGGGGGCAGCTTGTTTTGGTAGCTTGCAGTTTTTTTTCGCTCATAAAAACTTTGAGTCTTTAACACAAAATATTGTTGTGATCGATCCGCTTATTTCAGGGGAGGTCAATACCTTATTTTCTTCTCACTATGGTGTTTCTATTTCTCAATTTTTGGCGGATGAGCAAGGTACATCTGGCTTGATTAAAAAATTTAAATTAACGGCAAATATTTTTGCTTATGGTGACGTCTTTCGGCTGTATTTTTATATTTCTACGGTTGTTTTTGCCATTTTTCTTGTCAAAATATTTATAAAGTTATGTTCTTCTCATACATTCAAAAAGCAATCTCATGTTCGTGAAAAGAGGTGCAAAAATTGATAAAAGCATTACGATCAAAAGCAACGCTTATTGCATTCCTTGCAGGTATTACTGGTATTTTGCTGATTTTATGGGCGTGGAGATTACCTCCTTTTGTTAGTACCATTCAAATAACCGATAATGCTTCCGTTAAGGGCAATGTAACTCTGGTCAGTTCGCGAATTTCAGGCGTGGTTTCACGGATTTATGTGCAAGATTATCAACGCGTTGAAAAAGGAATGCTGCTCTTTGAACTCGATGATGCTCTGTTTCGCCAACAGTTGGCACGAGCACAGGCTGTTCTTGATTCAAAAAATGCAAAACTTGCAAGTGTTTTGTTGCAGGCTCAGATTTTACAGGGAGAAGTGAATGCTGCAGAGGCAGAATTAGCGCGCTCAAAAGCATTTTCCAATGTTCTGCCTGGAAACAAAAAGCTGGGCTTTGGTGAAGCTGCCAATACGGTTTCTCGTCCTCTTTCGCAATTGTTGGCGGCACTTGAAACAAAACGCCAATTGCAAAAACAGTTGGATCTTGAACGGCAAAGTTTACAGTCAGAAGTGACAAGCGCAAAGGTGGGTGTTGAATTGGCTAAAATCAATCTCGATCATACCAAAATTTTATCACCTAAAACAGGCTATGTTGGCTTGGTTGGCGCTAGGGTAGGACAATATGTTTTGCCGGGAGCACAATTGGTTTCGGTTATTTCTGATAATATTTGGATTATTGCCAATTATAAGGAAACACAACTTTCTCAGATGCGGGTCGGACAACCGGTTATTTTTTCTGTTGACGCATTGAATAATAAGAAATTAAAAGGGCGTGTAGTTCGTTTTGCACCTGCGACAGGTTCAGAATTTTCTTTGTTGAAAACGGATACGACTATTGGCAATTTTATTAAAATTGCTCAACGTATTTCCGTGCGTATTGCAATAGATCCTGGACAGGAGGGAGTTGAAAAGCTCATTCCTGGTATGTCTGTTGTTACATATGTAGATACTTTACAGCGTGCCAATTCTGGAGGGTAGGACTTTGGGTCTTTTGAGTTTGATTTTTATACCTTTTTCTTATAGCAAGTGGACATTCACTTTGGAGGATTTTTTTTGGTTTGTTATGATGCATCTCGCTAATTTTATATCTTCGCTGGTATAAAATATTATACTTCAGCATGTTGATATAAGCTTCTTCATCTGTTCGAGAAAACAATTTGTTATCAGGTAGTGTGTGAGATCTCTCATCCATTAGGAGGCGCGCCTGCAATTGATCGAGGTGGTTATGGTGTTGTATCACGTTTTTTAGGGTTATGGTTTTTAAAATAGAGAAAATGCCCGATATAAAGCAGGCATTAAAAAGGGTGGGATATATTAAAAAGGCTGGTTGTGTTTTTAGTTTTTGCGTATCAGCAAAAAGCTAGCTAAAGCTAATCCTGCAGCTAAGGCGAGGGTTGTTTTAGGGTGTTCTGTTACTTTTTTCTTCAATTCTGTAGCGTGCTCATTGAGATGGTCAAGCGCGTGACGGCCTTTTTGTTTCCATGTTTCAAGTATATCAGAGATATTTTCAAAGCGGTTATTATGAGAACCCCATTGGCTGATCGGGGTAAGTTCGCTTTTAAATTGTGCAATGCGTTTTTTAATTTTGGCATTTTTAGCGTGGGTTGAAAATAGGCACATTTTTTGACTCCTTCATATATTATATTGTTTTATAAATATTGGAATTATGTTTGAGGCTTTGCTATAACGGCTTGAAAATTGAAAAGTTGCATTGAAAGTGTTCTTTGTCGTTTATGCAAGAAGGCAAGTGCTTTTGTTATAATGAGACGGTGTCTTTTTACATTATATTGCGGTAAGCATTATTTGTTGTGCTGTAAAAGATTGTCTTTTAAGGGGAAGATGAGATGGATAAGCATTAAGCATATGGCTGTGTCTTTGTTTGATTTCAGTTTTTTTTGAATGAACCAAGTATAAAATTGAATGGGATATTTAGGATAAGCTTTATCCAATGATTGCATGAAGTAAATGACAGTTATCAAATAAATTACAGAAGTGATGATGAGGTGAGAGCTCCTTGAAAGAGCCGTATTTGCGATAAGGTTGGTAATTTGAAGAGATTCTCGTCCTTATAGGAGTGGAAACGAGTCAACAAAATAATGGTCAATAAGCGCTAGATTTTGAAAATTTGAGAATTTGATGAGCACTGCGTATTTTTTATCTAAACCTCTTGAGCGTCGCCGGTCTGTTGCTGTTGCCGTTGGCGATGTGATGGTTGGTGGTTATCATCCGATCGTTGTTCAGTCAATGACCAATACTGATACTGCCGATGTTGATGCAACCGTGGCACAAGTTGCTGCTCTTTGGCAAGCTGGTTCCCGATTGGTGCGTATCACCGTTGATCGTGATGAAGCTGCTGCTGCTGTGCCTAAAATACGCGAGCGATTGGAGCGATTGGGCTTTTTTGTACCATTGGTGGGGGATTTTCATTATATTGGGCATAAGCTTTTATTAGAACATCCTGCGTGTGGCGAGGCGCTGGCAAAATATCGGATTAATCCTGGAAATGTCGGATTTGGTGCAAAGAAGGATCGCCAGTTTGCAGAAATTATCGAGATTGCTTGCCGCTATGGTAAAGCTATTCGTATTGGGGTGAATTGGGGGTCTCTTGATAATGCCTTGTTGACACAGCTTATGGATGAAAATGCAAGACAGGAAAACCCCATCTCTGTTGCTGAGGTGATGCGGGAAACGGTTGTTCAGTCGGCTTTACTTTCGGCGGCTTTCGCGGAAGAGCTTGGGCTTGGGCGTGATAAAATTATTCTTTCTGCTAAGGTGAGTGATGTGCAAGATCTTATTGCTGTCTATAGCAGTTTAGCAAGGCGTTGTGATTATGCGCTCCATTTGGGATTGACCGAAGCAGGAATGGGAACAAAGGGTGTTGTTGCTTCTTCTGTGGCTTTGGGAATTTTGTTACAGCAAGGAATTGGTGACACGATCCGTATTTCTTTAACTCCTGAACCTGGTGGAGATCGGACACGAGAAGTGAGGGTGGGGCAAGAACTTTTGCAAGTTATGGGGTTTCAGCAATTTTTGCCTGTGGTTGCTGCTTGTCCTGGATGTGGTCGTACAACCTCAACGGTGTTTCAGCAATTGGCTCAAAAAATTGAAGCGGATTTACACAAAAATATGCCTGTTTGGCGTGAAAAATACCCTGGTGTTGAAAGTTTAAAAGTTGCCGTGATGGGATGTATCGTCAATGGACCGGGAGAATCGAAACATGCTGATATTGGTATTTCATTGCCTGGAGTGGGTGAAAGTCCAGCAGCTCCTGTTTTTATCGAAGGGAAAAAGGTAAAAACTTTGCGCGGTGATCACATTGCGGAAGAATTTGAAGCACTGTTGAGTGATTATATTCATACGCGCTTTGGGCAAGCTTGAAAAAATCATCATTTATCGGGTGCGCTTATACCATACAATATCCTTAGGGAAGACGTGTTAGCAGCGAACTTATCACCATGTTTGTGAGCATCCGATGCCCTTTATTAAGAGCTGTTCATAACAAGCAATAAACAAGTAAAAACATATAAATAAATAAAGTACACCGCAAACGAAAGCATCACAAATTCTGGCTGGAATATTCTTTATAGAGTGTTAGAAGATAACGACTAAAATAGGAGGAATTCGTGAGTCATATTCCTACTTATTCTGTTCCCCAAAACCTACAGTTGGTATACGTATCAAATATAGAGCATTCTACCGCTTTTTACAAATTCATCTTCAAAAAAGAGCCTGTCTCCATCTCGCCACGCTATGTTGCATTTGCTTCTTTGGGTGATGCACTCTTTGCTCTCTGGTCTGGGGGCGATGTGCCTGAGGAAAATGTGCCGCGTTTTTCAGAAATCGGTTTTATGTTGCCTACTAGAGAAGACGTAGATAAACTCTATGCGGAATTGCAAGAGCAAACCACCGTTGAGATAAATGTCTTGAAGGAACCCTATTTGGACGTACCTTCCTCATTAAAGATCCTGACGGCCATATTATTCGTGTTTGTCCACTGGATTAAAAATCCTTAGGCCTGATCTTTTATCGCATGAATTATATCATTGTTTATTAGTATAAGAATTTTATGCTTTAAAGGAGTATCTTTTCATACAAGAAAGAGCAAAAATAAAAGAGTGTGCAAACAGTTGGCTATGGAAATTTTTGCTTTGTATAAGGCACATGCAAAATACGCACAGCGTTATTTGAAAGATCATACATCATGATATAATTTGAATACACAATAAGCCGAGATGTCTTTTTAAGATGTCCCAAATGATCAAGAATTGAAAAATTTAACAAGTTTCCCTTCTTTTTCAGACAAAAATTTGTCAAATTTTAAAGCGGCAGAAAAATTATCTTGTGCTCTATATTCACCTATCTTTTTGCGGTCAATGCGTGTTATTCGTGTATAAACTTGCTTCATAAATTTAATCTATCCCGTTTACTTTGTATTTCTAAGCGCCATTCGTCTGCTTCTGCTTCAATTTCCTCAGAAGATTATAACATCACCTGCGTTAGCAGAATTTATTCCAAGTTCAATTTGCTCCTAAAACCATAAATCATATGTGTTTTTTATTATGGTGTTGGTGAATTTTGAGTTTTTGCCTGTTACACTAAAGTGGGTGGTTTGTTGGAGGGGATATTGTGATCTCTAAAAGCAAACAAAAAACGGTTGTTTGTTTTTATTCTCATGCTTTGTTTTGATGTGGGGAGCATGGAGGCATTAATTTTTACGTGTTGCAGTAAAGTGAGCAGCATCTAGGAGTGGTTTTGCTTTGGCGCCAAAAGGAAGAAGAAGTGTTTCTGCTTTCGCAATAAGTTCATCGCGCTTTTTTTGTGTTTCTTTAATGCCATAAAGACGAACAAAAGTGGCTTTTTGCGCAGATTCATCTTTGCCCGCAGTTTTACCAAGAACTTCACTGTTAGCTGTCACATCAAGAAAATCATCCGTTAATTGAAAGGCTAAACCAAGATAGGTTCCAAAAGCAGCTAGTTTTTCTGTCAATTCTGGCGAGGCATTGGCGATGAGTGCTCCTGCTTGGCAAGCAAAGCTTATAAGAGCAGCAGTTTTCATGCGTTGTAGTGTGATAATATCATTGCTTGCTTGCGGTTTTTTTTCTGCTTCAATGTCAAGCATTTGACCGCCTATCATTCCACCAAGTCCTGATGCTTGTGCAAGTGCTGTGATCAGCTTTATTCTACTGTCAGAAGAAAGTGCGGGGGCTTTATGGGCAATGATTTCAAAGGCAAATGTCAAAAGGGCATTGCCTGCCAGAATCGCTGTTGCTTCATCAAACGCTTTATGGACGGTGGGTTGTCCACGGCGAAGTATATCGTTATCCATGGCGGGAAGATCATCATGAATAAGCGAATAACAGTGAATACACTCTAAGGTACAGGCAACATCAAGAGCATGTTCAGTAGGAATATCAAAAAGGGCACTGCTTTGAAGCACAAGAAAAGGGCGTAGACGTTTTCCACCATTCAATACACCATAACGCATGGCTTTCATCAACTTCTCAGGTCGGGAAATTTCACCATTTTGCCGTTGATCACTGAGCAGTGTGTTAAGCCGACTTTCAACGATTTGGCCGTGTTTTGCAAGAAGGATGGTAAATTCGTGCATTCTTGCTTCCTTTGGTTTGGCAAGATAAAATCTTGGAACTAACAAAAATGGCCATTGCTTTTTCTTTTTTTGATCAATTTGCTTCAACATTTATGAAAAAATCAATTGCCCTTTTGCTTCTTATTTCCACTTTATGCGAGAGTCTGTGTGAAAGCCAAACAAAAATTGCATGAGAGACTTTTAATCAGTTGATAAAATTTTCAAGTCTGGATCATGCTCGTGTAGCTTCTCACATAAATTTTGGTCATTGTGGTTATCGTATTGTCATTTTGACATTGCCTCTTTTATTTAATCAGTGTATAAGATTCTCAAATTTCATAGTGTTTTTGATAAAAGCATTGTCATTTTTGGCATTGCTTTTTCTGTTTTAATGGATTTGGAGTATCTCTTTATGGCTGTACCTAAACGAAAAACCTCTCCATCGAAGCGGGGTATGCGCCGGTCGGCTGATGCCCTTAAGGTGCCAACTTATATCGAGGATAAAATTTCTGGTGAATTGCGTCGCCCTCATCATATTGATTTAAAAACAGGGATGTATCGCGGTCGTGTCGTTTTGACTCCTAAAGATTGAGCATTTTATCTTTTTATGAAGCGATAAAATCCATCTTATACGCATGGTCAGTGTGTGTGTGAGTCGTATATAATTTTTGCTTGTTTTTCTTTATGGGAAACTTCAAATACAAAGTTTTTTTTGTGCGGTTAAAGTGAGCTTTTCTTGCTATCTTGAGAGATAAGTTGTTTATTTCTCTGTGCTTTTTCTGTAGTGAGCCGTATTTGCGAGGAAAGCGTTAAATCTTCTTTTGTACTGAATAGTCGCGCTTTGTAGAAGACCTCTTTCTAAAAAATAAGTTGAAGGTGTAATGCGAAAAGATGCAAGAAAAATTAAGATCTTAATTTTTCTTGACCGTTTGAAAGTCTAATAACACTTAGATACCTGCTTATTTCAGCAATAGAGTATTAAGATGGGAATATTCGGTGGATTTTTTGTCGAATTGTTTCTTCACAAAAAGCTTTATGATATAAAAAAACCGGCATGTTGCCGGTTTTATTTTATAGAAAAGTTATTTGTTACGCAGCATAAACAGCTTCATCACTTGTCGCTGCTTCATCTCTTTTCGTTTTAAACTCACGCTTTGGTTTGTTTGAGAGATGCATTTCTATGAGATTGATGGCTTCTGTTTCAGAAAGACTATTGATAACAGCGATCTCACGCGCCATTCTTTCAAGTGCAGCAGTATAAAGTTGACGTTCAGAGTAAGATTGTTCAGGCTGTAGATTAGAGCGAAAAAGATCACGCACCACTTCAGCAATAGAAATAAGGTCTCCAGAATTGATTTTAGCATCATATTCTTGGGCGCGACGCGACCACATGGTGCGTTTAATACGAGCTTTTCCATGTAGGATTTTTAATGCACGTTCAACAGAATCAACAGCAGACAATTTGCGCATTCCAACGGAAATAGCTTTTGCAATGGGGACCTTAACATCCATTTTATCTTTCGCAAAATGGATAACAAAAAGTTTTAATTTATGTCCTGCAACTTCCTGATCTTCAATTGCTATGATTTGCCCCACACCATGGGTTGGATAGACGATATATTCAGAAGTTGTAAAACCTTTAGCCTTGGAGGATGTTCCGTGTTGGGATGCCATATCTTAGTTTACTCCCTTTATGACCAACAAATGCATCGGAAAACAGGCTATAAACCTGAGGGTTGAATAGTTCTTTAACCAAGTATATTTTACTAATTGAATGAGCATAAAAGTTGAGTACTTTTAAATCCAACAAAAAATACATTGCTTTATAAAAAAGCAAAGAACAATACTTAGAAAGAGGATTTTATTGAAAATAACATTACCATCAAAATTCAAAAAAATCAATCATTTCGCTTAAGAATTTTTATTCTTACAAGAAGAGGCTCTCAATTTTTGCAAGTGTGTGATGCGTGTTGTATCGTTATTCATCACCACTTCCTGGCTTTTCTGAAAAATACTGTTCTAATTTATTGGGAACGCCATCCATTTCTTTTGCTTGAGGCAGGGGATCTTTTCGTGTGGTTAAATTAGGCCATTTGTTGGCATAACGAAGATTAAGTTCTAACCACTTTTCTAGCCCTGGTTCTGTATCAGGTATAATGGCTTCTGCTGGGCATTCTGGCACACAAACACCACAATCGATGCATTCATCAGGGTGAATGACGAGCATGTTTTCACCTTCATAAAAACAATCAACAGGACAAACTTCAACGCAATCCGTATATTTGCAGCGGATGCAGTTGTCGGTTACTACGTGGGCCAAGATCGAACTCCATTTTTTGTTTTAGTGATCTTTGGAGGAAACTGTGTCTTTGTTATTGGTAAGTTGATCACGAAGTGCCGCTAATTTTGCAAAAGGTGAATCGGGATTAGGGAGTTTTTCTCTTTGAAATGATTTATTGTTCACACGTTTCGTGTGATGTTTGTGAGGCTTATAAGAATCTTTCCTCTGTGATGTAGTCTCTAACGAGCTCTTTTCATTGGCACGTTCCCCCTTTTTGAAAGCTTTTTTCGGTTTATTTTGCCACTTATATCCAGATTTTTCACGCCTTTTTTGTGTATCGTGGAAAAATTGGTGATTATAGCGCCATAATAAAACAACTTTTTCTTCTGCTGCAATATGTTTTTGTTTTGCAAAATCACCAACAGGTTCTGCTGCTGGTAAAGCAGCTATGGTATGGGATTGTTTGGAAAGATAAGGAGAAAAAACGCTTGTTTCTTCTTGTGTGCTAGATATAGTTCGCCATTGATCACCAACGCATTCTGCTGCAGGAATATCTTGTGCTATACAGCTATGGGCTGCAGTGTGTGCCAAGAGATGTTTTTCAAGAGCGGCACTGCTTATGGTATGCGATTTATAGCCAAGTCCTTTGAGAATTTCTTCCATATCCGTTCCGTTGGCTCCAAGAATCGACATCATGGTTGGTGTGACAAAAAAACTTTTTCCATCATAGGCACCTTCAGGTTTTGGTTCGCTGCCTTGTTTCCAGTGAAGTGTAAGGCGGATGAGATTTGCAAGACGTTCCAAAATATCAATGCGTACAGCGCGCTGTCCTAAAATTCGGTACCCTGCTAACTGATAAAACTGCTGATTATAACTAGGATCAACAGCCAACGAGGTTCGTCCAGCAGATAATGCTGCAAAAATTTCTCCTAAACCAGTTTGGTCATGACCCTCATTTTGAAGATTCCACAGCAGTGTAATAGCTTGAACCGGAGCTGGTTTTAGCATTCCTGCAAGATAAATATGAAAAGCCCCAAAACGTACACCTAGCCTTCGCAGCACAGAACGTGATTCTTGGTCAAGATTTTTAACCACCTCAGCGACTTTTCGACGCGGTAAAATTCCTAAAGAATGAACCAGTTTTAAGGCAAGAGTGCGCGTTGAATCTGTCAAACTATCAGCATTGCGTAAATCAAAGAGTGGTTGTAAAGTCGTTTCAAAATGAAAAGTCACAAAACGTTCTAGGCGTTTTACCACGCTATCACGCGCTTCTCCAGTTAATTGTGCATCTGCTAAAACAATCAACTTGGGTTTTAAAAAATCTTCCCCAACAACAAGTTGACCTACCGGTTGACCAATCCAGCGCACAATCCCATCAGAACCAAGAGTAAAATCTTTATTGGCACAAGCAGAAAAACGCATCGCTCGTTTGGAAAAAGCAAGAATCAAATTTTCATTCTCTATTGAATTTTGGGCTTCTGTTGCTTGATCACTCTTGGTCTTATTGGCATAAAAACGAAAACCTTCAAATTTGCCATTGCCATGTTTTTCAATAAGAATATCATCCTGAAAAATATTATTCTGTTGAACAATCTTGCTATCCATGGGTATTTTCTTTCTCAGTGCTAGACTGGTAAAAAGCTTATTCTTGATAATTCCATCATTATGCTGTTCCCTTTAACACGTTTGTTGCCTTTGCTTCAATCATTCTTGTCGCTTTTTGACGCTTCTTTTTGCTTCCTTCACTTTAAATATTTTCTTTTTTTCATTCATCTTGCAATGTTTGATAGAGGGTAATTACACGTATTAGTTGCAATGTAAAGATAAAAGCATATAATAAGATATTTATTTAAAGGATAAGTAAGTCGATAGTTTAAAAAACAGCATTTGTTTTCTCTGATCTTTTTCCTTTTTTGGGTTTGTCACAAAAATATCAGGAGGAAGTTTTCTCGTGCATCTTTTGCCGATAACAGGCGTATTATCTGCTGTTTTGTAAGTAAAATGATCTCTTATGACAATAAGTTTTGCCATGATCATAAAAAAACAATTGCGATTATAAAAATACACGCTAAAGTAGCGTTGTACAAACAAACAACTTTAACGTTCTTTTTTCATAAAGAACAGTGGTGTCGTTAGCAAATCAGTTTTGATAATTTTAATCACAAGGGGTTATTATGGGTAATCTTTCAAATGCTGTTTACAAAGCCAGCAAAAATTATGGCGACGCAGATAAAAGCTTGGGACGTGATATGATGCGTTCTGCTATGCAAGCACCTTATCTTGAACGACAAAAAGAGCATGATTTGGCTCTGCGGTGGAAAGATAAACGTGATGATGATGCTATGCATCAAATTGCAGCAGCTCATATGCGTTTGGTGATTGCCATTGCTAACCGTTTTAAACGTTTCAAAATGCCGTTGGGGGATTTGGTACAAGAAGGGTATGTAGGGTTATTGGAAGCTGCTGCACGTTTTGAGCCTGATCGTGAGGTGCGTTTTTCAACCTATGCAACATGGTGGATACGCGCTTCTATTCAAGATTATATTTTACGAAATTGGTCTATTGTTCGAGGAGGAACAAGTTCTTCGCAAAAAGCTCTTTTCTTTAATCTTCGTCGTTTGCGCGCAAAATTGGTGCAGGATGATAGTGCTCTTTCAAAACAAGATATCTTTCGCACAATCGCTGAAAAACTTGGTGTTTCTGTGCGTGATGTGGAAACAATGGATTTTCGTTTTTCCAGTTCTGATAATTCTTTAAGTGTGTCTATTTCTGAAAACAGTGATAATCCCGTTGCTAAAATGGATGTTCTAGTGGATGAAAATCCCCTGCCTGATGCTTTAATTGAGCAAACAATTGACGGGCAACGGCGTACACAATGGCTTTATGATGCTCTGCAAATTCTCAATGAACGAGAGCTTGAAATTATTCGTTTTCGTCGCTTGAATGAAGAAGGAGCAACTCTCGAAGTTTTGGGCGAAAAGTTGGGAATATCGAAAGAACGTGTGCGCCAAATTGAAGCACGCGCTTTGCAAAAACTCCGTTCTGCTCTGCTTACCGTTCATTCGGAAGATGCTTATGAGATATAAGCGTTAATGAGGGGATTGGCAGTGGATATGAAGCGTGTGGGGTTTTGTTATGGCGCAAAGTTTATTGAGATGAGTGCAGAAAATGTTTCAAAGAGCAGAGGATAGAAAAGAATCAAAGAGGCAAAAAATGATGAAAGAACTTATCCTTCATGTTGTTTATTCTCTAATGATTTTGACACTTATTCCTTCGCGTAGAGTTTGCGTGGGAGAGAGGGCATTGAGAATGCGAAAGAGTTTTTCTTTATGTGGGGTGTTTTGCATTTGATTGGCAAGGTTTGCAACGCTTTCTCCCTGCTTAACCTGCACAACACGGATTTTCAAGGGTTTCAGCTTTTTTAACTGTGAGGATGAAAGGAGTTGAAAGCCTTGTAACGTTTGTGCGGTAATCGCTGCAAAATTTCGCGAATCATGCGGTGCTCCAGTTAAAAAACGCAAAATATGGTTGTTGAGCATAATGACAGTTACATCAAATTGCCATTGCTCATTGGTTGCTCGTCCATGCGCCCCAGACAGTCCTTGAAGGATGACCGGTTGGATAGATGATTCGTCTAATCCTGCAATCCAACCACTTTTTAAATAATTGCTGGCAGTCATTTCAAAAGGTCGTGGTAGGGTATCAAAACGTATGGCAATTTTTTCTGGCCCGCTGGCCCAAACGGTGTGCACTGAATTTTCTATTGTGAAATTGTGGGGTACGGAAAAAGTGATACGCAATTTTGGCTGAATAAAGTGGTTTTCTCGCACAAAACCTGTTTGAGAGCTTCCACCAAAGATCATGCCATCAATGGTTTTGAGAAAAGAATCACGATCCGTGTTTCCTTTGTATCCTATACTGATTTTCTCTGCTTTTTTTCTTGCTAGGCGAATCCGTTGTGGAGTGGTTGGATGATTTGCGAGAAAGTCTAAAGAGCTACTTGTCGCGCCTGATAGATGGCGAAAAAGGCTATAGGCTTCCATTGATTGGAGAAAACGCGGGAAGGCAAATGGATCATATCCGGCTTGTTTGAGCATCTCTAGGGCAATGGAATCGGCTTGAAGTTCCTGATTGCGTGAAAATTGCGCCAATTGTTTCTGCTCTTTTATGGGATTGTAAAGATTGTTTGTCTCATGGGTAAGAAGGTGTGATGGTATGTGCTTTGCACTTTTTAATTCCGCTTGCTTTTGCAGACGCAAAATGCCGTGATTGGCAGTAATATGGGCTATTTCATGGGCCAAAATTGCGGCAACTTCTGAACAATCATTAGTCAATGCAAGCATGCCACGGGTGATATAAATAGAACCATTGGGAAGGGCAAATGCATTGACACTTTCTGAGTTTAAGATGGTGACAAAGTAGCGTTGTCGAGATTTTTTTTGTGAAACGGCAGCTAGCTTTTGCACGATTTGTGCCAAGAGTCGTTCAAGTTTTGCATCATGATAGGCACCTCCATATTTTTGCAAAATATGTGGGTGTTGTAGAGCACTTAATGTGACATAGATATTGTCTTTGCTGGCACGTCTGATTGTTCCAGAAGAATCGGAAAAAAGTATAGCATTTTGGAGAAGATGCGGATGGCAAGCAGAAAGGAGAAAAGTGAAGCTTATGATGAGAGATGCTTTATAAATCCCGGTGCAAAAACAAAAGTTTCGTTGAAAAATTGAGAGTCGTTGGCTCTTGTACACTTTGTTTTTGGGCTGTATTTTGGCAAATTTCATTTGTATCTTTGTACGTGTTTTTTACAGGTAAGAAGAAACTTTCTTTGGTAAACGATTCTGTTGGCTATAACACGGTTATTGTTCACAAGAAATGCCTCTTTTTTTAGAAAAAGATACTTGTTTATAAAAAGAGGCTTGGGAAACATTACGGAAGGCAAAGTATAGCATGACAACATTTACAATATTGTTAAATGGAGATGTTTGTATTACAGATCGTTTGCTCGCGCAAATTCACAACAGTCGCGTGATTGCTGCTGATGGTGGGATGCGTCATGCAGCAGCACTCCATGTGATGCCAGAATTGTGGTTGGGAGATTTTGATTCCTCTGATCAGATATTAATAAGCCAATATCGTCATGTTGCGCGGGAGGTTTTTCCTTCTGATAAAGATATGACCGATAGTGCTTTGGCATGTGAGAGAGCTCTGCAAAAGGGCGCCAAAAAACTTATTTTGTGTGGTGCTTTTGGAGGAGAGCGGAGTGATCATAGTCTTTCTCATATGACAATGGCATTGGCCATGGCTGAGAAAGGTATTACAGTGTTGTTGACAAGTGGTTTTGAGGAAGGGTGGCCGGTTTTACCAGAAATTGTGTCATATGATTTACCTGATGGGTGTTTGTTTAGTATTATCGGTTTTTCTGATTTACAAGGGTTAACGCTTTCAGGGGTCAAATGGCCTCTTTGTGATAAAAATGTGTCTTTTGGCTCTTCTTTAACACTTTCTAACCATATTTGTGGAACCTTTTCTTGCTATTTAGGTTCTGGAAAAGCTATATTATTGGCGTCTGTACCTATTCCATAAAGCTCTTCCGGTATGTTTGAATAAGGTAGGGGGGGCAAAGTGATGAAGTGCTGGCATGAATGATATATTTATGTATTGATTAAGGAGAGAGTTTAATATGTTAAAATCATTTTTAAAAGTGGCTGTTGTTTCAGCTATTGGTTTAAGTAGCGTAGCTTGTACTACAAATGATCAGCGCGTTGCGCGTTATGGCGTGGGAGGAGCAGCAATAGGTGCTTTGGCTGGAACAGCAATTGGAGGAAGTACTCCTGGAGCAGCATTGACTGGAGCAGCATTTGGTGCTTTGGCTGGAACAGTAACAGGAGCTGCTGTAAATCAGCAAAGAGAGCAAAGACAGGAAGGGCAGATTGTTATTCATCAGTCAACAGAAATGTGTACTTATCGTGGACGGAGAGGTCATTATTACAAAGCGCCTTGTGCACAAAAAGTTCACACACCAAAATTATGTACTTACCGTGATGGAACAGGTGTAATGTATAAGGCACCTTGTCCACGTCGCGCCCGTTAATGGCGGTGCCGCTTTTGCGGCTTGACCGCATTTTCCTAACCTTTGGAATAACGCCTTTGCTCAATCAAGCTTGCTTATCGGTTGAGCAAGGAGCGCGTATTGCTTTGGTAGGGCGTAATGGTTGTGGAAAATCAACGCTGTTAAAAATTGCTGCAGGAATCATAGAACCTGCTAGCGGCGAAATTTTTCGCCACCCTCATACCACATTGCGTTATGTCGCACAAAATCCTGATTGTGTAGGTTTTGAAGATATTAACACTTATATAGAAGCAGAACTCGATAATATCCCTAATGTCGCGTGGATAAATACACTTCGTACCCACTTGGGCTTTGTGGGAACTGAAAAATTAGCCACCCTTTCTGGGGGAGAAAAGCGCCGCCTTTCTCTGTTGCGCGCTATTGCTGCAAAACCCGATATTCTTCTGTTAGATGAACCAACAAACCATCTTGATTTACCAACCATTGAATGGCTGGAGGGGGTGTTATGCTCGTTACGTTCAGCGATTGTGGTGATTTCGCATGATCGGCGATTTTTGGAAAATGTTATCCATTCAACGCTGTGGCTTGATCGGGGTACCACCAAAAGACTGGAGAAGCGTTTTTCGGAGTTTGAAAATTGGCGTGATAAGGCGTTGCAGGAAGAAGCACTCGAGCAACATAAATTAGGACGACAGATTGTCCGCGAAGAACAATGGTTGCGCTATGGGGTGAGCGCTCGGCGTAAACGCAATGTACGTCGTCTGGGAGAGCTAAAAGAATTGCGGTTGCGTCATCAAACCTATAAAGGGCAACCGGGAAATGTACTGTTGAGCGCTGCTAAAAGTCATGATTCTGGTCAATTGGTATTGGAAGCAAAGCAAATTTCAAAATCCTATGGTGAGCGTGTTATTGTCAAAGATTTTTCTTTGCGTATTCACCGTGGTGATCGAATCGGTTTGGTGGGGCCTAATGGTATTGGAAAAACAACACTGCTTTCCACTTTAATTGGGCAGGAAGCGGTGGATAGTGGAACAGTGCGGCATGGATATAATCTTTCCATGGCATTGCTTGATCAACAGCGTATTCTCAATGAAGAAGAAACTTTAGTACATTATCTCACAGGAGGGCGGGGTGATACTCTCGTAATTAACGGGCAAGAGCGCCATGTGGTTTCTTATATGAAAGATTTTTTGTTTTTACCAGAACAAGCACGGACACCACTCAAGGAATTCTCAGGGGGAGAAAGAGCCCGCCTGATGCTTGCCAAGTTGCTTTCGCAGCCGGCAAATTTTTTGATTCTTGATGAACCAACCAATGATTTGGATATGGAAACATTGGATTTGTTACAAGAATTTATCGCCGATTTTGCTGGAACAGTATTATTGGTAAGCCATGATAGAGACTTTTTAGATCGTACCGTGACCCATATGTTGGCGCCTCAAGGCGATGGGCATTGGATTTTATATGCTGGCGGTTATAGTGATATGATTGCACAAAACAAGCAAGCTGCATTGTTAAAGCGCAAAGATAAGGCATTACCAGAGCGTAAAGTGTCCACAAGTTCTCATGCATGTGAGGATGAAAATCCCAACGTGTCAACAAAACGTATCTTTATGGAGCAGGAGAAAAAAAAGCCGCACAAACTCTCTTATAAACAGGTTTATACGCTGGAAAAGTTACCTGAACAAATCGCTGTTTTGCAGGATGAAATCAAAAAAATTGAACAAGAACTCTCTGATCCTGCACTCTATTGCAACGATAGGCAGCGTTTTGAGCGTTTATCAATAACGTTAGAAGAGAAGAAAAAAAATTGCGTGAGCAAAGAAGAAAAGTGGTTAGAACTTGAATTGTTGCGTGAAAAGAGTGAGTGCAGACAATTATAAAACGTTTTAGTGTTAATCTCTTACGAGATTCTCTTTATCTTCATCTTTATAAGACTTTATCTTCATCTTTATAAGATATGTGTTTGCACTGAAAGAATCCCACGCAAAAATGTGGGTTGGAATTTGCATTGTTGTACAAAGAGAGTGAATGCGTGGAAGATGTCAAGGCGATAGGCACCTCCTTGTTGTACTTTCATGCACAAAAGCCTTTGCGGGTGTTTTCCAAGCTGTTAGAGTATGGTTATCAGCAGATCTTACCGGTTCAAAGGGGTGGAGATGGTTTTCATTGCGCAGCTAATAGGAAGAGAGTGCCGCGGCATCTTCTAAACTGATCAAGGTGAAAATTGTGCGTTTTGTTGTTATCGTTATCGTCCTCTCCCCATAGAAATATGTTTTCTTCATCTCTCTTATGTTTCTTTCTAAGAAAATTCATTACAAAAGGCGAGGAAATTAACCAGGGCCTTTTGTTAAAGGCATTCGCTTTAGCCTAAAGGGTATGGAAGGGCTATAGAATAAGGAGGAAAAGTTACACACCATGGGAGAGTATGTTCATCAAGCGTAAAAATTGCTTCATGGCTTTAATCTTATAATTTTCACGAGATTATTTACAAGCTTTTCAAGGAGCACTTTACGTGTGTTGGTATGAAATAGGCAAAGCACTTGTTAAGAGATGTTTCTTTTAAGATGGGTGCTTTAAAACAAGTGCGTAAATTAGCAACATGATGGTATCTTGTGCTGGTATCCTCTGTGCTTTGTTTGGCATGGGAGCTTCCCCCCCCCTTAAAGCAACATGTTGCTTCTCGTCACAAATGACTTTTGTTACAAATGACATACACTGCGTATTTTTAGCATAAGTTTCTCTGCATGATTCATTCTCTTCTTCCTGTTTGAGAAGATGGGAAAAGACTTTAACTCATGCCAAGGGCTTCTTTGTAAAGCTGGATGATAGCTTCTTCTTCCATGCGTTCATGTTCTTCTTTTTTACGCAACCGTATAATGCTTCGAACAGCTTTACTATCAAAACCAGAACCTTTAAGCTCAGCATAGACTTCTTTAATATCCTCAGAAATGGTTTTTTTCTCTTCTTCTAATCGTTCAATACGTTCGATAAAAGCGCGCAATTGGTTTACGGATATAGAATGTGTTTCATCAGTTACTGTGTTCATTGCATTTTTCTCCGGACTTTATATTGTAAGCTGTTTTTGTCAGCGATAAATTTTTGTTGAAAAAGCTTGAAAAACACGAAGTCAATCAAGCTGTATCGTTTTTTTACAAATCGACTTTAAATATTTTGTAAAATTTTAAAATATATGCATTGATAAAAAAACACTAAGAAGTAAAAAAGGATAAAAATACACCTCTATAAATTGAAAGGTTTTTTTAAAAAAAAAGGGCTGTATGCTTTGTTTTGATCACTTGCATGATAAAGGAGGTCTTGTGGTTGTCAAAAAACAAAAAGGGGGAAGAGAGAAGAAACTGAAGATTTTTCTTGTGAGCATTCTGCTGTCGTGCTCATGTGTTGTTTTGGCAAAAGCTGATTTTAGAGTTTGTAATACCACCCAACAGTCCGTTGGTGTTGCCCTTGGCTATCGTACACTTTCAGGCTGGGTGAGTGAGGGGTGGTGGGTGGTACCAGAAACAGGGTGTAAAACTTTAATTGAAGGGCCACTTTCTTCACGATTTTATTATTTTTATGCGGAAGGTGTACAGAAAAAAAGAAACTGGGCAGGTTCTATAACCATGTGCGTGCAAGATAGCCAATTTACTATTCAAGGGGTTCACGATTGTTTTCCTCGAGGTTATCAAAAGGCCGAGTTTAAGGAAATTGATACGGGGAATCAAAGCAGTTGGATGGTGCAGTTAACTGAGGAGTCTTTGTTGGGGGATTCGGTTGTTAATTCTCCTTCTCTTTCAGAGGGAACGCGACCGTGAAACGTGCTCGTAAAGTAAAAATTATTGCCACTCTTGGTCCTTCTTCTTTTTCTTTTGCGATGATTAAAAAGCTTTTTAGGGCGGGAGCAGATGTTTTTCGCCTTAATATGAGTCACACGGACCATGAAACAATGGCGGGGTTGGTTTCACATATACGCGAGGTTGAAAAAATCGTGCAACGACCCATCGGTATTTTGGTGGATCTTCAAGGACCAAAATTGCGTATTGGCCATTTTGCGAAAGGGTACGAGGATTTGCGTGTGGGGCAGAGCTTTACTTTAGACAATCGTGATGAGCCAGGCGATGCACAGCGTGTTTATTTCCCCCACGGGGATGTGTTAGCGGCTGTGAAACCAGGGGATCTTCTGTTGATTGATGATGGAAAGTTGAAACTGCGTGCACAGCTGTGTGAGGGGCATTTGGTTGAGTGCTGTGTGATCGCTGGAAGCCGTATTTCTGATCGAAAAGGTGTCAGTTTTCCCAATACCGTTTTGCCTTTTGGTTCGATAACACAAAAGGATAAGGCTGATTTGCAGGCTGTTTTGCAACAACCTGTGGATTGGGTGGCTCTTTCTTTTATTCAACGTCCAGAAGATATTATGGCGGTGCGTCAATTGACGAAAAACAAAGTGTCGTTGATGGCTAAAATCGAAAAACCTCAAGCCTTAGAGCACATAGAAAAGATTATTGAGGTCTGTGATGGTATTATGATTGCACGCGGAGATCTTGGTGTGGAAATGCCCTTGGAAAAGATTCCCGCATTGCAGATAGAGTTGATCAAAGCTTGCCGTTTAGCTGGAAAACCCGTGGTGGTGGCAACACAAATGCTCGAATCGATGATAACTGCTCCTGTGCCAACACGCGCAGAAGTTTCTGATGTCGCTACAGCCGTGTATGCAGGCAGTGATGCTGTGATGTTGTCTGCTGAATCTGCTATGGGTCTTTATCCTGAAGAAGCAGTACTGATGATGGATCGCATTGCTCGCTTCATTGAACAAGATCATACCTATGCGGCTCAGGTTGGGGCAGTGCATCCTGCACCCCAGTCAACGGGAACCGATGCCATTTCTCTGGCTGCCCGACAGATTGCTGAAACACTTGCATGTGCCGCTATCGTTGCTTACACTGCTTCAGGGACTAGCGGTTTGCGTGCCTCACGGGAGCGCCCAAACAGGCCCATTATTGCATTATCACCTATTGTGCAAACAGCACGCCGTTTGGCTTTGGTTTGGGGCCTACATTGTGTGGTAACTGATGATGCACGCGATTTGGAGGATATGGTGGATCGTGCGGCAGCAATTGCTTTTCGAGAAGGCTTTTGCCAAGCAGGAGACAAATTCCTTGTAACAGCAGGTGTACCCCTTGGTACGCCCGGTGCAACAAACCTCTTGCGTATTGCTACGGTTTCTCAAGATGGAACAAAGGGTCTTTAACAAAAACGTTTACATTGTGTTCTTTATGTTTTGGATAGCATGGTGTTTGTCAGTTGTTTGAGGTGGGCAGAGGTTTTGCATGTTCATACAGTTTTTATGCGCTCAGTGCTGTTAGTTATAATGCATTGATGTTGTCTGCAGCTGCTTCTGGTCTTTAATCCTGAAGAAGACGAGCTGATAATAGATCACATTGCTCCCTACATCGAATAAGATCACACCTATGCGGTTCAGGTTGGGGCAATCTTTTCTCGGAATCAACGGAAATGGGGAGCATTTCTCTCGCTTGTACGATAGTGCTGAAATAGTTGGTAGCAGCCATTGTTAGCTTACATCGCTTCAGGCACTACGGGTGGGTGGGTATTTTACAGGAGCGCCTAAAAAGACCCATTATTGCCTTATCACTTAATCGTGCAAGTAGCGCTGCGCTTGGTTTTGTGTGGGTAGCACCTGTGTGGGAAGCAAAATTGACAGCAGAAGATAACAGGAAAAAGGAAGGATGGTGTTGGGCTCTTCATTGCCTGTAGAGTAGGGGGAGGATTTTGCCTGATCTATTGATTGATGGGGCTTTTTGATGGATAAGCAGGCGTTTGTAGAAAATACAAATACTGCTTTGGGGGGACTATTTTCTTATTTGCTGCTCTTGTAATCTATAACAGGCTTTTATCATTTTGTTAGTATGCCGTTTTTTTTGAGATTTGTGTTGCTGGTTAGTATCAAGATTGATGTGTCTTTATAAATTTTCTTGTTCTTGAACATCAAGGCTGGTTTGGTTATCTTGAAGCAATTGATTGGTGAGTTTTTCAATACGTTCTGTGGTGTTTCGTACAATTCTCCCCATGGTACGATCTCTTTCATGATGTAGCCGTAAAAGATTCTGGTAATCTTCTTGTAGTTTTTTATTTTCTCGTTGTATTTCCTCCATTTCATCGATAATCATAATACCGGCCATCACCGATAAACGATGGTCGCCAATTTCACCAAAATTTTTCTTCAAATGTGTGATATACTGATCTAAGCGCCCCGCCAGTTCAATAAGATGCTCCTCTTGCCCTTTGTTGCAAGCCATGCGATAAACTTTACCATCAATGGTGACAGAAACAGTTTCCATATATCCAAACCTTTTATCTATCAATGACGGCACGAATCGTTTCCATCGCTTTAATCAAACGTTTGGAGACTTCTTTGTTTGCAGCTTCTAGCCGCTCAACTTGGGCTTCTGCTTTGTCAAGCGTTTGGGCAAGAAGGCTACGATCAGCATTCATGCGTTGTATTTCTTCTTCCCATTCATTGTTTTTATCAATAACCGCATTGCGGTTTATAATAGTGATTTCTAAGGTTCTTAGTGCTTTTTCTAATTGCTCTAAAGCATGTGGGAGAACCGTAGTTTCTTGATTCATGATATTTCTATCCTTTGGATGATTGTCCCTTTATAACAGTTTTTTATACAAAAACGAATCAATCATTTTCTTTTCTTTCGTGAATTTTATTTTTAAATATGTAGAATATTTTAGCAAGCAAGGCAGAAAATACAGGTTTATTAAAAGTTAATTAAAAGCTGGATTTTTTGAAAGTATTGGCATAAATGATTAGGTTAACAAGGATGTGTAAGGAAAACGTATTAATTACTTACGTGGTAAAAAATCTTACTCTGAGGACGAAAAAGTATTTCTTAAAATAAGAGAATACGCAAAAAGCAATAAATAACCTGTTTAATGAAATGGTTTATCATTTATGACAAATACTAAACAACAGAATCAGATGGCTAATGCTATTCGTTTTCTTGCCATTGATGCGATTGAAAAAGCAAATTCTGGTCATCCCGGTTTGCCAATGGGCGCTGCCGATATTGCTACCGTTCTTTATACAAAGTTTTTTGCCCATGATCCAAAAAATCCGCATTGGCCAGATCGTGATCGCTTTGTCTTATCGGCTGGGCATGGGTCGATGTTGCTATACGCTTTACTCTATTTGTCCGGTTATGAAGATATCTCTCTTGAAGATCTCAAAAATTTTCGCCAATTAGGGGCAAAGCTTGCTGGGCATCCAGAATATGGGCACGCTGCTGGCATTGAAACCACCACTGGACCCCTTGGGCAGGGTTTGGCAAACGCCGTGGGGATGGCAATTGCTGAGCGCCTACAAAATGCCCGTTTTGGCAATCTCATTAATCATTATACTTATGCGTTGGTTGGTGATGGGTGCTTGATGGAAGGCATTTCTCAAGAAGCACTTTCCTTGGCTGGGCATTTAAAACTCAATAAGCTTATTGTGTTGTGGGATGATAATAATATTTCTATCGATGGAGAAATTTCTCTTGCTGATAGTACAGATCAGATAGCGCGTTTTAAAGCATCTGGTTGGAATACACATAAAGTTGATGGACATAGTCAAGCAGCAATTGCACATGCCATTGAAGAAGCGCAAAACTCTGATAAGCCAACCTTGATTGCTTGTAAAACAACCATTGGTTTTGGAGCACCAAATAAAGCGGGAAGCAATAAAGTTCATGGTTCCCCTTTGGGAGCACGGGAAATTACTGAAACCCGTATTGCTTTGGGTTGGGAGGCGGAGCCTTTTGTTATTCCTGCTGATATTCTCGATAATTGGCGTTTGGCTGGTCTTAATGCTGCTAAAAAGCGCCAAAAGTGGGAAGAAAAATTTGCTGCTCTTTCCGTATCAGAACGTGTAGAGTTTGAAAGATTGATGCGGGGCAATCTGTTGGGCGGATTTGACGGCGCTATCGATGCTTATAAGCAGAAGCTCATTGAAGAGCGCCCTAAGGTTGCTACCCGTAAAGCTTCGGAAATGGCGCTTGAGGTTATCAATGAGGTCGTTGTTGAGACCATTGGTGGTTCTGCTGATTTGACCGGCTCTAATAATACAAAAAGCAGTCAGATGAAGGCTATTTCTGCTGAAGATTTTTCAGGGCGCTATCTGCATTATGGAATTCGTGAACATGCTATGGGAGCCGTGATGAATGGTCTTGCCCTTCATGGCGGTTTTATTCCTTATGGGGGAACCTTTTTATGCTTTTCTGACTATATGCGTCCTGCCATGCGTCTTTCTTCTCTTATGGGATTGCGTGTGATTTATGTCATGACCCATGATTCCATTGGTCTTGGAGAGGATGGGCCAACTCATCAACCCGTTGAGCATTTGGCTTCTTTGCGTGCAATGCCCAACCATTTCGTGTTTCGCCCCGCTGATGCTATGGAAACAGTCGAATGCTGGCAATTGGCTTTGAAAGCACGTGCGACACCTTCTACTTTGGCTTTGAGTCGGCAAAATTTACCGCTGTTGCGTCAAGAATATGAGAAAGAAAACCTCTGTATGCTTGGTGCTTACGAATTGCTCACCGCCAGTGATGATGCAAAGGTCACTCTGTTTGCTTCTGGCTCAGAATTACAAATCGCGGTACAAGCACATGCGCTGTTAGAAGAAAAGGGCATCCCAACCCGTGTGGTTTCTGTGCCTTGTTTTGAATTCTTTGATCAGCAATCTCTTTCTTATCAACGTGCTCTCATTGGTGATGCACCCATTAAAATTGCTCTTGAAGCAGCTATCGGGCAAGGATGGCAGCGTTTTATTGGTTGTGATGGAATCTTTATCGGTATGGAAGGTTTTGGTGCCAGTGGCACAAGTGATGCACTTTATACACATTTTGGTATCACTTGTGAGAATGTGATTGCTATCGTCGAAAAAGAACTTGAAAAAATCAATAGGGGAAAATAATTCTTGTGCTTTAACAAGGAAAGGGCCTGGGTCATATTGGCTACAATATTTTCTCTTCAACTGTCAGAGAAGAGGTTGATTGAAATATTGGTTGTTAATGATTTGGGGTTGATGGAAACAATGCCCAGAGGTTGTGCTTTCAAACGATGAGGATAAAAAATGACGGTTCGTGTTGCAATTAATGGGTTTGGTCGTATTGGACGCAATATTTTACGTGCCATTGTGGAAAGTGGACGAAAAGATATTGAAGTTGTAGCTCTTAATGATTTGGGATCGGTGGAAACAAATGCCCATTTGTTGCGCTATGATTCCGTTCATGGGCGTTTTCCAGGTGATGTGAAGGTGGTGGGTGATGCCATTGATATGGGGGGCAATGTGATAAAGGTGTTGGCAGAGCGTGATCCCGCAAACTTGCCATGGAAAGCTTTGGATATTGATATTGCTTTGGAATGTACCGGAATTTTTACAGCACGTGATAAAGCAAGTGCCCACTTGGATGCGGGGGCAAAGCGTGTTCTTATTTCTGCCCCCTCTGAGGGTGCAGATCTTACCGTGGTTTATGGAGTAAACCATCAAGCTTTAAGCAAAGAGCACCTCGTGGTTTCCAATGCTTCTTGTACAACAAACTGTTTAGCGCCTGTTGCACAAGTTTTGCATAACACTGTTGGTATTGAAAATGGTTTTATGACGACAATCCATTCTTATACCGGCGATCAACCGGTGTTGGATACCTTGCATCGTGACCTTTATCGGGCACGTGCGGCAGCTCTTTCTATGATCCCTACCTCAACAGGAGCTGCAAAGGCTGTGGGCTTGGTTTTGCCAGAATTAAAAGGATTGCTCGATGGGGTGTCAATTCGCGTTCCAACTCCAAATGTTTCCGTGGTGGATTTGACATTTACTGCTAAGCGTTCCACAACGATTGAAGAAATTAATAGTGCCATTTGCATTGCCGCACGAAGTTCTCTCAAGGGAATTTTAGATACGACAGAGGAAAAGCTTGTGAGTTGTGATTTTAATCATAATCCACATTCAGCCATTTTCCATAATGATCAAACAAAGGTTATCGATGGTCGCCTTTGTCGTGTTTTGGTTTGGTACGATAATGAATGGGGCTTTTCAAACCGCATGAGTGATACAGCAGTAGCTTTTGCTAAAGCACTTTAAATCAAGGACCTTCGGGTCCTTTTTTATATTAGAAAGACAAGTTTTATGATAAAAAAATCAAAGTATATTCTCTTTGAAAAAACGTATAAAAATTGTCTTTGTGCAGTTGAGAAAAGTTGTTTTGCGTGCATGATCGTGTGTTGGTATTTTTACAGTGAGATGTGGTTTTTAAAACCCCATGAAAGAATAGAATTTGCAGGGGGGCGTTTTTGAACAAGACAAAATTTTAGAAAATATGACCGCGTATTTCTCGTTTGCTTTTAAGCAAAAAAAATTTGCATGGAGAAAAGGTGAGGATAGTATGTTTTGTTTAAAACAACAAGAGACATCAGCCAATGGGCTTTTGTGGAATTAATGATAGCTTGTGTGAGGTGTTTTATCTTATGCTTGAGAGAGTGTTAGCTGGCTTTCTTTGAGGGGATTGGCTGCGATAAATTAAGTGAGGTAATGCCTTTTGTTTAAAACAACGGAAAGTGAAGAGAGAGAGCAGTTATGGGATTTCGTACACTTGATGATGTTGATGTCATGGGAAAACGTGTTCTTGTGCGAGTGGATTTTAACGTGCCCATGGCGCTGGGCAAAGTTTGTGATGCAACGCGCCTTCAACGACATAAAAAAACACTTGTTGAACTGCAAAAGCGTGGTGCTAAGCTTATTCTTCTTTCCCATTGCGGGCGCCCTAAGGGGCAACTGGAGCCAGAGTTTTCTCTGCGTCCCCTTGTGCAAGTGCTGGAAAAAATTATCAATCAGCCGGTGGTTTTTGTAGAAGATTGTATTGGTAGTGCAGTAAAGAGAGCAGTGGATGATTTGCAAGATGGTGGTGTTTTGCTGCTTGAAAATGTTCGTTTTCACCTTGGTGAAGAGAAGAATGATTGTGCTTTTGCTGAGGCTCTTGCCCATAATGGCGATCTCTATGTAAATGATGCTTTTTCCGTCTCTCATCGTGCCCATGCTTCGGTGGAGGGTATAACACATTTGTTGCCTTCTTATGCGGGGCGCTCGTTGCAGGAAGAATTGCAAGCGTTAGAAAAAGGACTCGGCAATCCAACGCATCCAGTTATTGCAATTGTTGGAGGTGCAAAGGTTTCTAGTAAGCTGTTTGTGCTCAACCATTTGGTTGAAAAGGTTGATCATTTGGTGATTGGTGGGGGGATGGCAAACAGTTTTTTAGCTGCGCAAGGTGTGTCTGTTGGCAAGTCATTGTGTGAACATGCGCTGATGGAAACAGTAAAAAAGATTATTGAGAAAGCACGTGCGTGCCAATGTGAGATTTTGCTTCCTGTGGATGCAATCGTTGTATTTCGTTTTGAAAAAGATGCATCGCACCGTTTCTATGATATTGGAGATATTCCTGAAGATGGTATGATTCTCGATATTGGTACACGCTCTATCACCCATATCAATGCGGTCATTGATGAGGCTTCTACCCTTGTTTGGAATGGTCCCCTTGGTGTTTTTGAAATGCCGCCCTTTGATCAGGGAACAATAGCAGTGGCACGTCATGCAGCAGAACGTAGCCGGTCAGGAAAATTGGTTTCAATTGCTGGAGGGGGAGATACGGTTTTTGCACTCAACCATGCTGGTGTTGCTGATGATTTTACTTATCTTTCAACCGCAGGAGGTGCTTTTTTAGAATGGATGGAAGGTAAAATGCTTCCTGGTATTCTTGCTCTCATGCAGGCTTAAAGCTTCTCTTTGAAGAAAAAGTAAGCTGTATAGCCATGGGGCGTGTGAGAGATGATGATCATATTGCTCATGTTAAAAATAAGACAAAATAAAGAGGAATTTTCTATGAATGAACGTCTTGAAGATATAGCACTTGCGCTGGTGCGTGCGGGTAAGGGTATTTTGGCAGCCGATGAAAGTACTGCGACAATTGGCAAACGTTTTGACAGCATTGGGGTGGAATGTCATGAGGATAATCGCCGTGCTTATCGTGAAATGCTGTTTAGTGCAAAAGAAGCTATGGAGAGTGCCATTTCTGGTGTCATCTTATTTGATGAAACTATTCGCCAAAAGGCAGAGTCTGGACAAATGTTGACAGATATTATTCGTGATGCGGGTGCTTTGCCAGGGATTAAAGTCGATACCGGGGCTAAACCCTTGGCAGCTTTTCCTGGTGAAACAATTACAGAAGGATTAGATGGGCTGCGTGAGCGATTGAAAGATTATTATGCTTTGGGAGCACGTTTTGCGAAATGGCGTGCGGTGATTGCCATTGATGCACACACGCTGCCAACAAGAGGGGCGATCAGGCAAAATGCACAGGCTCTTGCGCGTTATGCTGCTTTGTGTCAAGAGCTCAAGATTGTGCCCATTGTTGAACCAGAAGTATTGATGGATGGATCTTCGCGCACGCATTCAATCACCCGCTGCTTTGAGGTAACACAGGCTGTTTTAACTGCGGTGTTTCAAGAATTGTTTGAAGCACGTGTTGTTTTAGAGGGGATGATTTTAAAGCCTAATATGGTAATTGACGGAAAAGATGCACGCCAAGCTTCTGTTGAAGAGGTGGCGGAAAAGACAGTTCAGGTGCTGAAACAAACTGTGCCGGCTGCTGTTCCAGGAATTGCTTTCCTTTCTGGGGGACAATCTGATCAGGAAGCAACAGCCCATTTGTCTGCCATGAATAGTTTGGGAACATTACCTTGGAAATTGACCTTTTCTTACGGGCGCGCATTGCAAGCAGCTGCCTTAAAGGCATGGGCTGGTAGACATGAAAATATTGCTGTTGCTCAAAAAGCTTTTCATCATCGTGTCCGCATGAACCATCTGGCTGCCTTGGGACAATGGACAAAAGAGCAGGAGAAGTCTTGTACTTAAGAAAGGGATTTTATGGACACAGCTTTATATGAGCAAGTGGGGAGAGTGCCCATTGTTGAATCAGAAGTATTGATGGATGGATCTTCGGGTGCGCATTGCAAGCAGCTGCCTTAAAGGCATGGGCTGGTAGACATGAAAATATTGCTGTTGCTCAAAAAGCTTTTCATCATCGTGTCCGCATGAACCATCTGGCTGCGCTTTTGACAATGGACAAAAGAGCAGGAGAAGTCTTGTACTTAAGAAAGGGATTTTATGGACACAGCTTTATGTGAGCAAGTGGGGAGAGTGCCCATTGTTGAATCAGAAGTATTGATGGATGGATCTTCGGGTGCGCATTCAATCATCCGCTGCTTTGAGGGAACACGAGCTTTTTTAACTGCGGTGTTTTAAAGGATTGTTTGAAGCACGTGTTGTTTTTAGAGGAGGGGATTAAAAGCTTTTTTGTTTTGTGATGCATGACACAAGCACCATCCGTTGTTATTTTTATCAATAAATAAAAAGCCCCACGGTCAAGTGGGACATCTCATTGCTTTCACTGTTTTCAAGAATCTGATCGGTTCTAGTGCTATTCACAACCCAAAAGAAGTTGTTACATGCCAAGATTACCAAAACGATTTTTAAATTTAGAAACACGACCACCACGGTCTACAAGTGTTTGAGAACCACCTGTCCAGGCTGGATGAGTTCTTGGATCGATATCCAAATTCAGGATATCCCCTTCTTTTCCCCAAGTGGAGCGCGTTGTATATTTGCTACCATCCGTCAGAACAACGGTAATTTTATGATAGTCGGGATGAATATTCGCTTTCATGCGTCAAACCTTTTACGTCTATAGAGTGAAATGACACTTTTTCACTTTTTAAGTGCACTTCCTTTGTCTTTTTGATAAATTGATTAAAGTAGTCTTTCTATAACTGAGCATGTATCAAAAAACAAGTGTTCAAGATATATCCTTGCGTCAAGTATTATAGACAACCTCATAGAGTGGAGAGAAACCTTATGAATTTCCTCAATCATTTAAAAAAATCTGCAAAGCCTTCAGCAAAGAAATCTTCATTCTCTTCGCTTGTAACTTTCGGTCCTTATCTTGTGCGTTATCGCTGGTTGTTTATCTTTGCTTTTATCGCTTTGGCTGTTGCGGCTCTTGTCACGCTCGCTTTGCCTGTTGCTATCGGCAAAATGTTTGATCATGGTTTTTCCACTTCAAATCATGGTCATATCAATTTTTATTTCTTTATTTTGTTTGCTTTGGCTTTGCTGCTCGCGCTTGCTTCGGCTTGCCGCTATTATTGTGTCATTACCTTGGGAGAACGGATTGTTGCCGATTTACGCCGTGATGTTTTTAACCATATTATGAAACTTTCCCCTGCTTTTTTTGATAAGTCTCATTCTGGTGAACTTGTCTCAAGGCTCCTCACCGATACAACACAAATAAAACTAGCCGTTGGTTCAACCGCTTCTACGGCTTTGCGTCATCTCATTGTGGTGGTGGGGGCAATCGTGATGATGGTTATCACGAATGCCAAATTATCTGCTCTGGTGCTACTTGCTATACCTTTTGTAGCAATTCCCCTAGTGTTTTTTGGGCGCAGGGTTCGTACACGCACACGTGTGGCACAAGATCGTGTCGCAGATGCCAATGCTTTGGCTACCGAACAGGTCAGCGCTATTCGCACAGTGCAAGCATTTACCGCTGAAAAATTTGTTGCGACACGTTTTTCGCAATTGATTGAACACGCTTTTCAAACAGCGCGTGCTTCTGTGATCTTGCGTTCCTTTTTTACCGGTTTTGCCATTTTTTTGGTTTTTAGCAGTGTGGTTGCTGTTTTATGGATTGGCTCTCGAGATGTTTTGAATGGCACTATGACAGCAGGAACTTTAGGTCAATTTGTTCTCTATGCCGTTTTTGGAGCCTCAACTTTTGCGCAATTGTCAGAATTAGGGGCTGAATTAATCCAAGCAGCAGGTGCTGCTGAACGATTGGCCGAATTGTTGCAAGAACAGCCCGAAATTTTAGCGCCACAAAAGCCTGTCTCTTTCGCAAAACCCGTTCAAGGTGCACTTGTTTTTGACAAGGTTAATTTTACTTATGCCTCTAGACCACAAAGGAAGGTTTTACGCGCCCTTTCCTTTTCTATTAAAGCGGGTGAAACCGTTGCTTTTGTTGGCGCTTCAGGGGCGGGGAAAAGCACACTTTTTTCTTTAATTCTGCGTTTTTATGATCCAGAAAGTGGGAAAATCCGTCTGGATGGCGTGGAGATTGATCGCCTTACTTTACAAGATTTACGTGGTGCAATCTCTTATGTTCCTCAAGATGTTGCCATTTTTGATGGCACGCTGCGCGATAATATTATTTTCGGTACTGAAAATGTCACGGAAAAACAAGTGATTGCCGCTGCTAAAGCTGCCAATGCCCTTGAATTTATTGAAGCTTTACCAAAAGGTTTGGATACAGAAGTGGGAGAGCGCGGCACTATGCTTTCTGGTGGGCAAAAACAACGCGTTGGTATTGCGCGGGCAATTTTAAGAAATGCTCCCCTGCTGCTGCTCGATGAAGCGACATCTGCTTTAGATGCAAAAAGTGAAAAACTCGTGCAAAAAGCCTTAGAAGGGCTGATGCAAAACCGCACAACATTGGTGATCGCGCACCGTTTGGCAACAATTTTAAAAGCGGATCGTATTCTTGTAATGGATAAAGGCGTCCTTGTGGAAGAAGGAACCCATGCAGAACTTGTGGCAAAAAATGGCGTTTATGCATACCTTGCTAAATTGCAATTTTCACCCGAATAAAAGCTCTTGATAAAGAGTCGTCTTTTTAAGAGCAATAAACAGCACTCTTTTTAAGCAGGCTTAGCAAGGTTGAGTGCTGGCTTTTCTTTCAAAGTGCATCAATCACCAAAGCAGTATAAAAATACAAATTGTTTTATTTTATCAATAAAAACATCTATATTTTGTATATTATTTTTATAAAATAGAATATATAGATTATTATGAACAGATATACACATAATGATATAATATCGAGGAATCGATAAGAAAGGTCGGTGAGCATAAAAGAGAGCAAGAATGGGTGAAGCTATCATAGTTATAGGGGGAATATTCATAGCAGGAAGTATAATCTATAATCTTTGGTTAGCAGATCATCAGGAAAAGCAATTAAGTAAACAATTTGAGCAATTATGTGGTCGAGAAATAGTAATATATCAAAATATTATTGCACAAGAAGAACAAAGACTGTTTCAAAAAACGCGAAGAATACCGAAAGAATGGATTAAAAAATGGAACCAAGAAGTAAGACATTGGGAAAGGGGGGTGCTGGAGATAAAAAGTCCTAAACAGTGGCCACCTTCTAAATCCAGTGGACCATGGCCTTTGATGGTAAAAGATATTTGTATGCAAGGATATGGAAATGCGTAGCTTTTGTATGGTGAGGCGCTGACAAAAGAATTCACTGCTGAGCATATCAAAAAAATAAATGCGTTCATAATAACTTTTAGGGAAACTTATTTAAAAGCAATACGATTGATGAGAGAAAATAGGCTCTCTCTGCAAAAGTTTGTAGATCCTCTTACGAAAAAAAGCGATATAAACATACAATGCTGTCGCTTTATTGGTGTTTATATGTAGTTGATGATATGATTACAGCGGAATACGAACAACAACAAAAAGATAAAGCTTCAGGGTGCTATAAAGAGCTAGCATCTATGGAAATCTATTATGAAGACCTACCTAAATATACGGAATATGAAACGCTAGAAGAAATACTGCCGTGCTGGTATTATAATATGCCGGGGGATTCTGAATTACTATGCATTTGTAAAAGAGAGCTTCTCTCATTATTGTATGATATTTCCAGTGCTTATAAAGCGGCAAGAAAAACTTTCATTTACTATAAGATGCTTATTGATACGGTGAAAGAGGGATATATTGCCTTTGATAAGGATTACCATTATTCGACAGTTGAAGATGTAATCAATACTTGTAAAGAGAGAGATAAGGAAAAGAAAAAGGGCTTATGTGTTGCTAAAGAGATTCCAACATTTGAAAAAGCTTACAAATTAGGCGTTAGAGAATGGATGCAAGCAGCAAATGAGAAATGTGATAATAGGTTAATCTTTTGGGAGAAGCTCGTTGAAAGAAGATATCTAAGGGCAAAATTAGAAATCATCTTCGGTGAGGAACAGCTAAAGAAATTGGAAGAAGCTATTAAAGAGGATCGAGAAAAGGTTAAGAAAGAAATGCAGGAGGCGATTTTTGAGAACAAGGATTTTTGTTACTACAAATCTCGTGAGCATTTTATAGACTATCTGAGATAATGCTTAAATGAAGGGGGAAGTGCAATAATTTGCTAGAATCTCTGGCACTCTGTAGTAGTAAAAACTCTTGAGAGGCATATGCGGCAGCTCTTAGCAGAGAGAAGAGGTGTTTGCAGTCCGTCTTTTACACTGTGTACGGATGATTTCTTAAGAAGATTAGGGGGCTTGTTTTTGGTATGATTGTTGCTTCTTGAAGCGTTTTGTTGTGTTTTTCGTTTGCTCACGTGTTTGCAGGGGAAGTTAAAAAACAGCGTTAATAATATTGGCTTGTTATTGCCTCTTTGCGGCGGGAGGTTTGAAGAGGCTTTTAAAAAAGGCGATAAGGTCTAAATGCCTTTTTTGAGAACTCTTTCTAACTTGGTGCGAATGTGTTCATTGCCAGCGATGATGTTCTTTTTGCGGAAGATATCGTTGCCGCCTTCTTTATCGGTGACAAAACCACCGGCTTCACGAACCATCAAGATTCCAGCAGCCATATCCCAAATTTGCAGATTGTCTTCCCAAAAGCCATCGGTGCGGCCAGCAGCAACATAGGCTAAATCAAGGGCTGCAGCACCAAAACGGCGAAGTCCAGAAACTTCCGCCATCACATTGCGCAGTTCAATGAGATAGGTTCCATGACCTGGGCGACCAAAATGAGGCATGCCCGTGGCAATGACACAATCTTCTAATCTGCGCCGTGCAGAAACGCGGCAACGCCTATCATTAAAAAAAGCGCCACCACCGCGTTCAGCGGTAAAAAGTTCATCTCCCACCGGATTATAAATGACACCGGCAACAATCTTTCCCTGACTCTCTAAAGCAATGGAGATAGCAAAAAAAGGAATGCCATGGAGAAAATTGGTAGTGCCATCTAAAGGGTCAACAATAAAACGATGTTGGGAATCTTCACCAATGATTTCCTCAGATTCTTCCATTAAAAAACCAAATTTGGGGCGTGCTTTGCTTAATTCATTAAAAATAATTTTTTCCGCTTTACGATCTGCTTGGCTGACATAATCGGCTGGCCCTTTCAAAGATACTTGCAAATTTTGCACTTCACCGTAATCACGCACGAGAGAGCGTCCTGCTTTCATCGCAGCTTGCACCATGACATTCATGATTGCAGAATGGGCCATGTTTCTTCCTTTATTTATCCTTTATCATTTGCACGACGCAAATAAATCAACTCGTTGGTGTCGACAATGACACGTTCCCCAGCATTTATAAAGGGTGGAACAAGAATACGAATGCCATTTTCAAGAATGGCAGGTTTATAAGAGGAGGTCACCGTTTGTCCTTTGATGGCAGGATCAGCTTCGGCAATCGTTACCACAACTTGATCCGGCAGCGATATGCCAATGGGCTTTTCTTGATAAAGCTCAACTGTGACAGTCATGCCATCTTGGAGAAAGGCAGCACGGTCACCAACAAAATCCTTTTGCAATTCCAATTGTTCATAGGATTCCGAATCCATAAAGACAAGAGCATTACCTTGTTGATAAAGAAAGGTAAAATCTTTTTGTTCAAGGCGTACACGCTCTACTGTTTCAGCAGCACGAAAGCGTTCATTAAGTTTTGTACCATCAAGCAAATTTTTCATTTCAACTTGGTTAAATGCCCCACCTTTTCCTGGTTTTACAGCGTTGCATTTGACAGCAACCCATAGGCTGCCTTGATGTTCAATTACATTCCCAGGGCGAATTTCATTGCCATTAATCTTCATCGTTTCTATCCAATTCTATTCCTGCAAAAAAAGCTCTGTGTTTGTTCCTCTAACGATCCCTTGCTATCTGCGCTCTTTTGTTGTCTTTGACCCCTTGTGGTCTTATAGTGAGCTTTTTTCATGATCTTTGTAGCATATCTTTTTTTGCTCTTGACCCTGTTTAGGGGGACTTTTTCAGAGGTTTTACAGAAAAAAAAGCCTTAATCAGCATCGCAAAAAAAGAGCTTTTATAAGATTTTTGCTTTTCAATTCTTTGCAAGACCATAAAAAGCGCTAAGACGCAAGCTTTTTAAAAATTTGCCTCAAGATTTTTTGGGGATTTTTTGCAACTTTGGGGGATTTGACCTCTTTGAGAAGCAAAGAATATCATTCTTGCTTTTTGTTCACTTTTGCCAATTGTGTTTTGTATCAGCCTGCAAACATCAAGATCAGGCGCTGTTTGCATAGCAAGAAAATAGAGAGAGCTCTCTTTATCCTCTTGCTTGTTGTGCCTTTCATCACGATAAAGTTCTCGTTCGATAAGGTGCTGCTTGATAGGATTTTTAAAAGAAATCTGTGCTGGTGGAGGGGCGTTTTAAAAAACCGTAAGGAGATTTGCTGCTTCTTTGCGCGCTTTTTCCAGTTGTGTTTTATCTAATCCCTCAAGCATAAGTTCAAGATCAGGTGCTTGGATGTGTGCTTGCTGTGCCAGCATATACCATGCTGCTGCCTTTATCATATCGCTTTTTGTGCCTATGCCATCGCGATAAAGTCTGGCAAGAGAAACCTGTGCTGGGGCTATCATATTGCTGGCATTGCTGAGGAGTAAATGAAAAGCACGTGGGTAATCTGTTTCTCCACCACGACCTTGTATGAGCCATTGTGCCAACAAAATTTGCGCCGGGGAATGTTTGTTTTGTGCTGCAACTTCCATGAGTTTGCGTGCGTTGTTATCATCTTTGGGGCGTGTGAGGGTTCCTAACGAGAGAATTTTTGCTGCAGCAAAAGCAGCTTCGGAATCACCAAGGGCAGCACCTTTTAAAAACCATTTTAAGGCTTGTTCGATTGCTTCATTTTCGCGATTTGGTGCGCTAACGCCAGCAAGAATTTGCTTTTCCTGTGCGACTTTGTAAAGCAGCAATTCTCCATAATAAAAATAGGCTTCTTTAACGCCAGCATCTACAGCTTTACGAATAAATTGTTCCCCCAATTCTTGGTTTTGGGAAATAAAATTGCCATCAAATAACATGAGACCATAGCGCAATTGCGCTTGGGGTTCGCCTTGTTTTGCGGCACGCCCAAACCACAAAGCGGCACGTGCGCCATCTATGGGAACGGCGCATCCTTCCATGTAAATTCGCGCAAGCAGAGTTTGGGCAAAGGGATCATTTTGTTCAGCGCGTTGCAGTGCTTCACGAAAAGCTTTCAGATAATAGCCTTGGATGTAATAGTCATAGGCTTGATCATATTCTCCAGCTTGTAAGGGATGGAAAGGTTCTTGCGTCTTTGACGGGGATTGAATCGTATTCAAAGAACGTTCAAGATAGGAGAATTCTTCAGCCATTTTACTGGAATTTGCATCAGTAATAGCACTTATAAAACAAAACACCCCCACGATAAGCAGTCTTATGCTTTTTTTTCTCATGGATGTTTTCTCCTCATCATATTCAAGAATTCTCACATTTTTCTTTTATCATTTCAAGTTGTAAAATCGCTTTGCTCTTGAACAAATGTGAGGCTTTTATCATCTCTGTTTACTACTGTGCTCGTTGCATAAAGCGAAAAAGAACATGCCAATTTCTATTTACCTATAGAATGGTATTTTGTAAGTTCACCTTTAAGAGACATGCCTTTTAAAGGCTAAGTGCTTCCAACATTTCGGGTGTAGGAGCACTTGTTAAAGTCGTTAAGATGAGATGTAAATCTCTTTGTTTCTCATAAAAATTTTTCAATCTTTACAGCTGAAAGAGAGAGAATGCCCATCTTCAAAGAGCGGGTTTATTTATTCTGATAAATACGTAGATAATAACTTGGTTCTCCAAGCCAATCATACTGAAGAACAGAAATTATACGTCCATCAGCCTTTGGTGTTAGTGTGTAAAACAAAGCCACCCCCATGTTTTTCTGCTTTTGGGGTTGATCTGTATCAATCACCTTATATCCAGTTCGCCGCAACAAATCGACAAATAAAGGCGTAAAATTGTCTGCTGTATTACTTTTCTTTATAAGAATTGTTGTTGTCGCTGGTGGTAAAGGTCTTTTAATACTGCTAATATAATCATTAGCAATGAATTTTGCAGTATTCTTCGTAATACCTTGACCAACATAATTTGATGAGTAAACCCCTACAGATGCACAACCAGCTGCCAACACAAGTGGTGGCAGAAATAAATATTTTAACATCTTCATTCCCCTTTTTATTTTTACTTTCTCTTAGGAAGCTTTCACACGAGATAAGAAAAACAATTTTTCTATCGTTATACTACTACATATCGTTACCTCATCAAGTGTTTATTCATCAATATTTATACATTGTTTAAAGAACTGTTATTATTTTTCATAAGACTGAAAACTTATGTGTAACAGACAAATAAAAATTGCATGGTACTCTTCCAGATTTACCCAATAAATTTTTAAGCGCTGCTCTTTGGGAGATGTTTTTCAAGAATGTGTGATGTATGCAGATGCACATAGCCTTTAGGGTGATCAGAGTTTTGGGGGCGTGTGCATGGTGTTTAAAAGCTTTCATTTTGTTCACAGAGCAATTGTAAAATTGCTTTGCGTTTTACAGAGGTTAGAACTCTAAATCTTTTGAGCAGCAGATATTCCTCTCTGCTGGAGATGATGTCATCATGAGAAGCGGGTGCATGTTGTTTTGTCGAGGTATTGGCATAGAAAAAGGCTATGGGGACATTTAAAAGATCAGCAATTTCCTGCAGGCGTCCGGCACTCACACGATTTAAGCCTTTTTCATATTTTTGAATTTGTTGAAAGCTGACCCCTAAATGTTGACCTAATGTTTTTTGAGACATTTTCAGCATGTTTCGTCTCAAGCGAATTTTTTTACCAATGAAAATGTTGTTATAAGGATTTTTACCTTGCATTTCCCCCTCCCGCCGGTTGCGAGCGCCCTCGCATTGGTATTCCGGGAGTAACAAGTACTGACCTCGAATCAGCATTTTGCTTTTAGTGCTGGTAAGCACTTGGACATAGCAAAATCTCCCGGAATCCCGGGATGCCCACATAAGTGGGGTAATTTTTATGTATCGAGGTTTCGGGCTTGTTTTCCCTATTGGTCGGTGCGTATGCGACCAAAACACACTTTTATTCATAAAGTAATTTGAGAAGATTGGCAATAAAAATGAACACAGCCTTGTTTTAGGGGAATTGGAGCATTTTTAATGTCATTAAAACATACTCGTAAAGGGAGCTGCTTTAATTGAGTCATGCATGCAGATGCACAGAGCCTTTAGGGTGAATAAAGTCTGTGGGGCATGCATGATGTTTAAAAGCTTTCATTAGGATCACAGAGCAATTGTAAAATTGCTCTGCGTCTTACTGTCGTGAGGACTCTAAATCTTTTGAGTAGCAGATATTCCTCTCTGCTGGAGATGATGTCATCATGAGAGTGGGGCGTATATTGTTTTGTGGAGGTATTGGCATAGAAAAAGGCTATGGGGACATTAAGAATATCAGCAATTTCCTGCAGGTGTCCGGCACTCACACGATTTAAGCCTTTTTCATATTTTTGAATTTGTTGAAAGCTTACGCCTAAATGTTGACCTAAGGCTTTTTGAGTCATTTTCAGCATGTTTCGTCTCAAGCGAATTTTTTTACCAATGAAAATGTCGTTATGAGGATTTTTACCTTGCATTTCCCCCTCCCGCTGATTGCGAGCGCCCTCGCATTGGTATTCCGGGAGTCTAAAACTGAACCTAAATCAGCATTTTGCTTTTAGTGCTGGTAAGCGCTTGGACATAGCAAAATCTCCCGGAATTCCGGGATACCTGCAAAGCAGGGTAAATTCATGTTTAGGTTTTGGGTTTTAGAGCCCTATTGGTCGGTGCGTATGCGACCAAAACACCCTTTCATTCATAAAGTAATTTGAGAGGATTGGCAATAAAAATGAAGAAAGCTTTCTGCCTCTCAAATTTTTATGGGACGTCTAAAACCATTCTTAACGTAAGATAGAAAAACGGCTTGTTCTCTTCTTTGTATGCAGATGTGAAATTATGGTGAAGGAAAAAGCCTCTCATGATGCTGGAATGACACCATTATAGGTTTGGATATCTTGTGTCTTCGGTCTGTTTATAATTTTTCACAAAATCGTCTCTTGCCTGTTTGTTGCATGTATTCTTGTTGGCTTAGTACAAGTTAGGTGAGGGATTGTGTGTTCTGCGTGTATGTTGTTTTGATGTTTTCCCCCCATATTACAAGGGTGTGTTTTTACATTTTTCTTGCATCATTTTAAGAAGCGGCAAGGGATTGTTGTTTCCAAAGACGACTTCTTCCACGGCGATAAATTCACAGGCCGTCTTTAGCACTTCATCAAAGTTTGCAAAGTCGCTGCCTGCTTGGATAATGGCGGGGATTTCCATGATCTCTGCCCACCATTCTGCCAGTTGCAAATTGCGTGGATGCGGATGCGGCTTTTTATCAGCGCCGAGTTTGCCAAAGAATAAATAGTCAACACCGGCTTCTCCTGCAACCATGGCATTATGGCGATTACGGATATTGCCAAAGCCGATGATCTTTTGTTCCTTTTTTTGAGGATGCTCTTGAACAAGAGCATTAAGATCATTCTCTATATGCAAACCATCAGCCTTGATACGCCCTGCAATGCGGCTGTCACCAGCAATGAGCAGAGCTGCGCCATGGTTTTGAATATCTTGTACGTAAGTTTGCGCTTGTTTTTGTAAAAAAGCTTCATCACCCGTTTTAGAGTCATAAACAATCACGCATGCAAAAGACTTTGTTTGTAAAATTGGCTGTAAAAAAGCAGGCATGATGGTGCGCCGAACGTCTAATGTCAAAACCAATTGAGGAAAAGAAGGGGAAACAACCAATTTATTCTCTTGTTTTGTCATACAAAAATCCTCAACTCTTCAATAAAGAAATTTGACTCTTATAATTAAAGCTTCATTTTATAAAGGTTCTTTGCTAAAATAAACGATTGTTTTTGTGATTTTTAAGGGTTCATTGATGGGTTACCAAAGCGTTTTAAACCATAATACCCATCTTGTGGATCGTGATACACGTATTGATGTTTTTCGTTCTTTCGCTTTATTGACGATTTTCATCAATCATATTCCCGGAACCCTCTATGAATCTATCACCCATAGAAATTTCGGTTTTTCAGATTCAGCGGAGGTGTTTGTTTTGCTTTCAGGCGTCTCTCTTGGACTCAGTTTCCATGCGCGTTTACAATACAAATCGTTTTCTTTCATTGTGCGTAAACTTTGCTACAGAGCTTTGCAGCTTTATGGCGCCTATCTTTTTACCACCTTTGTCACTTTAAGCCTTTTTTTTGCTGCCTTTTTATTATGGCGGGAAGAAAAATTGTTATCGATGAACAACATAGGGCTGTTTGTTAGCCAACCACTCACGGCATTTTTGCATAGCTTAAGCTTGGGGCATCAATTGGGTTATAATAATATTTTGCCACTTTATATGGTCTTGATGCTGTTTGCTCCTTTTGTTCTTTATTGCAGCGCTAAACATAAAGGGCTGCTGCTTTTGGGCTCGTTTATGCTCTATTTGGTTTGCGGATTTTATGAAATTGCGCCCCCTTCTTACCCCATACAGGGACAGTGGTTTCTAAATCCTTTGTCTTGGCAATTGTTATTTGTCATAGGATTCACCAGCACTGTATCTCTCAAACAAGGAAAAAGCATCGCTTTTCAGCCTTTTGTCGTTGTGGTGGCAGTTTTCTATCTTGTGCTGTCCTTGTTATGGGTGCGTTTGAATTGGTGGGGAGTTTTGGGCTGGCTTGGCTGGTCTTCTCCTTTGCTTAATTTTAATAAAAGCTTTTTAAGTTTGCCGCGCTTGTTCCATATTCTTGCAATGGCAACCGTGATCCTTTGTTTGCCACGCTTGCATAATTGGTTTTATGTCTCCAAGAAAAATCCTTTAGCAATTTTAGGCAAACATAGTCTCCCCGTTTTTATGACAGGCACTGTTTTCGCTATGTTGGGACAAATTTTAAAAACAGTGATGACAGCAACGTTTTTTTCCGATAGTCTCTTGATCATAAGTGGTATTGCTCTGCAATTTGCTATCGCCTATTATTGGGAAAAGCGTCGATCTGTGCAACGGTTTTCCTCAAGTAGATCTTTTTGTTCGTAACATTTAGGATTTTGAGACGTTAACCTTAGTATAAAAAGCGCGTTGCATGAGAGTTTTAAAAGAGGTACTCAATTTAAAAAAGCATTCTACACAAGCTAGATTAAAAGAAACTTTTTGAGATAAAGAAACTTTTTAATTATCATTTCGTTGAGTGTTGTAATTTTTGTGTTGATATTTGGAGTATAAAAGCGTGAGCGTATATAAACGTCCTTATGATGAACCCATTATCATGATCGAACATGATGCTTTCGAAAATGCTTTTAACCGCCTTTATGAAGAAACAATGGCGTTGATTGAAGAAACTGCGACTTATATTGATACAGAAGGGAAATTTGCAGCGCGTTCTTTTTCAACAGAAATTTCTGCAATCTATGCCAAGGAAGCTATGTATTTAAGCACAAGGTTGATGCAAATTGCTTCTCAACTCCTCTTACTTCGTGCCGAGCGCGAAGGAGAAATGACACTAGAACAAATACAAAAAGAACTCGCTAAAGTCTCGCTTCATACACCAACCTTGCAATCGGAAAATGCCCATTGGCAAGAGTTACCAGAACTTTTCCGCTACTTTGTTGCGCGCTCATTGCGTTTGGAGGCACGTATGCAATATATGCGTATTGGCAAGGAAAATGGTTCTGCTGATGTTTTGGAAGAAGATAATCCAGTAGGCAAACAAATCGAATTGCTGAAAACAGCATTTAGGCATTCTTAGAAAATTTACTGGGAAAATTTGCCAGCACATTGCTTGTTCCTTTGTTATGTGCGCATTTCTTAAGACGCATTTCAGCCATTTTGCTGCATTTTGCGGTGTGTTTGCTTTGTTTTCTTAGCCTTCTCATATCTTTTAAAGCGCAGAAAAACTGTATAAACTAAAAATTATGGCAGAGACGATTCGTATTATAGGTATTGATCCCGGATTACGGCGTACAGGGTGGGGTGTTATCGATCTCTCCGGTAATCGCTTTCAATTTGTGGCAGCGGGAACGCTTTCTTCTGATGTACGCTGTGATCTTGCTTCTCGGTTATGCCAGCTCTACAGAGGACTTTCAGAGATTGTCCATCAATTTATGCCCCATGAAGCCGCCGTGGAACATGTGTTTGTTAATAAAGATGCTACAGCAACGCTAAAACTTGGACAAGCGCGTGCTATTGCTCTACTGGTTCCTGCACAAGGAAATCTTCCCGTTTTTGAATATGCTCCAAATAAAGTCAAAAAATCTGTTATTGGTGTTGGACATGGCGATAAAGAACAAATTCATATGATGGTAAAGGTTTTGCTGCCACGGGCTGAATTTGATAGCAGTGATGCAGCTGATGCGCTTGCGCTTGCTCTATGCCACAGCATGCACCGTACTAGTTTCTCTCATCGTTTAAAGGTTATGGCATGAACGACAAATTACAGAGTTTTTTTCAATACAGCTTTGCTGTTTATGGTATGATAATAAAGATTTTGCTGCTACGTGCTGAATTTGATAACAGTGGTGGGGCGGAGGTGTTTGCTCTTTGTTTGCCTGTGTGCTGTAAGGGTGTCAATAAATCTTATCCTATAAAGGTTGTGATATGATTGGAATTACAGCATGATTGGAAAATTGAAAGGGACTCTTGAACATATCTTTGATGATCATATTCTTGTTGATGTTCATGGGGTGAGTTATGTTGTTTTTGTGTCAAATCGGCTACGTTCTTCTTTACCAGCTGTTGGAGAGGCGTTAAGTCTTTTTATTGAAACTCATGTGCGTGAAGAAGCCATTCGCCTTTTTGGTTTTGCAACAAGAGTTGAACAAGAATGGTTTTGCATGCTGCAAAATGTTCCTGGTGTGGGGGCTAAGGTGGCCTTGGCAATTTTGGGCACTTTTTCGTCAGATGAATTGGCACAAGTAATTGCTCTCAACGATGTTGCAATGATCAGTCGTGCTCCAGGCGTTGGTAAAAAAGTCAGTGAAAGAATTGTCCGCGAACTAAAAAGCAAAACGCTTCCTTTTAACGAAAACGCGCTTCGTAGTTCTGCTGTTCCTCATTTGGAGGTGACAAATCAACCTACAAATGAAGCACTTTCTGCTTTGCTCAAGCTCGGTTTTGAACGAGAGAAAGCAGCGCAGGCTCTTGCTTTAGCGATGAACGCTCTTGAAGGCGAAACGCTTTCTGCCGCACTGCTTATTCGCCATAGTCTTAAATTGCTTTCTCCTCCTACTTGAATAAAAGGTTACAATGCACAAAGATGAAGATCAACGCCTTTTGGATGCTGCTCCCCTGCCTAACGATCCAGATCGTTCTTTGAGGCCGCAAGTTCTCGATGATTTTATTGGACAAGAAGCAGCGCGGGCCAATTTAAAAATATTTATTGAAGCTGCAAAAGCACGCCAAGAAGCTCTCGATCATGTGTTGTTTGTTGGACCACCAGGCCTTGGAAAAACAACACTCTCACAAATTATGGCTAAAGAATTGGGAGTTAATTTTCGCTCAACCTCAGGACCGGTCATTGCCAAAGCAGGAGATTTAGCTGCTCTCTTGACCAATCTAGAAGAACGCGACGTGCTGTTTATTGATGAAATTCACCGTTTAAATCCGGCTATTGAAGAAATCCTTTATCCAGCCATGGAGGATTATCAACTAGACCTGATCATTGGGGAGGGACCTGCTGCGCGCTCGGTGAAAATTGATCTTGCGAAATTTACCTTGGTGGCGGCAACCACCCGTTTGGGACTTTTAACCACACCATTGCGAGACCGTTTTGGCATTCCAATTCGTCTCAATTTTTATACTATAGAAGAATTGGAATATATCGTTCAACGCAATGCACGGCTTTTTGCTGTCCAGATTAGTGAAGATGGTGCCCATGAAATCGCACGACGAGCACGCGGTACGCCACGAATTGCCGGACGGCTTTTACGGCGGGTTTGCGATTTCGCATTGGTGCGACGGGCAGAAAAAATTGACCGTAAAGTTGCCGATGAAGCACTTTTGCGCCTTGAAGTGGATCATCTTGGACTCGATCCACTTGATCGTCGCTATTTGCTACTGATTGCTGAAACTTTTTTAGGAGGGCCAGTGGGTATTGAAACCATTGCTGCTGCTCTCTCAGAACCGCGTGATGCTCTTGAAGATATTGTTGAACCCTATCTTCTCCAAAAAGGCTTTATACAACGCACCGCTCGTGGGCGTATGCTAACAGAAAAAGCTTGGAGTCATCTAGGGCTTTCTGCTCCTCCTGTCCAGATTTCATCACAAAAGCGCGCACAATTGCTCGACACAAAGGACAATCCTACACTTCAGCCCACTTTATGGGATGAGCAAGAGGATTAAGATATCTTCCTAAGCACAAACCGTAAAATAGTTTGATATCTATAATGGAAAGAGATTTATATTTGTAATGGGGAAATGTCTGTGCGCAATATTTACAGAAAAAATTTGGAGCAATGAGGATTTTATGTTCCCACTTTCACTTTTTTACCACAAAGGCGCAGTCAACTGCTCACATAACGCAATAACGCATGATTTTAGACAATTTTATTTTATGGATGGGGCAGATGACTGGAACAAAATCTTTTAAATGCAACCATACAAATGGTTTTCATGATTTTCAGGTACGCGTTTATGTTGCGGATACAGATTTCTCTGGTGTGGTGTATCACGCACGTTATCTAGAGTTCTTTGAACGTGGACGTTCAGAGTTTTTACGCGATACAGGTTTTAATAACAAAATGTTAGCTTCAGGTGTTGAGGGGGAAAAGTTGTTTTTTGTTGTCCGTCATATGGATATCAATTTTTCACGACCAGCACAAATCGATTATCTTTTAACAATTAGAACACGTATCAACCGTATGCAAGGGGCACGCTTTGTTATGGAACAATATATTCTTCATGAAGAGAAGATGTTGGTAACAGCAAAAGTTGAAATTGCTCTTATTAATGAAAAAGGAAAACCACGTCGTTTACCCAAAGGGCTGTTTTCAACAATTGTGTTTTAAAACTGTACTCTGTTCAAAAAATTATATTGTATAGATAACCTTGGCGAAAGAGAGAGTGAAATTATTTTTATAAATTTAGAAACTATAAAACAATCTGCTTTATTCCATTTCAGAAATAAACCTTGTCGTTTAGAGGAACAAAACTATGCCGCAGGTAGAGCTCACGAATCCAGAGATGATTGGGATATTGCATTTGTTTATGCAAGCGGGTTTCGTCGTTAAAATTGTGATGATTTTGTTGCTATTGGCTTCCGTATGGAGCTGGGCCATTATTTTTGATAAAATCTTTACCTATCGGAGAATACGGCGTGAAATAAAAAAATTTGAACGCACCTTTTGGTCTGGAAAGGCGCTGGAAGATCTTTATGCAGAATGTAAAAGCCAGCGCACCAACAGTATATCAGCCGTTTTTATGGCTGCTATGTCGGAATGGAAAAAATCCCTTGAAAAAGGAATTCATACATCAATAAGTTTGCAAAGTAGAATTGATAAGGCTATGGATTTGACGTTGGGGCGTGAAAGCGCAAAAATAGAATCAAAATTAGGCTTTCTTGCAACTCTTGGATCAGCGGGACCTTTTATCGGTCTTTTTGGTACCGTGGTGGGGGTTATGGGTTCGTTTCTTTCTATTTCAGCCTCTCAAAATACTTCGCTGGCGATTGTTGCACCAGGTATTGCTGAAGCACTCTTGGCAACCGCTATTGGCTTGTTTGCAGCAATTCCTGCCGTTATTGCTTATAACAAATTGATTAATGAAAGTGCACAAATTATTGCACAAATAGAAAATTTTGCCGATGAATTTTCAACAATTGTTTCACGGCGTATTGATGAAACACGTACAGCCAATTCATCATCATAAGGGGAATATTTATGGGCGTTTCTGTTGCTTCTTCTGGAGAAAAAACACGCAGACGGCATCATGCACGGCGTCAATTGATGAGCGAGATTAATGTGACACCCTTTGTGGATGTTATGCTGGTGTTGCTCATTATTTTTATGGTTTCTGCGCCACTTTTGGTCAATGGTGTTCCTCTCGATTTGCCGCATAGTCAAGCCGGACCTGTACAAATGGAAAAAACACCACTCACCGTTTCACTCGATGCGCAGGGGCGTTTTGCCATTAATCAAGATTATTACGACACATCGGAGGCTTTAATTGCACAACTCAAAAGCCAATTCGAAACAGATCCTGCACAAAAAAAACAACGTATTTTTGTGCGTGCTGCTAAAACAATCGAATATCAACAAGTGTTAAAGCTGCTCGCCGATTTGCAAAAAGCAGGCTTTTCACAAGTTGCTTTAGCAAGTCTTGCACAATAAAATGATGATAATCCATCACATGTTGTCTGCAAAATAGTCAGAGAGTAATAAATATGAAAAATGCAAGGCATGGAGATGAACAAAGACTTTTATCATAGCATGAAACGAGGTTTGGCTTTATCCCTTGTCATCCATGTTATTGTTCTTGTCTGGGGGGCTGTTACCTTCATTAATCCCGTTTCTTTACCACAACAGTTGGAAGCCATTCCCATCACTCTTGCACCTTTGGGTGAAGAGCTTTCCTCTCAACAGGGTGCTGTAGATGCACCTGTGCGCGCCATTCCCGCTGTCAAACCCGCCACGAAACCTCAGGAAAAAGAAGAGGCACGCCATGTTGGAGAAGGAAAAATAGACAGTCTTATGCCTTTTAAAGAAAAAGAAAAACCTCGGCTCATTGAGACAGCTGCTTCACTATGGGGACAAGAGAAAACAGCGGAAAAACCTTCAGAAGAATTGATGAAGCAAGAACGAGCAGAGACAAAAACAGTAACACCTGTAGAGGCACCAGAGGAGATAGCAGAGGCCGTGCCAGAGAAGCCTGTAGAGGCACCAGAGGAGATAGCAGAGGCCGTGCCAGAGAAGCCTGTAGAGACACCAGAGGAAAAAGCAGAGGCTGTGCCGGAGAAGCCACCCTTTGAGATGTCAGAGCCGTTTGTAGAAAAACCCCCAGAGGAGGTGAGCAAAAATAAGCAAGTGATCTCACCACAAAAATTGGTTCCGCCGCTCAAAAAAGTGCCTGTAGAGCAGGAAACAAAACATACGCAGGAACGTCAAATTGTTTTGCCAGAAAGACCTCTTCTTCCACAATTTAAACCAAAACCAGCCAGAGAAGCGAAAATGCAAAGTGCGCAAGCACGAAGTAAAAAAAATCAACAAAGGAATAACAAGACCATTGAAGATATTTTGGCAATGGAGGAAAATAATCTCTTGAATCATGCACGTACACAAGGAGGGGGAGCAAAACGTTCCAGTACGCCAGAAGCTTTGGGGGCAAGAAAAAATATTGACGATATCACAAAAATGGCACAAACATTGGTCACTATGGTTGGGGGGTGTATTCAACAGAAGCTTAAACTTGTGGCACTTGGTGGTGATTTAAAAAACCGTCCGATTGTGCGATTGCGATTTACTCTCAATCGTGAAGGAATGGTTATGGGAGAGCCTGTCATTGAGCCTTTAAGTGGAGCAGAGAGCCAACAAACTATTATGATAAGGCAGGTGTATGCAGCTGTTTTTTCATGCCAACCTTATGCGGATCTGCCGCGCGATCAATATGATTTGTGGGGTCAAGGCTTTGATTTTAATGTTGATCCCCTTCAGGAAATAACACGATGAGAGAAAAATATATTTTATTCTCAATAACCCTCAAAAATATATAAAGGATACATGCCATGATGACTATGACGAGACATAAATTTTTTTCTTGGTTTATTGTCACTTGCGGTTTGTGGCTTTTGAGTTTTTCATCGGTTCATGCACAACTAAAAGGTACAATCTCTCATGCTGACTTTAATCCCATTCCCATTGCAATTACTGATTTTATTTCTAATGATTCCATAGGTTTTAAAATAGCAGCCGTCATTACAGCCGATCTTGAACGGTCAGGGCTTTTTTTACCGCTTGATAAGGTAAGATTTTTCGAAAAAATCTCTGATCCCAATCGGTATCCGTCTTTTGCTCGTTGGCAAAGAATAAAAGCACAAGGTTTGGTGACCGGGCAAGTGATGAGAGAAACTGATGGGCGATTGAGGGTGGATTTTCGTTTATGGGATGTTTTTGGACAGCGTCAACTCAAAGGTCGGCGTTTTTATACTGCTACAGAACGTTGGAGACGGGTTGCACATATGATCGCTGATGAGATCTATAGCGAAATGACAGGAGAAAGTGGTTATTTTGATACACGGATTGTTTTTATAGATGAAACGGGACCGCAAAATGCACGTATTAAACGCTTAGCCATTATGGATCAAGATGGCGCAAATTTGATCTATATGTCTGATGGCAGTGAATTAATTCTGACCCCTCGCTTTTCACCCAAACGGCAAGAAATTACCTATATGGCTTATGAGGGCAATCAAATACCTCATGTTTATTTGCAACAAATTGAAATGGGGCAAAGGGAGTTGATCGGGACCTTTAACAATATGACCATTGCGCCGCGTTTTTCTTCTGATGGGCAAAAAGTGATCATGAGTTTGTTGCAAAATGACGGAAGCGCAAATCTTTACACGATGGATTTACGTACACGTACAATGACCAGGCTTACAACAACCTCCGCCATTGATACATCCGCTTCTTATTCACCTAATGGAACACAAATCGTCTTTTCATCGGACCGCAGCGGAAAGCCACAAATTTACACAATGGATGCAGATGGTAACAATATTCGGCGCATTTCTTCCGGTGAGGGCAGTTATTCTACACCTATTTGGTCACCACGTGGGGATTATATCGCTTTTACAAAGCAATCAGAGGGGCAATTCTCTATCGGTGTGATGCGCCCTGATGGACAAGAAGAACGGATTTTAACCACCGGTTTTCACAATGAAGGACCAACTTGGGCACCTAATGGACGTGTCCTGATGTTTTTTCGCAAAAATCCAGGCATGGGGCCCAAACTTTATACAATCGATATTACGGGACGAAATGAGCGCCAATTGCCGACCCCCAATGATGCTTCTGATCCAGCATGGTCCCCATTGCTTAATATGCAATAAAAGTCATTGGTGCAAGAAAATCAAACAATGGGAAAGTGTAGCTGTTCTTGTGCATAAAAATCATCTCTATGGCTTTAAGAACGTTGATTTTTTTGGCTTTATAATCTGATTAAAAGAATGCGATTGAGCAAAAATTAGGCAAATTTCTCTTCTTTTATGGTTTTGCCGTTGGTGAAATTTCTTGGCAAAATTGCTTCTTGAGGAAAAGAGACTGGACTGATGCAGAAATTTGCCCATCTTATGAAAAAATTCTTGAAAGCGTTTTGATGCTTTTTGCAGAAAATATTTTCGTTTGTATGAAGTACTCCATTTGCCTCATTCTTATTGTGTGGGGCTTGGTCTTTTTGTGAGGGAGAGGTTATGGTGCTGTTATGGCGCCAAACGGATGCTACTCTCATGGTAAAGGGCACATAGGGATGAGCGCCTTTAAGGATTAAATCGATAATTTTACTAAAATTTCATCGCTGACATCGAAATTGGCATAGACATTTTGCACATCATCATCTTCTTCTAATGTTGAAATAAGCCGTAAAACGGATAAAGCTTTTTCTTCATCTATGGGTGCAAGGGTGGAGGCTTTCCAAATGGTTTTAATCGATTCTGCTTCGCCAAGTTTGGCTTCAAGCATTTTAGAAACTTCGCCAATGTCTTCAAAGGCACAGGTAATGTGGTGTCCGGTCTCTTCTGATTGCACATCATCAGCACCCGCTTCGATGGCGGCATCCATGATGTGGTCAGCTGTTCCTGTTTCCGGTTTATAGATGATTTCACCAATGCGATTAAACATGAAACTGACCGAGCCTGTTTCGCCAAGTGCTCCACCTGATTTGGTAAAGGCAGCGCGTACATTGGAAGCAGTGCGGTTGCGGTTATCTGTTAAAGCTTCAACTATGACAGCAACTCCCCCTGGTCCATAGCCTTCATAGCGGACTTCATCATAATGTTCGACATCACCCCCTGAGGCTTTTTTTATGGCACGTTCAATATTGTCTTTTGGCATCGATTGTGCCTTAGCATTTTGAATAGCAAGCCTTAAGCGTGGATTCATGGCTGGATCAGGAGCACCTTGTTTGGCTGCAACGGTAATTTCCCGAGCAAGCTTAGAAAATATTTTCGAACGCATTGCATCTTGACGCCCTTTACGGTGCATAATATTTTTAAATTGTGAGTGACCTGCCATAGTTTTCCTTCCAGTTTGAGGGCTTTTTTCCGGATGTAGTGTCCCTCATTTTAGGGGATAAAACACGTACCTTACCAGAATAAACGTGCCGAAGTCTCAAGAAGAGATGATCAAATAAACCCTTTATAAGAAAATTCACTTTAAAGGTAAAGAGATTCTGTTGATGATCATGAAAAGAGAGATGTCTTGTCGTTCAACAAAAAACAGGCTATAACAGATCTTATTTCACGGCAAAAGTGGTTTATTTCATACCTCGCTTTAATTAAACAGTGGGTGAAGAGAACCTGATATATAAGATTTAAGAATAAAGGCTCCAGTGCTCTAGAGTGGGCAATAACCTGCCTCAATAATACATTAAGAGAGGCGAAGTGAGAGGATAGTATAGAGATGGCAACGCAACTTTTGATGCCCAAAGCTACAGCTGTTTGGCTGGTTGATAACACTGCTCTTTCTTTTGATCAGATTGCAGAGTTTTGTAAATTACATGTGTTGGAAGTGAAGGCTATTGCCGATGGCGAGGCTGCTCATGGTATTAAAGGTCTTAATCCTATTAATTCTGGACAATTGACACGCAGTGAAATCGCTCGGGTAGAAGCTGATAAGAATGCGCGCTTGAAAATTTCTGAGTCAAGAGTGCGCATCCCTGAAAAAAAACGTAAAGGTGCGCGCTATATCCCGCTATCTCGACGTCAAGATCGTCCAAATGGTATCTTATGGTTGGTGACAAATCATCCTGAGTTGAAAGATGCACAGATTGCACGATTAATTGGAACAACAAAAGCAACCATTGAACAAATTCGCCATAGAACCCACTGGAATAGTGCGAACTTGGTGCCTTTTGATCCCGTAGGATTGGGGCTATGCTCACAAATTGATTTGGATTTTGAACTCCAACGTGCAGCAAAAAATCGCCCTGCTTTTGTTGAGGGGGATAGATCTCTGCTTCCAGCATCCGTCACAGAAAATGTTGATCTTCATGAAGATTTGCAGGAAAATGATCATAATAAGAGTTTTGATGCAGATAAAGTTTTTGCAAAACTCAATGCACTACAAAAAAGCCGTCAGGATGATGATCCAGAAAAAGATGCTTAACGCTAAAAACCTAACTTCTCTGTGCTGAGAAGCACTGCATGAAGGTAAAGTGGTTGAGATAAAATTTAATATCAGATAAAAATGTCAGGAAAAATTTTTTCTTCGTTAGGAATTTGCAACTATTCTTAAAAGCGCTTTTGAAAAAATCTGTTTTTTAAAGTATCCTGTTTACTCGTTCAAGGAGAATTAATAAATGCGCTCTATTCCAAAGATTATCCTTCATCATTTCGCCGTGGTTTTGTTTTGCTCATTGGCATTGGTTGGTTGTGACAAAAGACGTGGCGGTGCTTTGAATAGTGATTATTTAAATTATGCCGGATTCAATCAGGGAGCTCCAGGTTCGGGACAAGAATTTACTGTGAATGTTGGAGATCGCGTCTTTTTTAGTCTTGATTCTTCTTCCATTGATTCTGATGCTGAAACTATTCTCATGCGTCAAGCAGAATGGTTGCTTCGTTATCCTTCCTATTCTATTATGATTGAAGGACATGCTGATGAGCGTGGAACGCGTGAATATAATTTGGCACTGGGACAGCGTCGTGCTGTTGCTGTGCGTGAGTATTTAATCTCTCTTGGTGTGTCTGCACAACGGATTCAAACGATTTCCTACGGGAAAGAAAGACCTGTAGCAGTTTGTGATGATATTTCCTGTTGGAACCAAAATCGACGTGCTGTTACAACACTTAAGTAATATCAACAATTAAAGCTCTAAGGGGAGGAATGTATGTCGATCTGTTGTAAAAAAAATTGGAGAATTGCCTTTTACTTGGTCGTTCTCATGCTCTGTTCTGCTTCGTCTGTTCAAAGTGGCGCGCGCTGGTTTAGCCAATATTCTAAAGATAATACGGATTCTCATGCCGCAGAAAAAGCAGCCGATGTGGCGGAAAAAGCTACTGAGGCAGTGAAACGAGAAGCAGGTAGTGCCGCAGAAAAAGCAGCCGATGTGGCGGAAAAAGCTACTGAGGCAGTGAAACGAGAAGCAGGTAGTGCCGCAGAAAAAGCAGCCGATGTGGCGGAAAAAGCCACTGAGGCAGTGAAACGAGAAGCAGGTAGTGCCGCAGAAAAAGCAGCCGATGTGGCGGAAAAAGCTACTGAGGCAGTGAAACGAGAAGCAGGTAGTGCCGCAGAAAAAGCAGCCGATGTGGCAGAAAAAGCTACTGAAGCAGTGAAACGAGAAGCAGGTAGTGCTGCAGAAAAAGCAGCCGATATGGCAGAAAAAGCTACTGAGGCAGTGAAACGAGAAGCAGGTAGTGCCGCAGAAAAAGCAGCCGATGTGGCGGAAAAAGCCACTGAGGCAGTGAAACGAGAAGCAGGTAGTGCCGCAGAAAAAGCAGCCGATGTGGCGGAAAAAGCCACTGAGGCAGTGAAACGAGAAGCAGGTAGTGCCGCAGAAAAAGCAGCCGATGTGGCGGAAAAAGCCACTGAGGCAGTGAAACGAGAAGCAGGTAGTGCGGGAGAAAAAGCTGCTACGGCTCTTTCTGTTCAGGGAGCGCTGCAAAGCCGAGAATCTATTTTAGAAAAACAGAAGGTTTTGTTCAAAGATTATGATTTGGATAAGCTCTTGCATAATATACGAACGGTGCTTGAACATAATAATCTGAAAACTGTTCAAAAACAATTCCATCAGCTTTTTGATAAAAAAGACTCCTCTGTTTATTCTTGTGCTTTTGAGAATGTTAGAGAGGGTGAAAATTTGCCGGCTGTAAAAGACCAGATAGGTGAGCTTCAGGCAATCAACGAGAAAAATGATACTAAGGTGGAAAGCCATGACCATGAAGATCATTTGCAGAATGCCCAAAACCTTTTAGAGAAAGCGCATGAAATAAGCGATGGTGTTAAACTGCAGCAGGGTCAAGATTCCTCTCAGTTCTCTGCCAAAACATTGTATAAAAAAGGCTACGATTCTCTGCTTGCTGCTAACTATGGGGAAGCTGAAAAAGCCTTTTGTGCTTTTCAACAGCGTTATAAAACAGATCCTTTAGGTGAGGATGCTTTGTTCTGGTTGGCAGAATCTTTGTTGGGGCAAAAACGCTATCATGAGGCAGCGCAAGTTTATCTTAACGTATGGTATGCAGATAAAAAGAAAGCCTATACCTCTGAAATTTTGCTGAAATTGGCAAGGAGTATGGTTGCTCTTGAGCAAAATAAAGAAACATGTGCACTTTTTGCAAAAAAAGCAAAACACCCTAAAAGCTTAGAGGCTGTTTTTTGTAAACCTATAAAGTAAGAGGTAAGGTCATTCACGGTGTGTATGAGACTAGCTGGCAATCTTTTTAAAACATCGGATTTTGTTCTGTGTAAAAAGTTGATTCTTGCGGTCTCTGGGGGGAGTGATTCTTTGGCTTTGCTGTTTTTAGTTAAAGACCATTTAAAAACTCTCTCTGTCCCTCCAGAAATTATTGCTGTCACTGTTGATCATCAATTGCGTGAAGAATCCGCACGAGAAGCTGCAATCGTTGCGCAAATTTGTCGTGCCCATCGCATTCAACATGTTACTGTGCGATGGGAGGGGGAAAAACCAAAGACACATATCGTTTCAAGTGCTCGTATTGCACGCTATGATCTCTTATTTAAAGAGGCGCAAAAACAAGGTGCAACGCTTATTATGACAGGGCATACGCTCAATGATCAGGTAGAAACCTATCAGATGCGTTCTTGGCGTCTCAAGAAGAGTAAGAATTTGCAAGGAGAGACCTTCGCGGGTGAGTATGATGAGAGTTGTGCGTGGGAGCCTGCCAGTGCTTTACGGGGCGAGACCTTTGAGTATATGCGTGATGGAGTTTATTATACAGAAGCTGGAGAAAATTTTGCGCAAAACAACGATGTTATTGCTGAAAAAAAACATGGGCTAATGTCTGCGCGTGGATTATCTTGTATGGCACGCGAGGCGGTGTTGCGTCGAAAAATACGTTTGATTCGGCCGCTGCTTTTAGTTAATCGTCAAACATTGCGTGCTTATTTACGCTTTAAGGGAGAGAGGTGGATTGATGATCCAAGCAATGAAAATTGCAATTTTGAACGCGTGCGTGTGCGTCAATCTCTTCATTCCAAAAATTTTGCTGATATTGCTCAAAAAATAAGTGAAGCAACAGGAAAGCGTCGTCAACAGGCTCAAATGATTGCCGATTTGATTTTGGCTCTGGATATTATGGTGGAATATGGACGTTGTTTTATTGCAAAACCTGTACCATTCTTGCAGCAGCATCCCGGTTTTCCGTTCGTTGTAGGGCTCTTTGCCGTGTTGATGGGAGGGGGGGCTTATTTGCTTTCTGGGCAAAAATTAATCACTCTTGTGCAAAAACTTCGTTTCCATTCATTAGAAAAGCGGCGTTTTACTTATGCGGGATCTGTTATTGAGTGTAATTGCAGTGGAATCGCTCTTTGGCGTGAATCGCGAAATATGAAAGAGGCCGTTGTTGAGCCAGGAATAACTTTTTTATGGGATGGACGCTATCAGATTACCAATTGCGGTGCCAGTGCTATAAAGGTTGGAGCAGCAGGTTTAAAACAGCTAAAATCTTTCTTAAAAAACAGTCCTTTTGCTCTCGAAAAACCTCATTTTTCCTCTTTGCAATCCTTGTTGATGCTCTCAAATGAGCAGGGATATGATATTCCAGAATTGATGACCTCTGCTGTTTTTCAACAAAATATTATCGTGAAACGCATTATGGCGCCTTTTGAGTGGATTTTTTTGCGTGAAGATGCCGCTTTTGTAAATATTGTGGAACCTTTTTTTAATATTGAGGTGAAAAGATAAAGAAAAATCACTCTAAAAGACAATAAACATTCTCTCATCCCTTGGCAAGGGACAGACAAGGTTATATGTTAAGGGGAAATATGAAAATATATATTTAATTTAAGTGGACTGAATATGAATTCCAATTACCGCTCTCTCCTCATTTGGGGAGTCATTGCCTTAATTTTGATTGTGTCCTTTTCTCTCTTTAATGGAGATAGTCAGCGTTCTGGAGGGGGAGAGATTTCCTATTCCGAATTTTTACAAAAGGTCGAGAATAACGAGCTGAAATCTGTGACCATTCAAGGGCAAAAATTAACAGGACAAACCATTGAACATAGAGTCATTTCAACTTATGCTCCACGAGATCCAGGTTTGATACAAAAGTTGGAAAACAAAAATGTGAATGTTAAAGCTATCCCTGAAAGCTCTGGCAATAATATCTTCCTTAATCTGCTCTTTTCCTTGCTGCCTGTTATTATTATCGTTGGGGCGTGGGTCTTCTTTATGCGGCAAATGCAAAATGGATCTCGCGGCGCAATGGGATTTGGCAAATCAAAAGCAAAATTGCTTAACGAAGCACAGGGCCGTGTGACTTTTCAAGATGTGGCCGGCGTGGAAGAAGCAAAGCAGGATCTGCAAGAAATTGTCGATTTTTTACGGGAACCACAAAAATTTCAACGCTTAGGTGGGCGTATTCCACGTGGTGTTTTGCTTGTTGGCCCTCCAGGAACAGGGAAAACTTTGCTGGCACGCTCGGTGGCTGGTGAGGCTAATGTGCCATTCTTTACCATTTCAGGGTCAGATTTTGTTGAAATGTTTGTCGGTGTGGGGGCAAGCCGTGTACGCGATATGTTCGAACAGGCGAAAAAAAATGCCCCATGTATTATCTTTATCGATGAAATCGATGCTGTGGGACGCCATCGTGGGGCGGGACTTGGAGGCGGAAATGATGAGCGTGAACAGACCTTAAATCAGCTGCTTGTCGAAATGGATGGTTTTGAACCCAATGAAAGTATTATTCTTATTGCTGCAACAAACCGTCCTGATGTGCTCGATCCGGCTTTGTTAAGGCCAGGGCGTTTTGATCGGCAAGTGGTGGTGCCAAACCCTGATGTTTCTGGGCGTGAACAGATCTTAAAAGTGCATGTCCGTAACGTGCCTTTAGCCCCTAATGTTGACTTAAAAATTTTGGCAAGAGGAACGCCAGGCTTTTCTGGTGCTGATTTGATGAATCTTGTCAATGAAGCGGCTCTTATGGCAGCTAGCCGCAATAAACGAGTCGTGACAATGCAAGAGTTCGAAGATGCTAAAGATAAGGTGATGATGGGGGCTGAACGTCGTTCAACCGCTATGACACAAGAAGAAAAAGAACTCACCGCCTATCACGAAGCAGGACACGCTATCGTGGCTCTCAATGTGCCTGTTGCCGACCCTGTTCATAAGGCAACAATCGTGCCAAGAGGAAGAGCTTTGGGAATGGTGATGCAATTGCCTGAAGGTGATCGTTATTCCATGAGCTATCGTTGGATGATTTCTCGTCTGGCCATTATGATGGGAGGACGCGTCGCTGAAGAATTAAAATTTGGCAAGGAAAATATCACATCGGGCGCTTCTTCCGATATTGAACAAGCAACAAAATTAGCACGTGCCATGATTACACGGTGGGGGTTTTCTGATCTGCTGGGTCATGTCGCCTATGGTGATAATCAGGATGAGGTCTTTTTAGGACATTCCGTGGCACGAACACAAAATGTCTCTGAGGAAACTGCACGCATGATCGATATGGAAGTGCGTAAACTGATTGATGATGCTTATAAAAATGCTACCAATATTCTAAAAACAAAAAGACAAGAATGGTTCGCTTTAGCGCAAGGTTTATTGGAATATGAAACTTTAACGGGAGCTGAAATTAACGAAGTCATTGCTGGAAAGCCGCCTTCACGAACCCAAAAAGATGAAACCGCTTCTCCACGTACTTCTTCTGTGCCTAAGACGGGAACAATAAAGGCAGAGTCTCATACATCAACTGTTGTGAATGCAGATGTTGGTGAAGCGAGAGTTGATAAAGCAGAGACTGATAAAATCACTTCCGATAAAACACGGATAAGTAAAAAAGAAGCACAAGTTGGAAAGAAAAAAACTTCCGGTGATGCTGAGACTGGTAAGACTGCGTCTCAAGTTACGCAGTCTCATGATATGGAAAAAAAAACGCGAAGCGCAAAAAGTACCACTAAGGCAGCAACACATTCTGCCAGTAAAGCTAAGGTTGAAAAAAAGTCTAGTGCTACAGGGCGTGATAAAGGAAAACATAAGCCTTCTGGTGATGCTTGAGTGACGATGTTTTGGGAAAGCTTTTAAATAATTTTTTAAAAAAGGCGCAGGTTAAGACTTGCGCCTTTTTCAAACAATGAGGAAAACGATGAGGGTTGGGGAAAAAAATGAGGGCTAGTGCGTTGGTGATGATGTGCTTACTGTGTGTGGAGAGGTTTGGTGCGTATGCCCTTGTGGTGTGAAAGCAGAGCCTTGAGCGTTGTTGTTTGGTTTTATTGAAAGTGGGGGAGGGGATGTGTAAAGTCTGTGAAGATAATATTGCTGGATAGGCAGAATGGAGGATTAAGTGATGGAGTGGGTGTGCCTTATGACTAGAAACAGAAATTTGTTCTAGAGGATAGATTTTGGGTAGAGATATTTTTTTTGAAAATTTCAAAAAGAAGGACGGGTAAGCCACCTTATCACATGGGGGACTTGCAGTTTTATGGATTCTGCTTTGAGCGGACAGCAAGAGAAAAACCGTATATAAAGGAAAAGGTATGGTACAAAAATATTTTGGTACAGATGGCATTCGGGGGAAAGCCAATGCTTTTCCCATGACACCAGATTTTGCTATGAAAGTGGGGATGGCTGTAGGGGTTTTGTTTCGTTCACAACGCCAATCACGCCGTGTGGTGATTGGTAAGGACACCCGGTTATCTGGCTATATGTTGGAAAATGCTTTGGTTTCAGGATTTACAGCTGCTGGCATGGAGGCTTTTTTGTTGGGACCTGTGCCAACACCGGCGGTGGCGATGCTTTGTCGTTCTCTGCGCGCGGATCTTGGGGTGATGATTTCTGCTTCTCACAATCCTTTCTATGATAATGGCATTAAACTTTTTGGTCCTGATGGTTTTAAGCTTTCCGATGATGTGGAAGCAAAAATTGAACAATTGATCGATACCGATCTTGCGAAATCTTTAGCCAGTGCTGCTGAAATTGGTTATGCAAAACGGGTTGAGGGCGATATTTATCGTTATATCGAATATGCTAAACGAACCTTGCCACGGGATGTTCGTTTGGATGCTTTGCGCATCGTTGTCGATTGTGCCAATGGTGCTGCTTATAAAGCCGCGCCACGCGCTCTATGGGAATTGGGCGCTGAGGTGTTTGCCATTCATGATACACCAAATGGTACCAATATTAATCAAAAATGTGGATCAACTGATTTGGCTTCCTTAAAACAAAAAGTACATGAAGTGCGCGCTGATGTGGGAATTGCCCTTGATGGGGATGGCGATCGTGTTCTTTTGGTGGATGAAAAAGCACAAACCATTGATGGCGATCAGTTGATCGCGGTCATTGCTGAAAATTGGCATAAAAGAGGATGTTTGCAATGTAACGGAGTGGTCACAACCATTATGTCAAATCTTGGGTTGGAACGCTTTTTGAAGAGCAAAAGTTTGGATCTTGTGCGGACAAATGTGGGAGATCGCTATGTGGTCGAGGCTATGCGTCAAAAAGGATATAATGTTGGTGGTGAGGCTTCTGGGCATATTATCTTGAGTGATTTTGGTACAACCGGTGATGGATTGGTGGCTGCTTTGCAGGTCTTGGCTTGTATGCAGGAAAGTCAAAGCCCTATGAGTCAATTGTGTAAGCGGTTTGAACCTGTGCCACAAATTTTTAAAAATATAACCGTTAAAAACAAAAATGTGCTGAAAAAGAATCCCGTCAAAATGGTCATAGATCAAGCAACACAGCGTTTGGGAAAAGATACACGATTGGTGATCCGTGCTTCTGGAACCGAGCCGGTTATTCGCATTATGGCAGAAGGTGATGCACGAGAAATTTTGGATACTGCAGTGCAGGAGATAAGTGAAGTTATCACGCATCATGACGCGCCTGGGGATGCCGGTTGCGAGGAAATGTGAAGCATTAGAATTGTTTTCGTGCTCTTTATGATGATGTATCGACAAATTCAAAGAAAAATCATTTTTAACAGTGCCTTGAGGAGTCTCACATCATTATAAATCTGCGTAAAAAGCAAGAAAGAAAACACAATGCCTCTCTAGACAGTATAACCTCTCTGCGAGCGTACAATATCTCGTTATAGAAGATCAAACTTGATCCCCTCTTGTGAATTCATGAGAAAGAGTTCTTAATACACTTTGAGAGGCATTTTAACCGTTCGTTTAAAAACTTGTTAAATATCGCTGCCATTTTTCAAAAGTGCTATATCTCACGGGTGGTCTTACATTTTCTTGGGGCATCATTTCACGATATACATCCTTTGCAGTAGCACATAGTAAAGTTGTGTTTCTAAAACGAGTGAGCTCATTTTCTATTATCATTTGCTCTGTACGAATAGTTTGTTCTTTTCTGCTAATGCCATTTGGAGAATCTAGGAATTGTTCTGCATACTCAAACATTGGATCATTAAAGTGTGTTTCAAATTTTGCCTTGAAGAAAAGGTTTTCTATATAATCCCAATTATTGTAGTATTTCATCCCGTGAGATTTAAAATCTTTAAGTCTTGTTTGTAAGTCGTTAAAGGTAAGTGTGGGCATAGTTTTGTCACTTTGTCATAAATCAGCAAAGCTTCCACAAAAAACAAGCACGATGTGATAATGTTTTAAAATATTAAACTCTGGAGGATTGCTTGGCAATGTTATTAAATACCTCCAAAATGGACTCTCGTCGTGGGGGGATGCCTACAGTACTTCCCATGAACGACTTTATATATTCTATCGATTCTTTTGCTTTTGCTAATTTCTGCTGGTATTTTTGAGTTTGATAATTTTTACGCACATATTCTTCGTAAAGCTTATCGTACTGTTCTAAATTCTCTACGCGCGTATATCTTGATAATGTGGATATCGAAAAAAAGCTATCAATATTACATCAAGCGTTATGGATAATAATTTCTTCATTTGAACCTTCATTATGATAATAGGGCTCTCTAACCGATTCTCTTGGATTGTATCAATATGTATTATTCTGCTTTGATAAAGTGTCGTAAATCGCATTTAAGTTCCCCTCTGTGCTGAGGGCATATTGTATTGCAAAAAGGGGCTGATACGGTTAGAAATCTTCGCGTTTGCGGGTTTTTTTATGCTCTGCAGGGAGGATTTTATAACATCTGACAAAGATACAAAGCAAGCTCCGATAAAAAGACAAATTCTACCAACGAATGGGTCAAAAGTGGGTAAAAGCTGTTTCTGATAAAAGAATCTGCTCCTTAAAGGAGGAAGCTATTGAAGTAGCCGGGCGAGTAGGCAGTCAATATAGTCATGAGAGGGACTCTTCTTGGACAAGGCAGGGAATGAATTGTTTTGCTGCTTCTTTCGCATTGGCTTTGCCAAGCTGTTGTCTTTGCAAGTGATCGGGAAGGGGAATAATGAAAATGATAGAATGTGTGAAAAGTGCGCCCCTTTGCTTCATGAAAACAAGACAAATTAAGATTGTTCCAAAACACATCTAGAATACAGAAGGAAAACAACAAAACAAAAGGTGTTTTCTTTCCTTGAAGAGAGAAAACACCGCGCGGAGGGTTAGAGATGCACAATTGCATATCTTAATCTGAAAGGTGGTCTTTTTTATCTTTTTTCCACAAAAAATAGCTTACAAGTCCAAGAACTGGAATGCTCAATTTGGCAAAAGGAAGACGTTTGCTTAAAAACACAAGACTGGAAACTGTGGCATCGGTCATAAGTCTATGGCGCTGCTCTTCTGATTTTTTTTGTTGTTCATAGCTTTGATACGCATTGAGAATGCGGCTCATGAAATATGCTATGCCTGCAAAAAAAAGCCAAAAAATAAACATTACACTGGCTGCAGCAATCGGTTTCATGACAAAACAGAGGGCAATAAAACCAATGATACAGAGAAAAAGCAGCGACATAAATAATGAAATGCCCATAAATCCATAGCAAATTGCTTGAAGGCGAACTTGCTTAACCGTGCTTTTTAAACCACCACCGATAAGATGGTTTAAAAGGGGAGCGATAAATTTATGCATTGTTTAACGACGTAATAATTGTGCAAGAATAAAACCAATACCTGCCGAAAACAAAACGCTTTTGCCAGGATTTTTACGAACGCATTCATTCATGGTTTGTTCAAGTTCACCAATCTTTTCTTTGGCTTGAGACATGATATCTTCGCTGTTTTCTTTGGCGGAATTGTACAATTTTTCTGCTTTGTTTTTGGCAGCACTCAATTTGCTTGCACCAAGATCTGTTAATGTTTCCGTGATTCCTGAAATTTCATTGTGTAACTTGTCTAACTGTCCTTGGAGATTTTTTTCTGACGCTATTTTGTTATCTTTTGGTGTTTTATGATTTGCCATGGTGCTTTTCCCTCTCTTGATTTCATCATTCCTCAGTATTTGTGTGTTCATAGTGATCATTTGCTTTAGAGTAAAAATTTCACTGCTTTGATAACGCCAAAGGCTTTTTTTAGTTCCCTCTCTTTTATGCAATTTAAAAGTATTTTTGAGACAATAAATCTTATTTGGTTATAGGTTATTGGTTTGGTTCGTGAGGAAGATAATGCCAAAACCCTTGTGTAGCGCTATCTTTACGCTTATGAAAAAATAAATCTACACCATGATGATGTTTGAAGCGAAATTATCATGAGACATCAAAATTTAAGGCAGTCTGCATCTTGTTATTTAAGGTGTTTTGCGACATAATCTGTTTTGTCTGATAAAATTTTTGTAAATTTGCTTTGTAAATTTGTAAGGAAAATTTCTTCAAAAATGCCTCTTGAAAGAGAAAGCTTTTGAAATAAAACTATACTTGATTTATCAAGTTTTATTTTTTAAGAAAAATACAGAGTGACGTTAACAGGGACGGGGCGTTGTGGGAAAATGATGCTACGGGGGCTGATGACACAGCTGTAAGACAAAAAAGTGAAAACCACGACCTGTGTGAGACAAAAATGGAATCTGAGACCGTACCCTTAGAGACTGCATCTGCTGGATTGGCTGTGCATGATCTTTCCCCCTTTGCTATGTTTATGGCGGCTGATTTTGTCGTGAAAGCCGTGATTGTTTTGTTGTTGCTTGCTTCCCTTGTTTCTTGGACTATTGCTTTTGTTAAAATTATCGAAATTACTCTTGCAAAACGAAGGGTGCGCTACGAACTTCAATTAATTCTTAAGGCTCAGACCCTTACACGTTTGGCTGCTAGTTTGAAACAAAGCAAAGGAGCTGGTGTGGTTTTTCTGAAGGAAGTTCTCAAAGAGGTCTATCTGTCTACACAACAGGTTTATTTTGGCGGTAGTGAAGGAGTTGGTGGAAGCGCTTATGAAAGAACAAGTGCAAGGCTGGAAATACAACAGGGAGGAAAGGGGGCACACAGCGTTGCGGATGAATTTCCCTTCTTTTATGAAGAAATCAATGACGATGGTGAGGTTGCACGTGATATTCGCGATATGAATGAAGGTGTAAAAGAGCGCGTTCATTCGCTGTTGTCACGCTGTTTGCTGGCTGCTGTGCGCCGTGTTGCCTATGGAAGCGCTGTTCTTGCGACCATTGGCGCTATTGCTCCCTTTGTGGGGCTATTTGCCACCGTTTGGGGAATCATGAATTCTTTTATCGGTATTGCTCAGTCCCAAACTACGAGGCTTGATGTGGTGGCACCTGGAATTGCCGAAGCTTTGCTGGCAACAGCTATCGGGCTTTTTGTGGCGATTCCCGCTGTGGTGATGTATAATAGCTTGATGCGTGCTTTGAGTGGTTATCGCAATGATTTGGGCGATATTGCCGCTGCACTTGAAAGACTCTTAAGCCGTGAACTCGATAAACAGAGACAACAGAAAAGTCATAAAAAATGAAAGCAGGTTTGAATGATGATTTTGATCTCGATAAAAGTGGATTGCACAGCGAGATCAATGTGACTCCTTTTATTGATGTGGTTTTGGTGTTGCTTATTGTTTTTATGGTTGCTGCACCTTTGGCAACATCGGTTATCCCTGTGCAACTTCCTGCTATAACCCAAGCGCCTCTCACGCCTCAACCTGACGAGCCCCTTTATGTCACTCTGCAAAAAGATCATGCGCTTTATGTCGGCGATCAGCTTGTAAGCCAAACAACTTTTGTGGAATCTCTGCTCAAGGAAACAAAGCAAAATCGAGAAATAAAAATTTTGCTCAAAGCCGATAGCGAAATCGATTATGGCTCTGTGGTGGATTTGCTCAATCAAATCCGAGCAGCCGGCTATAGCAAAGTTGGCCTGATGGGATTGCAAAAATCTGTTCATGTTGCTGCAAAAGGTACGACAAGTCATAATACAGGAGAGAAAGCTACCCGAATGCCTGTTACGGATGGTGGGATGACAACAAATGATGTGGTAAACACCAAGAGTGCTGTCATGGAAACGGTTGCTCCCATAGAATCAAAAGCCCTAGAGTAAAGATACTGGTTATAAAGAGTTTTGTTTCTGTTTATATGGAAATTGGAAAAGTCAAACGACCCTGTGTTTTGCTCATCCCATTGCGCAAAGTTTTCTCTAAACAACCAGCACGATAACCGGCTTAGTGCTGTGCTGTTTTATGGATCATGCCTTTCTCGCAATTTATGCAGCTTATGCAGCGAATTTTGTTTTTATGTTTTTCTTATCACGGTTTAGTGTTTTAGGCGCTAGCATGTGATGATGTGTGGCTTAAATGTTGGTGCATGGATGCATTGTGCTTTTAGATCTTGCGTAAAAAGTAAACTCCGTTGGAATCAATCTCTGTCACTTTTGTGAAAAAATGTCCTTTTTCTCTCGCAATATGCGGTTTAGTCGTGACCTGTGGAACCAAAACCACCGGTGCCGCGCTCTCCCGCGTTGCTTGTGCTCTCTTTGTGATCTGGTTCGATGGCACAGACATTTACTTGCACAACCGGTGCGATGACCGTTTGGGCAATGCGCATGCCGCGTTCAATGGAGAAGTCTTCTTGACCACAATTGATAAGCAGAACTTTCACTTCACCACGGTAATCACTATCAATGGTGCCTGGCGCATTTAAACATGTAATGCCGTGTTTTAAGGCTAAACCTGAGCGTGGACGTATTTGTGCTTCAAACCCAGGCGAAAGGTGAAAAATAAGACCCGTGGGAATAAGGGTACGTTGCCCAGGTGCAAGGACAACCGTTTCTTCTTCAGCAAGTGCGGCGCGTAGATCAAGACCAGCAGAACCAGTTGTGGCATAGTGTGGGAGTTCTAAGCCTTGTCCGTGTGCAAGGATCTCAACAGATAAAGTCACCGGTTGTGAGGTTCCAGAAAAGGCAGAGGAGGGAGAATTCCCTTGGTTGTTAAAAGGCGCATTGGTTGGGCTGTGGGGCATGGTAAATATATTTCCAAACTATGAAGAAAGATCAAGAATATAGATGACTTTAGCAAATGTTGTCCGTAACACAAGTCAATACACATCTATGGAGAGAGGTTGTCCCCAAAAGCGATTCTTTTTATACCAATTTATTGAATATTGAGTTCAGAGAATGCAGCAGATTTATAGCAAAAATGAAAATCTTTCCTCTGCGTTTTTGTCAAAAGAGCAGGGTAAGCTGTTTTAAAGCGCAATAATAAAAAAATTAACGATGAGAAGTTTGTTTGTTGCATGCTAGTTGTTTCAGTACTGCTTTTAAATATTGCCGATAAGAATGCCCGTGGCAAAAACGAGAGCACCACCAATGATAACTTGCAAAGATGCTCGCCAAAAAGGAGTTGACATGAATTTATTTTGAATCCACACAATGGCCCATAGCTCGAAAAAAACAATAATAAAGGCGATCACCGTTGCGACATAAAAAGAGTTGATTAAATAGGGAAGTGCGTGTCCTAATCCCCCTATTGTTGTCATAATGCCGCTGGCAAGACCCCTTTTAAAGGGAGAACCACGACCCGATAATTTCCCATCATCATGGGCTGCTTCTGTAAAACCCATTGATAGTCCCGCTCCTACGGAAGCTGAGAGCCCTATCAGAAAGGTTTGATGCGTGTCACCGGTTGCAAAAGCTGCGGCAAAAATGGGGGCAAGGGTGGAAACAGAGCCATCCATTAAGCCGGCAAGACCAGGTTGAATCCACGTTAAAAGCAGCTGTCTGTGCGTTTTCGAGGGCTTTTTCGTGGTTTGATTTGTTGTTTTGCTTCGCGAATTGCTCTGTGGTCGAGAACTGATATAAAACTTTTTGCTTGTTATACTTGTTGCAAGAGTAGGATGCGTACAGGCTGAATCTATCATTCCTCCACGATTGCTACAGGAAAGACACAAAAGCTGCTTATAATTTTCAAGCTCTCGTATGCCCATTGCTGTAAAAATTGCGGCTTGCTTGGAAGAATAAGGCGCTAAAGCTTTAGCATATTTTAAATAAAGAGTGGCATGGCGTTTTTTTGCTTTGAGCGCTCGAATAGCCATTGTTTGTGCTGAACGAAAGGACAGAGCTTTGCGTTGTACAAATGAAAAAAACGATCTCAACATTTTCTGTTCCTTTGCACTTTAGAATAGTTCTAAAGATATAAGAGAAAAAAAGTGAATGTCAATCTAAAATTAAAAAATTGTAAAAAGACAGTGAGACGTAAAGAACAACGCTGATGGGAAAAGGTTGCAGTGTCAAGAAAGTAAAATCTGTTTAGATGATAAAGACAAAATAAGCTGGCAAGAAAAACGTGACTGTGTGAGGCAATGAAAACACACGGCCAAAAAGGGAAATACTGGGAATTTTGCCAAGGAATGGTGCTAGGGAATTGTGGCACTGATGAAGAGGGAAATGAAAGGGGATGGGGGAGATGTGGCGTTGGCTATCGGGAGCTGTGGTGGTGCGTGAGGCTGGTGTGATGGTATGAGGTGTGCTGTGGGAAGTTTTGTTGGTGCTCGTGTTGAGGGGATGATGAAGGGGATGCGCTTAACAGCAGAGAGGTTGTTTTACGCATTCAATTTAAAGATGCTTTTAAACAGAAAATATACAAGGTGAGAAGCAATCACACGTAAGTATGAAGATATTTCAAGAAATATCCAAAAGATGTTTTTTAATCAAAGGGAGCTGTTAAATAACGAAAGGAGTGGGCATCCACTCCTTTCGTTCCTATCTCCCCTTGCGGGGAAGTGGCCACTATTACTGGTGCTGTATATGCCTCTCTATATACGCTTATTTTTTTAATTAAGTCAGTGGTGAAAACGGGACAAATATTTTATGCATAAGAGCAACAATTTAATGAAATTCTTGCTTCGATAGTCTTGGAACACTATGGGAACAACTGAGACGACTTACCGAAACGGTTGTGATATCATTGCAGATAATCTATGCCTTTTTATTTTCTATCGGAGATTATAGGGTATAAGCTGCTCGATTATTCGATTGGAATTTTGTTGAAAATGGTAAAACCGTAACATTTCCATAGAGTTTCGCATTTTTAGAGAGCACTAAAATAGGACGTTTTTTCCAAAATTCAGGTAAGATGGAATCATGAGGGAAATCGCACCAAAAAACCTGTCTGATGCGGGGAGCCGATTTGATGCGAGGTTTGATATGAGGGGGGATGAGGAGCATTTATATCTCCTAATTTCCCGTGTTCCCGCCATGCACTATGATTATGTTCCATCATAATATGCGGTGCTTTAAGGTGAAAGATATTTACAGGAGTAAGCGAGGGAGTGGGAGGCGTTGTGTTTTTATCCTCAGGCATGGTTGACCATTCAATATTTATTGGTCCCCTCACCATTATCCGATAGATTTTCCACTGCCGCCTTCTATCAAAATATTGCCTATAAGTACAGAGAAGCAAAACATAAAATATAGCTATTCATTGTGTTTGTTGTTTCTCTCGCCAAAGGAGGGAAACATTGATAACAACATGAAAGCTGCAAATGGGTCATCAAAGAAAGCATAGGGATATTTTACAATAAACAGAAGGCTGTTTCATTTATTGAAAAGTGGGGCGTTGAAAAGTAGAGAGAAGCTTGGAAGAGGAGACAATGTTCGTGAACGTGCTTAAAAGGGCAATCTTTATACTCTTTGGGGTTTTAACGCAAGAGGGGGGCTATGCACTATGGGATATTTTAAGAAAAACCATGCGCTATGGAGGGTGAGTGATTTTATGTCTTATAGTTTGAAAGCAGCCCTTTTGAAGCAATGTACAAACTGGTAAGCATGTAAAAGAAACTGCTAACGACATTCCAACCAGCAAATGAAAGAAAAAGAAAGCGAAAACTGGCTTCAGAGCAAGCGGGAGGGTGGATGTTGTTTAATTGGTTAAAGAGCTGGTTGACATCTGTGGTTCTGCTTATTGCACTTAAACCACAGCTGGGAGGCGCTGGCCAAAAGCCATATTCAACACCTGTATGGTAAACTGCTAAAACGAGACTGATTGACATGAAAATAAAAACACAAAAAAATAACAGTTGTATCCAAGAAGACATACGGAAAAACCATGCCCCAACCCCTGCTAAAAGCAAAAAGGGTAATGCACCATAATAGGGTAAACGTTCAATCAGGCATAAATCACACGGAAGATAGCCACCAATATATTCAAAAGCAAGTGCCAGGCCTATCGTACTCGATAGGCAAAAAGCCAGAAAAAAAGCCCATAAACTTTGTTCTTTCCTACTTGGCTCACAACGAATGTGTTTGTGCAAAATGTGCTGAGAAGACAAAGTGTTTACCATTGCGGCTGTTCCTTAAAATAAGAGGTGTTTTTTTACAAACATGATAAAAATTCCATAAATAAGTAGAAGACTTAAAAAACCAATCAAGACAATCCATTTGAAATGCCGGTAAAGAAAATCCATAGCTTGTTTTCCAAAACGCTGAATCAGCCATGCGAGAAGATAAAAGCGCGCACCACGCGCAAAAAAACAGGTGACAATAAAAAGCCCAAGATTGATACCCATGACCCCTGCTAAAATGGTGATAATCTTGATGGGGGGAAGGTGTAAAAAACCTGAAGTGATTAATAAAATAACCAAAAATTGTAATGTTGCAGTGTTTTTAAGCGCTTCAAAACTTTCAACTTTACCGTAGAATTCTAAAATCGGTTTGGCAAGAATGTCATAGGCAAAGTGACCAATAAACCAACCGGCAATACCTCCTAAAACAGAACCAAACATTGCAATAAAAGCATAACGATAAACCCGCTTGGGATGGACAAGCCCCATGGGTATATATAAAATATCTACTGGAATTGGAAAAACAGAACTTTCAATAAAGGCAATAAATCCAAGCCAATAGGGCGCTGTACGCCGATTCGCTAAAGAAATGGTCCAAAGCTTTAATCTGTTCAATATCATGAGGGCTTTCATAAATCTAATCAGTAAAGACTTTACAAATTGTCTGCTCTAAATCCAATCAAACAAATAATCAAAATCTTCTAGAGAAGAAAACTCTATACAATGAATCAGCTCAAAATCATATAGATTCTTAAAAAACAAAAAATCTGTTGTTGACGAATCTGTCCTTCTTCATATAGTGCAGTAAAGTAATTAGGTAGTTCTATCCCTTATTTATAATGTGCGGGTGTGGTGGAACTGGTAGACGCGCCAGACTCAAAATCTGGTTCCGAGAGGAGTGTCGGTTCGAGTCCGACCACCCGCACCACTTTTCGATTTTCTACAATATTCCTTTTCTATAAGATTATTTGATTTTGGTATTGTAATTACTCATCTTTCATTTACAACGCATTGTTTTCTCTATACAATTTTCATATCTGAAGCCCTCCTTAAAAGCGCAATGCAAAAGGTGGTTTAAAAAGTAATGAGGAAAACAAGAATCCGTGATAGATGATCCGCATTATCTGTCAAAAAACTTGCCTAAAGATAAATAGGCCGATGGGGCTTTTTTTATGGCTTTTCAAAACTGTACCACTTTTAATTCTTTCCTCTCTATTGCTTTTCAATCCGTGAGGACAGCACAGCGATATTAAAACAATGCCTTGTTAGTTCATGCGCTGTTCTTTTGAGAGGTACGCAAATATAGAACTTAACAGCGTTCAAACATCAATGTGATGGGAGCTATCCCCATGGCTTTGAACTCTCCAATTGTTAACAGAAAAAACAACCTTTCTATTTTTGGCGCTGCTTTGAGGAATAAAAGCAAAATTGAATGAACATTGTCAAAACAGAATTTGCTCAAGATTTGCTTTTGAAATGTGGGGAGAGCAAAAATGTTTTTTAAGTTAATTCATATATCGATTTGTAAAGATAATTCATTTTTCGGAAATTGCATGATGGTGAAGTGTCATGGATAAAATTGCTTTCTTTTTGACATTTGGCGAGAAAAATCTGCGCCCTCTATAGCAAGAAAAAGAGCGCAGTGAAATAATTTGCTCCTTCTGCCGCTTTGTGGAGGGGTGCTGCCATTGAGGTAGAGCTGTGCGTGTTGAAAAATTGTGTAAAAACGGTTTTTTAAAGCAATCAGAACGAAAAAAAGAGATTTTGTTATTCTCCTTACGTTTTTATGCTTTTTGCTTAAGCTTATCAAAGGGGAGAGAAGCATAACAACCCTACCATTGGGAAGTGATTAAAACCTCTTCTTGCCAAAGCAGATTTTTTTGATGACAAAAAAATTTATAAAAACAATTTTTCAAAAAAACAATGTGATATTTTTAATAGGCTTATTCTATGGATAGGGGGATAAGGAAATATTGTACTGAAAAATGAAAAGGCTATGGCGCTTATCTTTCCATAAAACTGTGCAAATTTGTCTGTAAATTTTATCCATTGATCTCTTTATACACCTTGAGGGATGGTGTTTAGTAATCAGATAGATAAAAAAACCCGCAGCAAAGCGGGTTTTTTATAACGCAGTTTTGCCATAAATTAGAATTTATAAGCCAAACCAACGCGGAAATTATTCGTTTTATGGTGAATTTCAAGTTTATCCTCACCAAACTTCTTCTTACCAAAATCTGAATAGCGATATTCTGTCCGGAAAATAAGATGATTGGTTACGGCAAAATCAAGACCACCACCAATTGTATAACCAATCATCGTTTTTGCTTCATTCAATACATCGCCAGAAGCAAAGACAAACTGGTCTTCTTGGGACTTTGCTAAAAGCGACATAATATATTGCAGTTGTGCATAGGCAATACCACCTGATATATAGGGCATAACGTGATCAGAAGCAAAACCAAGACGTACACGTGCTGCACCAGCCCATTTCTCTTTCAAGGTAACACTGCTTACAACAATATCACCAATATTGGGGATGGTTTCATCACCAGCACCAGGCTTCTTAATGGGAATATCAGCTTCTTTAAAGACCGCGTTAATAGAATTTAGATCATTGTCATTTGCAATTTCTTCTCCGTCATCGGTTTTTGTATCTTTTTTACGTGCTTTGCCAGACCATATCATATCCGTATCAACACCGATAACAAAGTTTTTTCCTAGCTCAACATTAGAGCCTCCATAAAGACCCAAGACAAATCCTGAAGGTTTAGGTAATAAATCTTTATCAACCCAACCCCATTTACCAGCAGTTGCATCTTCAGAGTAATTTAAAGAGTCTTTACTTGAAAAATTACCAATTTGTCCTCCAAAATAAAGACCCGTCCAAGAAAAATTCCTTGCAGCAATAATCGGTGTAACTCTTGAGTTTGTTTTTTGAGGAGGCATTATAGTATCAGCTGCTTGTACGCTAGAGGTTGCTATCAAAGTCGCAACAAACATTTTAATTAAACATTTTGTATTCATATAAACCCCTTATTTGTTTAAATAGATATTTTATTATACATGTTTTAATCCGAAAATCTATATAAATAGAAAAAATAAAACACTATACAAATTTTATTTCTGCAGATCATGAAAAGTTTTCTCAAGCTTTTTTGTGCGTGGTGTCATGGAGCAAAATAAATGGCTTGCGCTTTTAACGCCTTTTCTTAATATCTTGCTTAAGCTCTTTCTTGCTTTAAAGAATGTTTTTCATCGAATCATGCATAAACGGCGAATTTTTTGAAAACCACTGTTTGAAATGTGCATAGATATTCTCTATCTTTTCTATGAGACAGATAAAATGAAGGATAAGCAAAAATCTACAAAACATTGATTTATAATGATAAATCATCTTTTTCAACTTGAATCATAGCCCTAAATATAGTAAGGTTTTTTCATCACAACCCCTCTCATATTGTATCAATTAATATCACTTGCTTGCATGTCAAAAGTGGGGCTGGTGTGTGGGTAAAAACTATAGAAGAGGGACTAAAACTGGCTTTTCTGAACTATCTTAATGCTAGGGCTGCCGCAACATTGAGGGCTGGAAAATATAACGATGGTGCCGGCTTACTCCTTCATAAGCGTAAAGAGGGGAGTGCTCAATGGCTTTATCGTTATACTATTCATGATCAGGAAAATGCTCTTTGTTTGTCACCATAACATTGAAATGGTAACCTCGATGAAAGGTCATTATTGGCTGAATATGTAAACTTTACGGATTCATTCAATCGCAATATTTCCCCATTGTCTATCCCTTTGGGACAAACTGGAAAACGAGTTTTATCTGTTATAAGTACGTACATAATAACGTGTTACCCCAGCCTCATCATAATAAACAGAGGACATTATATCTATTAGCATTCTTTTATAAGTTAAATTTATAGCTCTGTTTTGCTGTTTGGGGCTTGATCTGTAGAGATCAAGTCATATCCATTCTGTTGCAATAGAGTGATAAATAAAGGTGTAAAGTTGTCTTCTGTGTTACTTTTTTTACAAGTAAGTATCGTTGTGGCTAGCGGTAAAGAAGTTTTGAGATTGCGAACAAAATCGTTGGCAATTAATTTCGCTTCACCATTTGTAAGATTTCGATCAATATAATTCGATGAACGATCACTTATAGAAGCACAGCCAGCTGTCAATAAAAGAGACAACAGTAACAAATTTTAGCATTTCAGAAATCTCCCCTGCCAATCGTTATTTTCTCTTGGGAAGCCCTCACACCAGAAACAAGGGCAACTACTCTACTCATAGCTATATTAAAAACATATTGGCTTTCAATCAAGCGCTCATAAATCAATTTTCAGGCGTTTTAAAAACCACAATTATTGCCAAGTGCAATAAAATTTATTGTTAATGCTTTGAAAACCAATGTTTGAGATGTGCGAAAACATTATCTAGCGCATCCATAAGGCGGGCAAAATCGAGGAGAAGCAAAAAAAGAAAAAAAACTATCCACTTCATCAGACGCGACATCATTTTCACACTTTGATAGGCAATGATCATTTCTTGAAGCATGGCTTTTTCCGTTTCTGTAAGCTCTGTGTGTTCTTCAGTTTTTTTTCTCATCATGTTTCCACCCACATAAACGTTCACCCTGTTTATTATGCTTTAAGATTTCTCTTGCTAAGTTTGAACTGATGACCTGAACATCTCTCTTGTCTAGATAAATGGGGAACCAACCAATGCAAGAAGAAGTATATTTATGGGTCACGCAACCAGTCAGAGAGCTCAGTACGCACATCAGCATCATTTTTCTGATTAACTTCATTTTCCACCTCCAGCCGTGTTATTGCTGTCTTTAGCGTTTTTTCTGTTTGCTTTTGCTGTTCTGCCTTTTTGCCAAAGCTGAAAGCTCTTGCTAAAGCCATAAAAAAAGCGGCAAGAGCCGCACCTGGTAGCAGTAAATTTTTTTTCATCCATAAGATCATAAGCGGTGCTCCTGAAAACGTTTGGCGACAAAGAAAAGACCAGCACTTGCCGCTAAAACCATAATGGTGGCAAGTGCCCATTGTACTGGACCATTGCCTGCTAACAAGCCGCCAAGACCTGAAAAAGAGCCAATAATGGGTGCCAATGCTTCTGCTTTGAAAAGTCCCGTTGGCTCTTTGCTTTCCACGGTTTGGTAGTTTGAGGAAACATAAGCGCCTTTCGCCCACAACCCTGCTTCTGCTGCACGCCGGTGGACAAGACCCTGCAAGCGCTTACCACCGGCTTTGGTCCATTTCTGGAGTTCGGTTGGTATGGCTTCATATTCACCGGCATTGAGTTTTTTTAACAGGGTTGAGTTACAAAAAGCTGTTGTTCCTACATTATAACAAAAGGAAACCAATGCCGCGAATTGTTCATCCGTTAAGGCAACTTGAACCGCTTGTTCCACGGCATCTTCAAATTGTTTTAAATCTTGGCGAAGAAGATCTTCCGCCTGTTGTTCAGTGATTGCCATACCTTTGTGAACAAAGGGTTTTCCGGCACTGTTTGTATGTCCATAACCAATTGTCCATATACCGATGGCGTCTTTATAAGCACTCAAACGCAATCCTTCCCATTGTTTCATGAGTGCTAGTCCGTTTTGTGATATTTTTCGCACAATTTCCTCCATAAAAAAAAGCTTCACACAAGGTGAGGCTGAGTGACATCTTAAAGGTGAATTTTTTCCCGATTGCCAAAAACAAACGAGCAGTGAAATTTTGAGTTGGCTATGTGTCTGTGGATGGTTTGTGGTGGGTGGTTTGCAAAAACATTTAATGTTTTGTTTGCAGAAGGACCTTTTGCACGGTTTGCCGCTTACAAAGCGAAGCATTAGTGAAATTTGCCAACACGATCGATTTACCATTCTTCATAAAGTTAGATCGCATTTGTTATGTATGTTGGTGTTATGTATATTGGCAAAAATATGAGAAAATGATCCTATAATGTAAGGACCGCCTTATATTCAGAAACCCTTTTGCGATGTTGTGAAACAGAGACCGTTTTTTCTTCTGCTGTCACTAAATTCTTCTCAAATCTCTCTAAAA
>NZ_BAABIY010000011.1:0-52997 GCF_039543025.1 Bartonella acomydis | reverse complement strand
CATAGGCTTTAAATTCACCAAAATATTTCGTAATTGCTGCTGTTAATGAGGTCTTCCCATGATCAACGTGACCTATCGTGCCTATATTAACATGTGGTTTCGTACGTTCAAATTTGCTCTTTGCCATCACTATTAATCTCTTGTTTTTTCGTACTCAAGAACAGGACCCTAGAACTGTATAAAACCGGACCACTTTCTTAACCCAATCATTACAACTCTTAAAGACGGAAACCTCTACCCAATATATAATGAAAAAACCTTTCACCATACTCACGAACCCAATCATCAGCAACTATTTGGAGCGGGTAGCGGGAATCGAACCCGCGTATTCAGCTTGGAAGGCTGCTGCTCTACCATTGAGCTATACCCGCATAACCCACGCACTAACTCTCCTTCGATGAATGGTGGAGGGGGTTGGATTCGAACCAACGTAGCATACGCAACGGATTTACAGTCCGCCCCCTTTAACCACTCGGGCACCCCTCCATTACATCGACAAAGCTGCGTGACGAGGCATCACGACAACCAAATTTTGACCATTCAATTCAAACTGGTTTCGGGGCGGTTATGACGATTACTATCGTATCTGTCAACACAATAAATACATTTCTTTATAAATTTCCTGCTAATAATTTTAAAATCACAAATTTTTCTATCTATTTTTGCTCTTAAAGCGCTATAAAGAAACCATGAAAGAAAAAATATCGAAAAATACTCATTATGCTCGTTTAAGTCGCCAATATCGAGATGCAAAGAGTATTTCTTCTCACTCTACCATACAGCCGAAAAAGAAAATTGCTTCCTTACAACAAGGAAAAATCTGTCTTTATGGCATCCATACCGTTCAGTCTGCTTTAAAAAACCCAAAAAGAATTTTTAACTCTCTCTATGTTACAGCTAATGCTTTAAAACGATTAAATGTATCCGAATCAGAATTACCTTGTCCTGTGACATTATGCTCTCCCAAACAACTTGACGCACTCGTTGGAAGTGAAGCAGTTCATCAAGGAGTTGTTGTAGAAACTGAATCCTTAAAACCATGCCAATTGTCTGAATTAACCAATACCGATCTTGTTGTCGTCATGGATCAAATTACCGATCCACACAATGTCGGCGCTATTATGCGCTCTGCAGTTGCATTTAAAGCTGGTGCACTTATTACAACCTCTCGCCACTCACCCCAAGAAAGTGGAGTTCTTGCTAAAGCTGCATCCGGAGCTTTGGAGCTTATCAATTATATCACCGTACGAAATCTTGCCGAAGCTCTTCAAGAACTCCATAAAGCAGGTTTTATTAGCTTTGGACTCGATTCTGAAGGAGAATATTCTCTAGAGTCTGTATTGAAAGGGAAAAAAATTGCTCTTATTTTAGGTGCAGAAGGAAAAGGTTTACGCAAAAAAACACGTGAAACCGTTTGTACATTAGCGCGTCTTGATATGCCTGGAAATATTAAATCATTAAATGTTTCAAATGCAGCAACAATAGCGCTTTATGCAGCCCATAAATATCTTAGATCATAGTTTTCAATTTTTTTCGCGAAGTATCAAATAAACGAATTAACAAAAAGCCAGAAAAAAAGCCACCAATATGTGCCTCCCATGCGATTGCAGTTCCCTCTCCTGCAAATAGAGAAGAAAAAATTCCTATGATAAAATCAATACTCAGCCATAAACATACAAAAACTAGCGCACTCTTTGAACGTAATACTTTTTTGACAGGTAAGAGAGGACCTAAAAATCTATCATTCTGCATACTGCTTCCCAAATAATTTAGAGGAAAAACATAACGTATAATGGCACCCATCATTCCACATACTGCACCTGATGCACCAACAAGCGATACCGCACTGTTGTGATGAAATACAAAGTAAGTCAATACAGCGATCATCGCTGTTAATATCCAAAAAAATAAAAAGCGTAAACTACCCAAATGCCTTACCAAAGGAGTTCCAAATACCAAAAGCCAAGCCATATTAAGAGCAACATGTTGAAAACTACCATGCATAAATGAATACGTAATAATCGTATAGCAAAATGCTAAGGGTTCAGTTTTAAATAACACTGGTGTAAATGAAAAAAGCTCAAAACTTTCAAGAGAGAGTGTATAAGAAAAAAAATACTGAGGAATAATATAAATGCAAAAACAAAGTGTGATCATAACCACTATCATAAATGGAATATTCAATAACGATTCTTTCGGTTGTTGTGAAAAAAATGACACATTATTTTGCTGATTAGCATCTTTCATTATATAAAATCTCATACTCTCTGGTGAATTGATAGTTCTTTATACAAAAGGGATATATCAGTTTTAACAATAAGGTAGTTTTAAATTTAGCTTCATTCGCTTCCCACTCCTAAAGTTTAAATGTTATTCTATGAAGACACTTGTATAATAGGATCTTTAAAATATCATTCATAAAGCCACAACATTAAATCGCAACTATTCAATTAACTAAAATTTTCCTTATGGAGACGATGTTGTTTTGATGTTTCATCTATTAAATATACGACTCAATCAAAAAGAAATAGATCTATCCCTATGGGAAAAAATCTCATAAACTCATGTATATTCCTCTGTAGAAGAATAATGATTATTGTTGAGCAAATTTATAACCACATTATTACGAAAAATATATAATATGCAAAGCAAACAATTTACCTTTTAAAGGCACAAATCTCTTCCTCTTTTCAGCATCTCACTACTCTTATTTAAAAAGTTGCATTTAGCTGCTTTTAAATAGAACTATAAAACAAAAACAATAAGCTATCTTTCACCCTCTTAGACAAAAATCATTGAACAGAAAGATTCTGAGAATTCTGTTTGCAGTCTTTTAACCACACGTCATAGATAGGATGTTCGACTGCATTCAAACCAGGACTATCTGCAAACATCCATCCTGTAAAAATACGTCGTACCTTTTTATCTAGCATCATCTCATTCACTTCGATAAAACCAGTTGTACGGGTTGGCTCATCCTTAGAGCTCGTATAACACGCTCGTGGTGTCACCTGTAAAGCACCATATTGATAAGCTTCACCAAGAGAAACTTCAAAACGCGTGGTCCGACCAGTAATTTTATCAAGACCAGCAAAAACAGCAATGCCATTGCTAATACGCTCAGCCTGCACTCCACAAACTGTAGAAAAAACTACGACAACCCCCATAAAAAAACGACAAAAAAAATGTCTCAATCCTAACCCTAAAAAAGCTCTCATCACATCAAATCAATTGCATTTTAAAAATTCTATTTATAAAATAGTACAAATTAAGAAAAAATACACCAAAACACTTTATTTTTGAGGCGACCATGCATCATAATCTTCATGCACATAAGAAGGCTTACTACTATAAGGAATAGCTCCTTTTGGACGATAAGCTTTGCTTGTTCCTGTCATATTAGCAATATGGGGCTTTTCCCACTCATATGGGCAATAGTTCTCTTGCGGTGGGGGACAGTCACAACGATGATGGATCCAGCCATGCCAACCTGGAGGAATAGTAGAAGCTTCAGAATAATCTTTATAAATGACCCAACGACGTGGATAACCATCCTTGTGCATCCCTCCCTCATAATAAATATTCCCAAACTGATCTTCCCCTATCTGCTTACCTTTGCGCCATGTAAAAAAGCGTGTGTTTATCGTATTGCCATTCCACCATGTGAAGATTTGCTTTAAAAAACGAACCATCTGCTCTTCCATTCATTTAGTATGCTCATGAAACCAATCACTGAAATAAATTTTTTATAACACCTGAAATTACTGAAAATAGAATTTTACTGGCAAAACCACTCATAGTTTTATTTGATAGGTAAATCCATATCCATTTACTGTGAAAATATCACATTTACGGATTCTCCTCTATCCCTAACTTAATCTATACCAAGTTTCCTCTTAACCAATTCATTAACAGTTTGAGGATTTGCCTTTCCACCTGTTGTTTTCATAACTTGTCCAACAAACCAACTAGCTAAAGCAGGCTTTTGTTTTGCTTTTGCAACTTTATCAGAATTGTTAGCAATAATTTCATCTACAGCTTTCTCTATAGCTTTTATGTCTGTCACCTGCTTCATATTGCGTTCTTCTACAATCTGACGCGGATCTCCACCTTCATGCCAAATAATTTCAAAGAGATCTTTAGCGATTTTTCCAGAAATTGTCCCTTCTTTCATAAGATCAATAATTTCCCCCAATTGATCTGGTGATATTGGTGTTTCCTCAATCTCACGATTATCTTTATTTAAAGCGCCCAAAAGATCATTAATCACCCAATTTGCAACTATTTTTCCATCACGCCCATGGGCTACTTTTTCAAAATAATCAGCAATGGCTTTTTCGGTAACAAGAATAGAAGCATCATATGACGTCAATCCCATCTCCTTGATAAAACGTGTCTTTATATCATCAGGCAATTCAGGCAATTCAGCAGCTAAAAAATCCACAAATGCTTGATCAAATTCCAATGGCAAAAGATCAGGATCAGGAAAATAACGATAGTCATGTGCTTCTTCTTTGGAACGCATAGAACGCGTTTCACCTTTTGCAGCATCAAAAAGCCGCGTTTCTTGATCTATGACACCACCATCTTCTAAAATTGCAATTTGACGACGCGCTTCATACTCAATCGCTTGACCAATAAAGCGGATAGAATTCACATTTTTGATTTCACAACGCGTCCCAAAACTCTCACCAGGGCGACGAACTGAAACATTAACATCAGCCCGCATAGATCCCTCATCCATATTGCCATCACAAGTCCCTAAATAACGAACAATTGTACGCAATTTTGTCATATAAGCTTTGGCTTCATTTGAAGAGCGCATATCTGGTTTAGAAACAATTTCCATAAGAGCAATACCAGAACGGTTAAGATCTACAAAAGACATCGTTGGGTGCTGATCATGCATTGACTTTCCAGCATCTTGTTCAAGGTGCAATCGTTCAATGCCAATTTCAATGTCCTCAAATTGACCATTCGAATCGGGACCAACAGATATAACAATCTTTCCCTCTCCAACAATTGGATAGCGAAATTGAGAAATTTGATACCCTTGGGGTAAATCTGGATAAAAATAATTCTTACGATCAAAAACAGATTTTAAATTAATATGTGCTTTTAATCCCAAACCCGTTCGAACCGCCTGACGAACACATTCCTCATTCAGAACAGGTAGCATACCAGGCATAGCTGCATCAATAAGTGAAACGTGATTGTTTGGCCCAGCGCCAAATTTGGTTGACGCGCCTGAAAAAAGTTTTGAATTTGATATAATTTGTGCATGAACCTCCATGCCAATAATGACTTCCCAATCACCTGTCGCTCCAGAAATAAAACGTTTAGAATCAGGAGTGCGCGTATCAACGATGCTCATTGCTAATCCACTATCAATATTTTCAAATACACTTGAGGGCTAATCTAAAAACACTCTTCGTGCAAGCCTAGAATAGAAATCTCATAAACAAGCCCGACTTCATCGGGCTTGTTTGTACTGGCTAATATTAATCTTTCTTAGAAGCCTTTTTCTTAGCTGGAACTTTTTCCGTAGCTTTTTCTTTCACTGCAGATTTTTTCTTTGCCGGCTTTTTTTTGTCAAATCCTCTTCATCAACTTCCTTCATTAGCTCTTCAACCGTCACTTCTTTATCTGTAACTTTTATCCGTTCCAGCAAATAATCAATGACTTTTTCTTCAAAAATTGGAGCACGTAAATTTGCAACAGCTTCCGGAGTATTTCGGAAAAAATCCATAATTTCCTTTTCTTGTCCAGGATACTGGCGAACCTGATCAAAAACCGCCGATTTTAATTCATCTTCACTGACTTTAACACCAACCTTCACGCCAATTTCAGAAAGCACCAAGCCAAGACGAACACGACGCTGTGCAAGCACACGATATTCCTCCCGCGCCTGCTCCTCTGTAACACCTTCATCTTCAAAACTGTGTCCAGCCTTTTTCAAATCATCATTCACCTGATTCCATATATTGTTAAATTCAATTTCTAAAAGTCCTTCAGGAATCTCAAAATTATAATCAGCATCTAAAGCATCAAGAATTTGACGTTTAATCTTTTGACGTGTCATCGTGCCATATTGGTTTTCAATCTGCCCACGAACAACTTCACGCAAACGATCTAAAGATTCTAAACCAACTTTTTGTGCTGCTTCATCATCAATTTTTAGCTCATCCGATTGAGAAACAGCTTTAATGGTGATATCAAATTCTGCATCCTTACCGGCTAAATGAACGGCATTGTAATTATCAGGGAATTTAACAGAAATTGTTTTCTTATCACCCGCTTTTACACCAACCAATTGCTCTTCAAAACCAGGGATAAATTGCTTCGATCCTAGAATCAATTGCGCATCATTATCCGTTCCTCCCTCAAATGGAACACCCTCAAGCTTACCAAGATAGTCTATTGTAATGCGATCACCTTCTTCAGAAGGACCATCCTTCAGTGAATAACTACGTGTAGAAGAAAGGATACGCTTTATTTGATCATCAATCTCTTGTTCAGGAACAGTGGCAATTTCACGGATAATTTCAATATGTTCAAAGTTCTTAATTTCAAACGTTGGTAAAACTTCATACTTCAAATTAAAAACAAAATCGGCTTTGCCATCCAGAATTTGTTCGTCTTCAGCTATATCAATTTGCGGCTGCATAGCCGAACGTTCATCACGTTCAGCTAAAATAGAACGGGGGGCATCACTGACAATCTCATTGAGAATTTCTGCCATAAAAGACTTACCATACATCTTTCGTAAATATCCAGCAGGCACCTTACCAGGACGAAAACCATTGAGTTTGATCTTATCCTTGGTATGATCCAACCGTTCTTTCAATCTTTCTTCTAAATCTCTCGCCGGAACCACGATCTTAATTTCGCGCTTCAGTCCTTCATTAAGCGTCTCGGTAACCTGCATTAAACAACCTTCATTTTCTTAAGGAGAGGGATAACCCCACTCTGATAATAACCACATTCTAACACTTAAGTGTTAAATCACCATGAAGCGGAATTCCAGACATACAGATACCTATATGTGCTCAAAAAATCCCTTTGGTGCGGATGGAGGGACTCGAACCCCCACGGTCTCCCGCCAGAACCTAAATCTGGTGCGTCTACCAATTTCGCCACATCCGCTTAAACTTACAAACCAGTAACCTTACATAAGCGGCGTTTCTATACCATTAATTAGAGAAAAAAAGCAAACAAATATATTAAAAATATCCAAACACATATTATTCTTCGATAAATTGCAAAAATAAAATTTACACTTTTCACACAGAATGACTTTCGCTAAAAACAGGTTATGTTAAATATATCCAATACTCCAATCCATATCATCGGTGGTGGTCTTGCTGGCAGTGAAGCAAGTTGGCAAATCGCTCAATCGGGAATCCCCGTTATTTTGCATGAAATGCGGCCTCAAAAAAAATCCGATGCCCATAAAACCGATAAGCTTGCAGAGCTTGTTTGTTCAAATTCATTGCGTTGTGATGATTCATCAACAAATGCTGTAGGACTTTTACACAGTGAAATGCGACTGGCAAACTCGCTGATCATGAAAGCTGCTGATGCCAATAAAATACCAGCAGGAAGTGCCCTTGCCGTTGACCGTGATGAATTTGCAAAAACCATTACGACAACGCTAGAAAATCATCCGCTTATAACAATAAAACGTGAAGAGATTCGAGAGTTTCCAGAGGATTGGCACCATATCATTATTGCAACAGGCCCTCTTACTTCACCAGCCCTTGCTCAAACAATACAGGCAATAACTGGAACAGAATCTCTTTCTTTTTTTGATGCTATCGCACCTATTGTCTATACTGATAGTATTGATTTGGATATTTGTTGGTATCAGTCTCGCTATGATAAAATCGGACCTGAGGGAACAGGAAAAGATTATCTTAACTGTCCCCTTAATAAAGAACAATATGAAACGTTCGTTCAAACATTGAGAAGTGCAGAAAAAACCGAATTTCGTGACTTTGAAAAAAAAACTTATTTTGATGGATGCCTACCAATTGAAATCATGGCTGAACGCGGACTTGAAACTCTTAGACATGGCCCCATGAAACCTATCGGATTAACCAATGCTCATAATCCCACAGTTAAACCTTATGCTGTTGTACAATTACGCCAAGATAATAAGCTTGGAACCCTTTATAATATGGTTGGCTTTCAAACAAAACTAAAATATAGCGAACAAACTCGCATTTTTAAAATGATCCCTGGTCTTGAGCAAGCAGAGTTTGCACGCCTTGGTGGGCTTCATCGTAATACTTATCTTAACTCACCCACCATTCTTGATCAAACGCTTCGCTTGAGACAAAAAACACAGTTGCGTTTTGCGGGACAAATTACCGGATGTGAAGGTTATGTAGAATCATCGGCAATAGGGCTTCTTGCTGGACGTTTTGCCGTTGCTGAATATCATCATAATGTCCCTTGTCTACCACCAATAACAACAGCATTTGGAGCTCTTTTGAATCACATTACCGGTGGGCACATTGTAACAGAAGAAACAAAAAAAAATCTTTTCAACCAATGAATATCAATTTTGGACTTTTCCCCCCTATTGCTTCTAAGGAGCATTTAGGAAAACGTTTACCAAGCAAAGAAAAGAAATTAGCAAAAAAACAAGCACTAACCACTAGAGCTCTCAATGATTGTACTCAATGGTTAGCAGAAAAAAATAATCTCTTTTTATGAAAATATATTATTTACTTCCAGGACATACAAACAGATTCAATTCCCTATTGAATCTTATACCAAAATCATTCTAAAGCCTTTGTGATACTGATCTACCAAAAAAAATAAACACTACGCTATATCCTATTGTTGAGCTATATAGCGTAGTAAATTTAAAAAAGCTTTTTCACTATCAATATAATTATTCCAGCAATAAAAAACTAAATACATAATAAATTTACCACAATAATGGTTCATTTATCACTTTTTCTATGCAAGAATACCATAAAACACTAGTATAACAGAACTATAATACTCTTTATAATTCACACAAATGCTTACAGCGACACATTTTATTGAAATATTCAAATAAATATGTACGCGCACCAATATTTACGAAAATTCTAAAAAACACCCTCTAACAGCACGAACACTCCTTGAAGAAAGCACATACTATAACTCGCCACGTGAAAAGCACATTATAAAAAAGTTTAAAAAAACCCGCTTATAAATATATCGGGTTTTCTTTAGCATTGTTCAAATTATTTTTTATTAACAGCTTCTTTTAAAGTTTTCCCTGCAGAGAATTTTGGCACAAAACGTGCTGGAATATTAATTTCAGCACCAGTTGAAGGATTACGCCCCTTTGTCGCAGCACGATGAGAAACTTCAAAGGAACCAAATCCTGGAAGACGAACATCTCCTCCTGAAGCCAAAGCCTCTGTTACAGAAGCAATAAAAGCATCAACAACGGAACCTGCTTGCGCTTTCGAAACACCAGCCTTTTCAGCAACAGAGCTAACCAATTCACTTTTATTCATGGAATATTTCCTTTCCCTATATTACCGGATAACACAACTTAACCGTGTTATTGGTCAGTTTATTGAAAAGTACAACAAACAGAAGTCTTATTTTTATCCAAAACATTGTTTTTTTAGCAATAATAACAGTTATTCACGGAATTTTTTACTTTTTCTTCAAAATAGATAAAAAAATAATCACGAATACGCCCCTTTTTGCTCGAAAAATGCCATTGCAAACAAGATGAATGAATCAGTGCGCAATCTGTATTCCTTCATTGTCGCTCTCTGTCCTTGTAGGTACAGGTGCTGTAGAAGGCTCTGTCCATTCAATAGGCTCAGGAAAACGAACCAAAGCATATTTCAGAACTTCGCTCACATGATTTACTGGGATAATCTCCATATTATTTTTAACATCATCAGGAATATCAACCAAATCTTTCGCATTTTCTTCAGGAATAAGTACTTTTTTTATTCCCCCTCGAAGAGCTGCTAATAATTTTTCTTTTAATCCACCAATCGGTAACACACGCCCTCGTAAAGTAATTTCACCAGTCATGGCAATATCTTTATGGACCGCTATCCCTGTTAATACTGAAACAATTGCCGTTACCATTGCAATCCCTGCTGATGGACCATCCTTTGGTGTCGCCCCTTCTGGAACATGAACATGAATATCACGTTTTTCAAAAAGCGGAGGCTCAATACCAAAATCAACTGCACGAAAACGAACATAAGATGCAGCTGCAGAAATTGATTCTTTCATGATATCGCGCAAATTTCCAGTTACAGTCATCTTACCTTTACCGGACATCATAACACCTTCAATGGTCAATAGCTCTCCACCAACCTCTGTCCAAGCAAGCCCTGTCACAACACCAATTTGATTTTCTCCTTCAATCTGATTATAGTGGTAACGTTTAACACCTAAGAAATCACTAATATTATTTTCTGTAATCTTTATAGATTTTTGATGCGTTTTAAGAATTTTTGTAACTGATTTACGTGCTATTTTCATGAGCTCACGCTCAAGGTTACGGACACCTGCTTCGCGTGTATAAAATTGAATAATTGATCTTATTGCACCATCAGAAACACTGAATTCTTTTTTCGATAAACAATGATCTTTTAATGCCTTTGGTAAAAGATGTTGTTTAACGATCTCTATTTTTTCGCATTCAGTATAACCTGCGATACGAATAATTTCCATGCGGTCCATTAACGGTCCTGGTATATTAAGCGTATTCGCAGTTGTTATAAACATAACATCAGAAAGATCATATTCGACTTCTAAATAGTGATCAATAAATGTGCCATTTTGTTCAGGATCAAGTACTTCTAATAAAGCTGATGAAGGATCTCCACGGAAATCTTGCCCCATTTTATCAATTTCATCCAGCAAAAAAAGCGGATTAGACTTCTTCGCTTTTTTCATAGACTGAATAATTTTTCCAGGCATAGAACCGATATATGTTCGACGATGTCCACGAATTTCCGCTTCATCACGTACCCCTCCTAATGAAATACGAACATACTCACGTCCCGTCGCTTTTGCAATAGAGCGCGCTAGAGATGTTTTTCCTACACCAGGAGGACCTAGTAAACAAATTATAGGGCCTTTTATTTTTGATGCTCGACTTTGTACTGCTAAATATTCAGTGATTCGCTCTTTGACCTTTTCAAGACCAAAATGTTCATTATTCATAATTTTTTCAGCAAAATCTAAATTGTTTTTAATTTTCGATTTTTTGCCCCAAGGCATTGCTAATAACCAATCAAGGTAATTACGTACAACTGTTGCCTCTGCAGACATAGGAGACATATTGCGTAATTTTCTCAATTCTGCGCCAGCTTTTTCCTGCGCTTCTTTGGAAAGTTTTGTTTTCTTAATACGTTCCTCTAATTCAGAAAGCTCATCACGGCTATCATCACCCGCACCCAACTCTTTCTGAATAGCCTTCATCTGCTCATTGAGATAATACTCTCGTTGGTTTTTTTCCATTTGCCGTTTAACATGCGAACGAATACGCTTTTCAACCTGCAGAACAGAAATTTCTCCTTCCATAAAGGACAGGACACGTTCAAGACGATCGCGGACAGGTAAGAGTTCTAATATTTTCTGCTTTTCTGAAAGCTTAATCATCAAATGAGAAGCAATCGTATCGGCAAGTTTAGAAGGATTATCAATCTGGCTAATAGCATTGACAATTTCAGGAGAGATTTTTTTATTCAGTTTTACATAATTTTCAAAATAAGCAATTACTGATCTTGAAAGAGCTTCAATCTCAACATCATTCTCTTTCGATTCTTCTGTAACAGTTGCAAGGGCCCGATGATAATCTTCACTCAAAGCAAATTGTTTAATTTTTGCACGTGCAGTACCTTCAACCAGAACCTTTACCGTTCCATCAGGAAGTTTTAAAAGTTGAAGAATATTCGCAAAGGTACCAATATCATAAATATCTTCTGATTTTGGATCATCATCAGAAGCATTTTTTTGCGTAACCAACAATATTTGCTTATCCACCGCCATTGTTTCTTCAAGAGCACGAATTGATTTTTCTCGGCCCACAAAAAGCGGAACAATCATATGTGGGAAGACAACAATATCACGAAGAGGTAAAACAGCGTAAAACCCCTCTCTTACTTCATCTGTCTTTTCATCAATATATTGCATAACTCTCCTTTCTGGAGCCTATGATCTATCCGTTACACAAGCCCATGCTTAGAAAACTTCAGCTTTACATAACACATGAAGTGGTAACTGGAAGCATATAAATCAAGCATTATGACCATAATACCCAGAAACATTCATCCTCAAATGGCGTTTATTGTTACTTCTTATATCACACAATATCATGCCGATACATTTTCTTTATCCTCTGTACATTCCGAGTAAATATAAAGAGGACACGCTTTTCCATCTGCTACATCACTTGAAATAACCACTTTTTGAACACCTTCAAGTGCTGGAAGTTCAAACATTGTCTCAAGAAGTATCTTCTCCATAATAGAACGCAAACCACGTGCACCGGTTTTCCGCTCAATTGCCTTCTTAGCGATAACCCGTAACGCATCTTCATGAAATGCTAATTCGACATTCTCCATCTCAAAAAGACGCTGATATTGCTTCACCAACGCATTTTTGGGTTGTGATAAAATTTGAACAAGCGCATTAACATCTAAATCTTCTAAGGTAGCAACAATAGGAAGACGGCCAATGAACTCTGGTATCAAACCAAACTTTATAAGATCTTCAGGCTCTAAATCACGAAAAATTTCACCAACACAACGCTCATCAGGTGCTTTAACAGTTGCAGAAAAACCAATAGATGTCTTTTCACCACGCCCAGAAATAATACGCTCCAAACCAGCAAAAGCTCCTCCACAAATGAACAGAATATTGGTTGTATCAACTTGAAGGAACTCCTGTTGCGGATGCTTTCGCCCACCTTGAGGAGGAACAGAAGCAATCGTTCCTTCCATAATTTTTAATAATGCTTGTTGAACACCCTCCCCCGATACATCTCTTGTAATGGAAGGATTATCAGCTTTACGAGAAATCTTATCAACCTCATCGATATAAACAATACCACGCTGTGCACGTTCAACATTATAATCAGCAGCCTGAAGAAGTTTGAGAATAATATTTTCAACATCCTCACCTACATAACCTGCTTCTGTCAAAGTGGTCGCATCTGCCATGGTAAAAGGCACATCAATAATACGTGCCAATGTTTGTGCTAAATAAGTTTTACCACATCCCGTTGGGCCAACAAGGAGAATATTCGATTTTGCTAACTCAATGTCATTGCTCTTAGACTGATGCGCAAGTCGCTTATAATGATTATGCACAGCAACAGAAAGAACACGCTTTGCATGTTGCTGACCAATAACATAATCATCAAGAACTGTGATAATTTCCTGTGGAGTAGGAACACCATCACGTGCCTTAATCCCAGAAGATTTATTTTCTTCACGAATAATATCCGTACAAAGCTCTACACATTCATCACAAATGAATACAGTGGGCCCTGCGATGAGCTTACGCACCTCATGCTGACTTTTGCCGCAGAATGAGCAATAGAGAGTATTTTTTGATTCGTTCCCGCTATTGCCAATTTTGCTCATTTTTCTTTCCTTTCACCACGATATATGAATACTTCGTCTTTCCAAAGGAAGTCTTTCATAAAGAAAACTTTAAGACATATAAAAAAACCTGCATGTTACAATATCTTTAGATGTTCTTCTCTTATTTTCGCAACTCTATTAAAAACTCTCTCTTTACAGTAGCTCTTTTTTCTATAAAAACTCTTAATCTTTTTCAGTTTCTGCACGATATTGTATAACATCGTCAACTAAACCAAATTGTTTGGATTCCTCTGCAGTCATAAAGTGATCGCGATCAAGAGTTCTTTCAATAACCTCATAGTCTTGGCCTGTATGTTGAACATAAATTTCATTTAAACGACGTTTCATTTTTATAATATCTTGCGCATGCCGCTCAATATCTGAAGCCTGACCTTGAAAACCACCAGATGGTTGATGCACCATAATGCGTGCATTTGGCAATGTAAAACGGTGCCCCTTTGCTCCAGCTGTTAAAAGTAACGAACCCATAGATGCAGCCTGCCCCATGCATAGCGTGGAAACGGGAGGACGAATAAACTGCATGGTATCATAAATTGCCATACCAGATGTTACGACACCCCCTGGAGAATTAATATAAAGACTAATCTCTTTCTTAGGATTTTCTGCTTCCAAAAAAAGTAATTGAGCACAAACAAGCATCGCCATACCATCTTCAACAGGACCATTAATAAAAATAATCCGCTCTTTTAAAAGACGAGAAAAAATATCATAGGCTCGTTCACCACGATTAGTTTGTTCAATAACCATAGGCACAAGACTTAATGCTGTTTTCATTGGATCACTCATATTTTAACTTTCCATTCATATAACAACCGCTCTTTACGCATTCAATACTTTTTTCCATAGGCCAACATTACTCTGTTAGGCAAGCCATAATCAATGCTCTGTAAGCAAGATTAAAATCCCAGTGGTTAAAATAGCAATAATAACCCTATCTGAACAAATCATCTGCATCAGGAATGCGAGACACGGCCCAATGATAAAAGCTACCTTCTTGGGGTTGTTGAGTAGTCATCATCTTTCTATGAATATGGAACCCTATTAAACGTGTATCCTCAAGTGGCTTAACACCAAAAGCAGGATCAAAAATGCGTTCAGTTTTCCGTCCTGTCCAATAATAAAAAGTCTCTTTTTCCTTTGCTTCATGAAAAAAACCATACCGTTTGGCTAATCGTGAAATACCATCATTGCCAAATATTGTAACTCCAAGATTTCCTGGTAAAATTGGCATTTTTTTCCTCTTCAACCAGAATGGTTTCCAAACACGACGTTTAAAACCAAGCCAATGAGGAACCATTTCTGTACCTGTCCAATAATCTTCAAACACTTTTATAATAGGATTATCAGACGGAAAATAAAGTGCAGAAACACCTACTCTTACAGCATTTTCTCGTGCAAGCCAAACCTTCTGTGTATCTGGATGAAATTGTTTAAGCAAATAAACATCAGTATCTAACCACACACCTTGTTGATATTTCATCAACATAACACGAAAAAAATCTGAAAATTGAACAATTGTACAGCTTTGTTTATCATCAGAAAAATTGGGATCAAGACGATAAATTGCTGAACGTGGTAGAATTGATTCGGCTGCATATAATTCAACACCAGCAGGGAGATTCTCTATTTCTTTGTTGTAACTGAAAAGTTTAACACGTTGCCCAGTTTTAACCATAGACGACAAACAAAGTCTATCAACCAGTCTTAATTTTCCACTATACCAAAAAGTGCAGATATCCATAGGCAATAGATCAAAAATATTCTAAACTTACACGGAAGAGCTGCTCCACATCACGAACACACTCCACAAGAGCAAAAATTACTATTCGATCGCCAGATAAAATACGTGTATCTGCCGAAAGCTGTATTATGGCCTTATTGCGATAAATTGCACCAATTCTCAACCCTTCTGGTAAAGCTAGCTCTGACAATGATTTACCAACCAATGAAGAGGTTTGCATCACTTCAGCTTCAATAATTTCTGCCTGCCCATTAAAAACTGAGTGAACAGCACGAATACGGCCACGACGCATTTGTTGCAAAATTCTTGATATCGTAACACTATGTGGATTAAGATATGCATCCACACCAACGGCACGGCTAAACTCTTGGTAAGCGACATTATTAATCAATACCATATTGGCTTTGCATCCCAATCTTTTAGCAATAATAGCACTTAAGAGATTGACCTGATCATGATTGGTCAATGTAATCATTAAATCGGCCTTATCAATTCCAGCATCTTGAAGAATTACCGGATCTAATACATTCCCATACAAAACTGTTGTCTTTTCAAGTTGATCAGCAATTGTGAGAGCTCTCTCTCTATCCGATTCTATAATCTTCAATCTTAATTTATGAAGACGCTTTTCAATAGCCTGTGCAACATAAAGACCAATGTGACCGCCTCCTGCAATAATCATGCGGTGAGCATCTTCTTCTTTATGACCAAAAAGCCCAACTGCACGACGCATTTGATCACGAGCTGCAACGAGATAGGTTATATCACCAACACGCAATTGCGTATCTGAATGTGCAATCAATAATTCTGAACCACGTTTAATCGCAGTAACTGTCGTGTGAAGATCTGGAAAAAGCTCCGTTAATTGACGCAAAGGCGTATTAATAATTGGACAATCTTCCATGCATTCCAAAGCTAAAGCAATAATATCATCATTACAAAAATAAAGAACATCTATTGCACCAGGTAGAGCAATACGCCGTAAAACCATTTCACCAACTTCAACTTCTGGCGAAATAACCACATCAATGGGAATATTCTCTCTAGAAAAAAGCGTTTTATAACGTGGTTCTAGATAAGATTGTGAACGAATACGCGCAATTTTTGTTGGAACATTAAATAAGGAATGTGCCACTTGGCACGCCACCATATTGACTTCATCAAATAAAGTGACAGCAATTAGCATGTCTGCTTTGTCTGCATCAGCAGCCAAAAGAACCTCAGGCCGCGAACCATGACCAACAAAACCTCTCACATCCAACGTATTGCGAATTTTTTCAATCAATCTTGTTTCAATATCAATAACAGTAACATCGTGATTTTCAGCTGCAAGGCGCTCTGCTATCCCATAACCAACCTGTCCTGCACCACAAATAATAACACGCATAACCTTATGAAACTCCAAGCGCTTTAAGCTTACGGTGCAAAGCTGAACGCTCCATACCTATAAATTCAGCTGTACGGGATATATTCCCACCCAAACGCCCAATCTGCGCTACTAAATACCTCTTTTCAAACAATTCCCGCGCCTCACGCAGCGGTAAATCCATGATACTCTCATCTGCATCCATTTGAATGCGTGGCAAAGAATCACTTACTTCGCTAGGAAGAAATTCCGCTGTTATCGGACCATCACCCTCACGTACAAGAATGAGAAGACGCTCAATATTATTCCGCAATTGCCGTACATTACCTGGCCAAGAATGTGTTTGTAAAATAGCAATCACATCCTCACTAATCTCACGCGGTTTAATACCGACTTGCTGTGATATTGTTTTCACAAAATGGCGCACAAGTTCTGGAATATCTTCACGTCGCGCTGACAGTGGTGGAACAGTAATAGGAACAACTGAAAGACGATGAAAAAGATCTTCCCTAAAGCGTCCATCTGATATGAGATTTTCAAGATTTTGTGCCGTTGAAGAAATGATACGCACATCCACCTTAACACGTTTTGTACCACCAACTCTCTCAAATGTTTGCCCCGTTAGAACCCGAAGTATCTTTCCCTGAGTTTCACGTGGCATATCAGCAATTTCATCAAGATATAATATCCCACCATGTGCTTCCTCTAAGGCACCGATTTTGCGCTCTCCTCCTTCCATTTCGCTACCAAATAATTCGATTTCCATTCTTTCTGGAGTAATTGTTGCAGCATTTATTGTCACAAATGGCCCATTTGAACGCGTGGAAAGTGCGTGAATAGCACGTGCGACCATCTCTTTGCCCGCACCTGAGGGACCTGTAATCATAATACGACTATTTGTTGGTGCTACTTTTTCTATGATTTGACGTAAATTTTTTATAACAGTTGATGTTCCGAGAAGTTCCAATGTATCGTTTGAGCGCTTTCGTAGTTCTAAAAGCTCACGTTTTAAATTTGAGTTTTCAAGAGTCCGTTCCGCAACCAAAACAAGCCGATCAGCTTTAAAAGGTTTTTCAATAAAATCATATGCCCCTCGTTTTATAGCAGAAACAGCCGTCTCAATATTACCATGACCAGAAATCATAACCACTGGAAGAGCAGGATAGCGCGTTTTAATCTCATCAAGTAGTGCTAACCCGTCAAGACGACTTCCCTGTAACCAAATATCTAAAAAAATAAGCTTTGGAATACGTGCACTAATTTGCGCTAAGGCTTCATCAGAATTACAGGCAACACGTGTTTCATAACCTTCATCATCTAAAATACCAGCAACAAGCTCACGAATATCTGCTTCATCATCAACAATTAAGATATCTGATACCATTCTATTCCCCTGTTTTCCGACCTGTAGCTTGTGTAATACTACCCTGCTTAACCCCATCTGCTGGAAATATCAAACGGATCATTGCACCACGACCGCCATAAAAACTTTTCGGCGCATCATGTAACTCCATCGTACCACCATGATCTTCAATAACTTTGCGCACAATAGCTAACCCAAGCCCAGTTCCTTTTTCTCGCGTTGTTATATAAGGTTCTAATAATTTTTGCCTTTGCTCTTTAGGAAGACCTTTCCCGTTATCAATAACATCTACAATCAAACATCCTTTCTTACAATAAGAACGCACAAGAATATGACCGTGGATATTTTCTTCTCGCATGACAGAATCTATTGATTCGCTGGCATTTTTGATAACATTACAAAAAGCTTGCACAATGAGACGATTATCAAATGCACCCACAAGTGGTGTACTTCCTAAATCTTGCTCAAAATGAATATCATGGCGTGTAACTTCTATCAAGAAACATGCTTCACGCAGCAACCCACGGATATCTAAAACATTCATTTGCGGTTTTGGCATACGTGCAAAAGAAGAAAACTCATCAACCATACGACCAATATCTCCAACTTGGCGAATAATCGTATCAATACAGCGTTCAAAGACTTCTCTATCTTGTGTAATAACTTTGTTGTAGCGTTTACGAATCCGCTCAGCCGATAACTGAATAGGTGTAAGGGGATTTTTAATTTCGTGTGCAATACGGCGTGCAATATCTGCCCATGCAGATGTACGTTGTGCTGCAACAAGATCTGTAATATCATCAATGGTTAGAACCCAAGATTGCCCCTGTCCATCATCTTCTTCCATGGTAATTTGCACATTACAAACGCGTTCCTGCCCTGCCACACTTAAAGTGACCTGTTCATGGTGATTCTTCCGTTCTAGCGAACGTGCAAATTGAAAAACTTGCCAAATTTCTGCACTTAATGATAATAAACTATGTCCAATAACCTCTTCAGAACAAATATCAAACATTGTTTCCATAGACCGATTGATAATTGTAATATCGCCATCATCATCAATGCCAGCTACCCCTGCTGTTACACCAGACAAAACAGCTTCAGAAAAACGTCTTCTTTCATCAATTTGATCGCGAACTGCAATCAACTCATTACGCCGACTTTTTAATTCACTGACCATGTAATTAAATGTTTTCGATAACTGTCCAATATCCCCGTCTTTTGCTCGTACTGGTACAAAAATTTCCATATCCCCAGAAGCCACATCATCAGCAGCACTAATAAGAAGACGTATAGGACGCACCAAACGGTCAGCAACAGCAATCCCAGCCCAAATAGCTGATAAGAATAAACTAAAAAAGAGACACAGATAAAGCATACCAAATGCTATTTGTGTCAGCAGGCGATTTTCATTTAAATCACGGTAACGGTCTGTATTGACTTCTGTCAAACGCAAAGCAGATAAAACTTCTTTATCAACGTCGCGTACCAAATACAAAAATGTATTGGGAATATTGGTAAATTTTAAAATAATACCAAAATAATCATGAACACCCGGCTGAAAAGAAAAAGGCCTAGCACTCGTTGCACGCTCGATAAGATGCGAGGGAGGAATCGGCAGTTTATCCTCATCACCAAGATTGCTCGATATAAAAACTGTCCCGCTTGAGCTTAACAAAAATGCACCACGCAGATTGCGCCCTATAGCATGACGTGTCAATTGCATCCTATATTCAGCTGGATTGCGTTCTAAAAGCTTTTTGTTATCAAGTGCAAAGGCCATGGCGTAAGACAAATTTTTTAAATTTTGTAGCATTTCATCCGCATAAGCATTCGCTAAATCGATAGAAGACCCAACAATTTGCCGTGTTGTCGTATCAAACCATCGGTCGAGTCCTAAATTCAGTGCAGGCCCTGATACAAGAGCCACAGCAACAGCTGGCATTGTTGCAACAAGTGCAAACAATGAAATAAGGCGTACATGAAGACGAGAACCTGCACGCCTAGAGCGCCATGCACGAATGATAGGGATCATCTCGTAAAAAACAATAATCACAAGCCCTAAAACCCAAACACTATTAATCCCTATAAGGATCAGGGTTACAACTCTATTGGGTACAACAGGCGTTAATCCAATAAGAATGATAAACGAAATAGATGCTGTGAGCAAAGCCAACACAATAATTGTGACGCCTAAAAAAACATACACCTTACTTAAACGATACAACTCATCGTTATAAGTATTTTTATCTCCCTTTTGGAGATTCGTTACAGATATTGTATTCATGATTAGCCTACATATCTTTATCCCATTGTCTCCATATAACCTCTTGTAGCAAAAATTGACAAGATCAACACTACATTGAACATATAGCCAATCTCTCAAAAAGAGAAAGAACTTCTCTATTTTGTAAAATATCTTTAAAATAAACTGCGTTCAGTAATAGTTTACAGAGGAGATAAGATGCGGTTAACAAAACAGACAAATTATGCACTCCGAATGCTTATGTACTGTGCAGATAATCAGGAATCACTCAGTCGTATTTCAGAAATTGCAAAGGCCTATGCCGTTTCCGAGCTTTTTTTATTTAAAATCCTGCAGCCCCTTGTTGAAGCAGGTTTTATACAGACAGTACGCGGGCGAAATGGTGGTATCAAATTGGCCAAACCCGCAGCAGAAATTTCCGTCGCTGATGTTGTGAAAGTAACAGAAGATAATTTTTATATGGCAGAATGTTTTGATCCTGAAGAATCTCATTGTCCATTGATAGATTTTTGTGGCTTAAATACCGCACTTCAAAAAGCATTAAACGCTTTTTTTGATGTATTATCGGCAATATCTCTTGCTGATCTACAACGACCATCCTCTCAAAAGCAATTTAAAATTGATGACCATCAAACAATAAATTAAAAGATTAAAAAGGAGATTAAATATTTCTATTGCAGCAATTATATTAGCCGCTGGACGCGGTAAGAGAGCAAAATCTCTACAAAAAATTCCAAAACAATACCGACTTCTAGGAAAAGAACCGGTTATTTATCATACCGTGCGTTGTTTTTTACAGCATCCAGCTATTACAAAAATTGTTCTTGTTATTCATCCAGAAGACCATCAAATCTGTGAACAAGCACTCGCTGATTTTAAAGAACGCCTCATTATCATTGAGGGAGGTGAGACGCGTCAAATCTCCACCTTACATGGACTTCATGCACTTAAAAATTTTAGGCCAAAATATGTGCATATTCATGATGGTGCACGCCCCTTTATTGAAAATCAACTCTTCGAGAGAATCCATACCACTATCAACCATCAGGAAGGTGTTCTTCCCGTTCTCGCTGTCTCTGATACCCTCAAACACGTAAATAATGCGCACCACGTTTTAGAAACAATTCCACGTACTCATCTTTATAGCGCACAAACTCCACAGTGTTTTCCCTTCGAACTTATTTTAGCAGCCCATGAAAAAGCACAGCAGTTTTGCAAAGACGATTTTACCGATGATTGTGCAATTGCCGAATGGTTTGGAATTCCTATGCGCACGGTTCCTGGTGATCCTAATAACATAAAAATTACATGGCACGAGGATTTTGATACTGCACATTTATATCTTCAGAAGAAAATGCAAATATTTCCTGATATCCGTATAGGCAATGGTTATGATGTTCATTCTTTTGAAGAAGGAACATCTCTTACATTATGTGGCATAAAAATTCCTTTTCATAAAAAATTAAATGGACACTCTGATGCTGATGTCGCTCTTCATGCATTAACAGACGCTCTGCTCGCTACCCGGGGAGCAGGAGATATTGGCACACATTTTCCTCCCTCTGATCCTCAATGGAAAAATGCATCATCAGAGATTTTTCTTCGTCATGCTCTTGATATTGTTACACAAGCAGGTGGCCGTATCGCCAATGTAGATATCACCTTAATCGCCGAAGAACCAAAAATCGGTTCCTATCGTCAGATAATGGTAGAAAATCTTATGCATATTTTGAAAATTTCATCTGATCGAATCTCCATCAAAGCAACAACAAACGAAAAGCTTGGATTTATTGGTCGTGGCGAAGGCATTGCGGCTTTTGCAACAGCCAGCGTCCTTTACTCAGGAGAAATTCCCAAATGACATATTTTTGTGAAAAACAAGCACGTGAAGTCCTTACAGCTTGTCGCCAAAAAGGTTTAATTTTAGCAACTGTTGAGTCCTGTACAGGAGGACTTATTGCTGCAAATCTCACCAATATTGCAGGGTCATCCGATGTCTTCGATTGTGGATTTGTTGTTTATTCAAATGAAGCAAAATCACGCCTCGTTGGCGTGTGTGCTGAATTTATAAGGACCTATGGTGCTGTTTCAAAAGAAGTTGCTCTTGCAATGGCCGAGGGTGGACTAAAACATTCACAGGCTGAAATTGCCGTTTCTGTAACAGGAATTGCGGGACCTGGAGGAGCATGTTTTGAGAAACCTGTGGGGCTTGTGCATTTCGCCGTTGCTTATAAAAATCATAAAACTTTGCACCGAGAGATACGCTTTGGAAAGCTGGATCGTGATACCATACGTTACAAGACTGTTGAACACGCTTTGAAAATGGTCTTGAAATCTCTCCAATGAATTTTTTTATATCTGATTTCGGACTGCTTATCAACAGCAACCATAGTCCATATTGTATAACTTACAATGAGTGTTATGCAACAATGTTAATGAATAAATTAAGTTACTGGAGAGCCATAAATTTGATGCGCACGCATTTCAAAAGCATCGGTAAATTTATGAAAAGCCATATCAAACATTGATCCCATTACTAGTTTAAGCATTTTACTTTTAAATTCATAATCAATAAAAAACTCTACATCACAAGCATTAGTATTCTCAATATCATGAAATGCCCAACGATTTTCAAGATACTTAAAAGGCCCATCAATATATTTAACCTCTATCAAATTTTTCTTCGGCTGAAGAAACACTTGAGTCGTGAAAATTTCTCGGATAACCTTATAACCAACAATCATGTCAGCAAGAAGCAATGTCCTGTCTTCATATTCTTTGCGAGAACGAACTATTAAAGCCTCACACATTGGTAAAAATTCAGGATAACGTTCAATATCTGAAACCAAATCAAACATTTCATTGGCACTATGGGCAATCTGCCGATGTGTTGTAAAAGTTGGCATAATTATCTCTGTAAAGCAAATTTTTCATTACGTACCTTTCGCAAAATTGCAAAATCATCGCCGGCATGATGAGATGAACGCGTCAGAGGATTGGAAGCCATATGTAAAAAACCCTTCACTTTACCAATCTTAGCAAAAGACTCAAATTCTTCAGGAGCTACAAAACGAATAACCGGATGATGCTTTCGTGTAGGCTGCAAATATTGTCCAATTGTCATAAAGTCAACATCCGCAGAACGTAAATCATCCATTAATTGAAGAATTTCATTTCGTTCCTCCCCAAGTCCAACCATAATTCCTGATTTTGTAAATATTGTCGGATCAAGTTCTTTAACGCGTTGTAAGAGCCGAATCGAATGAAAATAACGGGCCCCTGGACGAACCTTTAAGTATTTAGAAGGAACTGTTTCTAGATTATGATTAAAAACATCAGGTTTAGCAGCAACAACAATTTCTAAAGCTCCATCCTTATGACGGAAATCAGGTGTGAGAACTTCAATTGTTGTTTTAGTCGCTTTTCGACGAATCGCATAAATAACTTTCGCAAAATGCTCAGCACCACCATCAGCGAGATCATCACGATCAACCGATGTAATAACAACATGTTTTAAATCCATCCGGGCAACAGCATCTGCCACACGTTCTGGTTCGTTTTCATCAACAGCAAGTGGAATCCCTGTTGCAACATTGCAAAATGCACAAGCCCGCGTACATATTTCACCTAAAATCATAAAACTGGCATGACGCTGGCTCCAACATTCACCAATATTGGGGCACCCTGCTTCTTCGCATACGGTTACTAATTTATGAGTGCGGACAATACCATGCGTTTCTTTATAAATCGGTGATGTTGGTGCTTTTACACGAATCCAATCCGGTTTTTTTTGAATGCTTGTATCCGGACGATGCGCCTTTTCAGGATGACGCAAACGTCTATTCGTAACTTTATCAACAACCGTAACCATTTAAACCTTTGCCTCACCAATATGGAATACTCATGAAATATAAAATTTCATACAATCCCGTCATCAAGCATTTAAAACTTGACCATAAGCATCCAATACACTTTCTTTCATCATTTCCGATAAGGTCGGATGCGGAAAGACAGTATGCATCAATTCTTCCTCGGTTGTTTCAAGATTCATCGCAATAACAAAACCTTGAATCAGCTCTGTTACCTCCGCTCCTACCATATGTGCACCAAGAAGCTGTCCTGTTTTTTTATCAAAAATCGTCTTTATTAATCCTTGATCTTCACCCAAAGCAATCGCTTTTCCATTCGCTGAAAAAGAATAACGACCAACACGTATCTCATAGCCCGCTTCCTTTGCTGCAGCTTCTGAAAGACCTACAGAAGCAACTTGCGGTGTACAATATGTGCAACCTGGAATTTTTCTTTTATCAAGTGGATGAACACTCTCTAACCCCGCAAGACGTTCAACACATATTACACCTTCTTCTTCTGCTTTATGTGCCAACATCGGTGGACCAGCGACATCACCAATAGCATAGATACCCTCTACACCCGTCCAACTCCATTCATCGGTTACAATGCACCCACGTTCAGTTTTTATGCCTAAGGATTCCAATCCTAGATTCTCAACATTACCCTGAACCCCAACAGCGGAGATCAACCGATCAGCTGTGATCGTTTCTCTTTTACCCTCCACATCAATATGTGCCATAATAGTATCAGCAGCTTTTTCAACCTTTGTTATTTTTGCTTGGCTCAGAATGCGGATACCCTTTTTCTCTAACTGTTTACGAGCAAATTTTGAAATTTCAATATCTTCAGCTGGCATAATATGTGGCATCATTTCAACAACAGTGACCTTTGCTCCCATATCATGATAAAAAGAAGCAAATTCAATGCCAATTGCCCCAGACCCTATAACCACAAGTGATTTCGGTATTTTATGGGGAACCATCGCTTCAAAATAACTCCAAATAAGTTTTCCATCTGGTTCAATGCCGGGAAGAATACGAGGACGTGCACCTGTTGCAATAATAATGTGTTTTGCTTGATAAATCCCTTCTCCTAATGTTCCTTTAGGTACTGGATTTTGCGGTTGCATAACCGGTTTGGATGATGCAGAGACAACAATTTCCGCAAACTGACTTCCTTTTGCACTCTTCGTCAGCTTTGCTTCACCCCAAATAATATTGATTTTGTTTTTTTTCATCAAAAAACCAACACCAGCATTTAAACGCGCTGAAACTGCACGCGAACGCGCTACAATATCCTTTATATTGGCCTCAATTGAACCATTAAGCTTTAAACCATAATCTTTCGCATGTTCCGCAAAATGCTTCATTTCTGCTGAACGCAAAAGTGCCTTTGTTGGAATACACCCCCAATTTAAGCAAATCCCACCCAAATGTTCACGTTCAACAACTGCAGTTTTGAAGCCACTTTGTGCCGCCCGAATTGCGGTTACATATCCGCCAGGACCCGATCCAATCACAATTACATCATAAAGATTCGCCACAGTAATCCCTCCATGGATATACATAAAACAGATATGTATTCTTTGAACTTAAGACAGAAAAATAGAATAGAATTCTTTGTATCTCTCACTCTAAGTTTTAATATAAATAGCTTTTACAAAATCAGACACAAAAAAATCTCGTCATCTAAATTCTTTAAACCTGCTTTTCTCATATTAACATACCATACCCATAAATAATTTACGTGAAATACTTTTAAACAATTCAAATAAGCATAGCTAATGGATTCTCAATCATCTTCTTAAAAGTCCGTGCAAGCTCTGCTGCTAGCGCACCATCAACCACACGATGATCAACAGAAAGTGTCATAGACATAACTGTTGCAACCACTAATGCACCATTTTTTACAATGGCACGTTGTTCACCTGCACCCACAGCAAAAATAGTTGCATGGGGAGGATTAAGAATAGCGGAAAAATTTTTTACTCCATACATACCCATATTTGATACAGCTGTTGTTCCTCCCTGGTATTCTTCCATTTTTAATTTGCGCTCACGTGCACGCTTTGCAAAATCCTTCATCTCATTAGAAATAATCGATAAAGATTTTTCCTCTGCATGGCGAACAATGGGAGTAATTAATCCATCGGGAACAGAAACAGCTACCCCAACATCACAGTGTTTATGATAAAGTATTCCACCTTCAAGCCAAGAAACATTCGCATTAGAAACAGCTTTCAACGAAAGTGCTACAGCTTTAATAACCATATCATTAACGGAAAGCTTATAAGCAGGTTTAGGGCCTTCTTGTGTCTTAACTATTGGTGCAGCAGCATTTAATTGCGTACGAAGCTCTAACAAAGCATTGAGTTCACAATCCACCGTTACATAAAAATGTGGTACTGTTTGTTTTGATTCAACCAAGCGCTTAGCTATTGTTTTACGCATATTATTATGAGGTGTGAATGTATACTCATCCTCTTTGAAGAGTTGCAATACCTGTTTATCAGACGTACCTGCTACGACCATCTGTTTATGTGATGAATCAGAAGCTGTAAAAACACCACCACTCATAGCTTTTTCCACATCACGTTTGATAATACGCCCATGAGGACCACTGCCAGAAATAAGTGATAAATTAAGCTCCATTTGTGCTGCTAATCGCCGTGCTAAGGGAGAAGCAAAAAAACGTCTACTACCCTTTTTATCTTGCTGCACTGATGAAATATAAGATATTGATGCTGTTTTAAAATCTGTTTGTTTTGAATCCTTTGATTCTGTCATTGCAAAAGAAGAAGAGGCTTTTTCTGCAGCAGAAGAAGAGGCTTTTTCTGCAGCCTTTACCGCCTCAGCTAAATCTTCACCTTCTTCTGCTAAAATGACAATTAAACTATTTACTTTAACACCTTGTGTGCCAGCAGGGACAACGATCTTAGCAACTGTTCCCTCATCAACGGCCTCTACTTCCATTGTCGCCTTATCTGTCTCAATTTCAGCAATAACATCACCAGAAGAAACTTTATCGCCTACTTTAACTTTCCATTTTGATAAATTTCCTTCTTCCATTGTTGGAGAAAGCGCTGGCATTGTAATTTTAATGGGCATAGTGCTCTCCTCCGTTATGCTCTATAAGTCACAGCCTTAACGGCTTCAACAATTTCAGCAATATTTGGCAAAGCCAACTTTTCAAGATTGGCAGCATAAGGCATCGGAACATCTTTACCAGAAATTGTAGCAACTGGAGCATCAAGATAATCAAAAGCTTGTTGCATAACACGCGTTGCTATTTCCGTTCCAACAGATGACTGAGGATACCCCTCTTCAATTGTTACCAACCGACCTGTTTTTTTAACTGAAGAAATGATTGTTGGAAGATCCATCGGACGAATAGTCCGTAAATCAATCAATTCAACATCAATACAAAGTTTTTCAATTTCGGGCAAAGCTTGAACTGCATAGTGCATACCAATCCCACATGCAACAATCGTAACATCTTGTCCAGACTTATGAATACGCGCCCGACCTATAGGTAAAACAAAATCATCTATCTGAGGAACCTCAAATTGATGACCATATAAGATCTCGTTTTCAAGAAAAATAACAGGATTATCATCACGAATAGCAGCTTTCAGCAAACCCTTTGCATCTGCAGCACTATACGGCATAACAACTTTAAGACCTGGAATATGACCATACCAAGCAGCATAACACTGAGAATGCTGCGCACCAACACGTGCAGCAGCACCATTGGGACCACGAAAAACCATAGGAGCTGTCATTTGTCCACCAGACATATAACGAGTTTTTGCTGCAGAATTGATAATTTGATCAATTGCCTGCATAGCAAAATTAAATGTCATAAATTCAACAATAGGACGCAATCCACCAAAAGCAGCACCAACAGCCAATCCCGCAAAACCATGTTCTGTGATTGGTGTATCTATAACCCGCTGTGCACCAAACTCTTCTAATAAACCTTGGCTCACTTTATAAGCACCTTGATATTGCGCAACTTCTTCCCCCATGACAAATACCATTTCATCACGCCGCATTTCTTCAGCCATCGCCTGGTTAAGCGCTTCACGCACCGTCATCGTTACCATTTGTGTCCCCGCTGGAATATCAAAATCAGGAAGAGTACTCAAAAGAGGAGGCTGTGGCAGTGATGAAGAAAAAGAAGAAGATACATTTTCAGTTTTTTGATGCGCATTTAAAGAATCGGTCGTTGATGAAATGTCCTTAACAGTTTCACCTTCCTCCAACAATACCGCAATAACAGTGTTAACCTTCACACCTTCAGAACCTTCAAGAACACAGATTTTACCAAGAATACCTTCATCAATAGCCTCTACTTCCATCACTGCTTTATCAGTCTCAATTTCAGCAATGATATCACCAGAACTCACTTCATCGCCTTCTTTCTTGAGCCATTTGGATAATTTACCTTCTTCCATCGTTGGAGAAAGCGCTGGCATCAAAATATCAATAGACATACTCGCTTCCTTCGTATCAAACTAAAATATCAGTATAGAGCTCAGAAGCATCTGGCTCTTGATCACTTTGCGCAAAATCTGCTGCATCTGCAACAATTGCACGTACCTCTTTATCAATCGATTTTAAATCATCTTCACTGGCAAAACCTTGTTGAAGAATCCGATTCTTTACTTGATCAATTGGATCGTGTTCTTCTTTTATTTTTTGAACCTCTTCTTTTGAGCGATACTTTGCTGGATCAGACATGGAGTGACCACGATAACGATAAGTCTGCATATCAAGAATAATTGGTCCCTTGCCTGAGCGCGCCCAAGAAATTGCTTCATCAGCAGCCCCTTTTACTGCGCGAACATCCATACCATCAACAACAATGCCTGGAATCTCAAAAGAAAGACCACGACGAGAAAAATCAGTCTCTGCCGATGCACGTGCCACAGACGTTCCCATAGCATACTGATTATTTTCAATAATATAAATAACAGGAAGTTTCCAAAGCGAAGCCATATTAAAACTTTCGTAAACTTGCCCCTGATTGGCAGCACCATCACCAAAATATACCAATGTCACATTGTCCTTACCAAGATACTGATTCGAAAATGCCAAACCAGAACCTATCGGAACCTGTGCTCCAACAATGCCATGTCCACCATAAAAATTCTTCTCTTTGGAAAACATATGCATCGATCCTCCTTTTCCCTTGGAAAAGCCACCTCGACGCCCCGTGAGTTCTGCCATGACACCACGCGGGCTCATACCAACCGCCAACATATGCCCATGATCACGGTAAGAGGTGATAACTTGATCACCTTCTTTCGCTGCCTGTAATGTTCCAATAACAACAGCTTCCTGTCCAATATAGAGATGACAAAATCCACCAATCAGCCCCATACCATAAAGCTGCCCCGCCTTTTCTTCAAAACGGCGTATTAAAAGCATCTCACGATAAGCATCTATTTCTTCTTGTTGTGTAAAATAAGCTATTGGCGCTTTCTTTGTGGCATTCAACAATGTCGTGTGCACCACCGATGCAGAACCTTTTTTAGATCTTTCTGCCATACTAAACTCCCTTTTATGATTGTCTAGGAATAACCTTTACGCACAAAAGTTACAAGTATTATCAATCAGCCCAAACGCTATCACCAAGCGTTGTTTTAAATATTCTTTGAAATTAAATGGGTTCTTATTCATTTTTAACATTCTTTACAAGGTGTTAGGATTGTCAGTTCATTTGGCTTGGAAAAATTCAAATTTCTTCGAACGTACTCATCTAACATATCTTTTTCAATATGCCCGCTGCGCAAAAGAGAAATGCGCTTTTCAATGGATATCCGCTCAGATTCCACTTTGTGAAGTTCCTCTTCTAATTCAACAATATGTTGATTAACTACACTGCGTGAATACAATCCATACTCACCATGATAAATGTGATAACTGAAATAACTTAAAACGCCCACCGTCATAAGTGGGAGCACAAAGCGTATTTTTATTGATTTGCGTTTCTGCTTTGTCCACATAAAATAGCACAGCCTTTACAGCATAATAATTTAAATTTTGTCAACTATGCATAATTTTGATTAATACCTCATTACCAAAAGCTTACACATGCAAACAATTTATCATTATACGCTAAGACTATACCCTAACAAAGCTATGCTATATTCCCCACTCTTATATTATAATATTTAGCAATTACTAATTTGTAACTCTATTCCCATTTTTATCAGTAAACTTTCCTGTTAAAATAAATATGAGATCAATAACGCGCCAAATCAGACTCGCCACCAACCCAATAACTGATAAAGAGAGAAGAAGCATTAAAATACCCGTTCCAACTTTACCAACCATAAAACGATGAATTCCCAATAAACCTAAAAACCAACAAACAATCGCGATAATAACTTGTGAATGTTCTGATGGTTGTTGCCCCAGAAGAGGAACAACAGATTTGATGATATCCCCTTCACACACAAAATCAACGGAATCACCAATCTTCGGTGGATTTTTTCCCAACCACTCCCAACTTGAGAATTGATAGCGCTTGCCATCATCACCGGATACAAAATAAGCACTTTGATCCTGACCAATAATTCTACCTCTCATTTTTACCACCTCTAAAATTATTATTTATAAAATTAAGTTTTTGCTTTCTTTATAAGACGATAATACGCTTAGTATGAATACAAGCCGTATTCACCATAACAAATGCAATAATTTAGATAGTTTGAAATTCCCCACCACTATAAATAGCAACACAAAACATATTAGTTGATTTGTATTGCTCTTTTATTCATATAATAATATGCACAGTTCTTTTGATACTATAAGACAACCGTGCATAAATTTTTAATATCTTAATATATAATAGAGTAATCTCTTATTATCCTCTTAATACATTTACTGCAAAAAAGTAAACAATATTATATTATTTATATTTATAATATAAAATTTTTACCAACGTGTAATTTGCTTTCCATCTTTGTCAGTAAACTTCCCCGCTGCTATAACTATAAAGTCAACAATGGCCCAAATCCCTGTAACCATCAATCCAGCAAGCGATAAAGAGAGCGCAAGCATTAAAGCACCAGTTCTCATTTTCCCAACCATAAAACGGTGCACACCAAATACACCAGTAAACCAACAAATCATTGCTAACATTGGTTTTGAAGGCTCTGAATCCTGTTGCAACAATGGGTAAACAGAATGAACACTCTCCCCTTCACAGACAAAATCAACAGGATCACCCACTCTTGGCGGATTTTTTCCTAACCAATCCCAAGTTGCAAATTGATAACGCTTACCATCATCACCGGAGACAAGATAAGCCCCCTGATCCTGATTAATAATTATACCTCTCATTTTTCTACACCTATAAAATCTTTGCCCCCCTATCTCTTACAGTTAAAAATACAATCCCAATAATACCACAGTTTAAAATTTTATACTCATGGCGACTAACGGCGCAAATCACCAGCATAAAATGCCTGGTTTCCTAGCATTTCTTCAATACGAATGAGCTGATTATATTTTGCCAATCTATCGGAGCGTGCAAGTGAACCCGTTTTAATCTGCCCACAATTCGTTGCAACGGCAAGATCCGCGATAAAAGAATCTTCTGTTTCACCTGAACGGTGAGATATAATAGCACGATAGCCTGCTTTATGCGCTGTTTCTACAGCGTCAAGCGTTTCACTCAATGTGCCAATCTGATTTACTTTGATAAGAATAGAATTAGCTACCCCCATTTTTATACCATCGCGCAAACGCGCAGAATTTGTTACAAATAAATCATCGCCAACCAGCTGACATTTTTCTCCAATCGAATCAGTGAGTAATTTCCAGCCTTCCCAATCATCTTCAGCCATTCCATCTTCAATAGAAATGATGGGATAAGTTTCAACAAGTTGTGCCAAATAATCTACCTGCTCTTCCATATCACGATATTTATCTTCACCTTTATAAAAATATGAACCATTTTTATAAAGTTCCGTTGAAGCACAATCTAAACCAAGCGCAATCTGTTCACCGGGTTTATATCCACAGGCTATGATAGATTCCATAATAAAATCAATTGCCTGTTTCGCGCTTTTGAATTGTGGTGCAAAGCCACCTTCATCACCAACATTAGTATTATGCCCTGCATCTTTTAAACGTTTTTTTAACGTATGGAAAATTTCAGCACCATAACCAACTGCTTCTTTCACTGTAGATGCTCCTATAGGAATAATCATAAATTCTTGAAAATCAATTGGGTTATCAGCATGGATCCCACCATTTATAATATTCATCATAGGAGTGGGAAGAATATGTGCCTGTGTCCCACCAATATAACGATATAAAGGCAAACCTAATGAATCTGCAGCGGCTCTTGCAACAGCCAATGAAACACCCAAGATAGCATTAGCACCAAGACGTGCTTTGTTTGCTGTTCCATCCAAAGTAATCATTGCTTGATCAATCGCGATTTGATCTCTTGCATCTCGTCCACCAAGCTCTTCAAGAATTTCGCCATTTATTGCAGCAACGGCCTTTTCAACACCTTTTCCTTGATAACGCACGCCACCATCACGAATCTCAACAGCTTCATGGGCTCCTGTTGATGCACCAGAGGGAACAAGAGCACGCCCAAAAGCTCCATTTTCCAAATGAACATCAACTTCTACCGTTGGATTCCCTCGGCTATCAAGCACTTCACGTCCAATGATATCGACAATTATAGCCATATGTGCTTCCTTACCCAACAAAAATCTCGATGTATTTTAAACACCATAATGATACAATATCCTTTATAACTTTATATTCAATTAATCTTTTTGGATAAATAATCAAACTCCATTAAAGTCTCAAGCAATCTCTGCAAATGATCGATTTTAACCATATTAGGTCCATCAGAGGGTGCATTATCGGGGTCTTGATGTGTTTCTAAAAAAACACCCGCCACTCCAACCGCAACAGCTGCACGTGCTAAAACTTCAACAAATTGACTCTGACCACCAGATGAAGCACCTTGCCCACCTGGCTCCTGAACAGAATGCGTTGCATCAAAGATAACAGGAGCACCAAATGAACGCAAAATAGGTAATGAACGCATATCAGAAATAAGCCTGTTATAACCAAATGAAGTCCCTCGCTCACAAAGCATAACATTCGGATTACCGCTTTGCGTAACCTTTCTTAAAACATTCTCCATATCCCATGGAGCTAAAAATTGACCTTTTTTTATATTAATAATACGTCCTGTTTTGGCTGCTGCTATCAAAAGATCAGTTTGACGACATAAAAAAGCAGGTATTTGCAAAACATCTACGATGGATGCGACAATTTTACATTGTTCTTCTGTATGCACATCTGTCAATACTGGGAAATCAAATTCCTTCTTCAAATCAGAAAAAATAGCCATTGCTTTTTCAAGTCCAACACCACGTGCTGCGCTTAAAGAGGTTCTGTTAGCTTTATCGTAACTCGATTTATAGACAAACCTGATACCAACTTGATCCGTAATTGTCTTAATCCGACCAGCCATTTCGAAAGCGTGATCCCTACTTTCTATTTGACATGGCCCCGCAATTAATGAAAGAGGTGTTTCATTTGAAAAAATAACATTTCCAACTTTTACTACAGCATTTGGTTCAGACATTTTATTCCTCAAAAAGCAAATAACGCAATTTATCAACTAAACCAATCGACTTTGTTCTACAGTAGCCTCAATAAAAGAAGCAAAAAGTGGATGTGGATCAAATGGACGTGATTTTAATTCTGGATGATATTGAACACCGATAAACCATGGATGATCTGCATATTCTATTGCTTCCGGCAAAAAACCATCAGGAGACATACCAGAAAAAATTAAACCACACTGCTCTAGCTTTTCTTTATAATCGATATTTACTTCATAACGATGTCGATGTCGCTCGAAAATCTTTGTTACCCTATAAATTTTTGCAATATGACTCTTTTCTTTTAATTCAGCAGCAAAAGCACCAAGACGCATTGACCCACCAAGATTGCTACACTGTGTACGTTTCTCTAGGACATCCCCTTTGCGCCATTCTCTCATCAAATCTACAATCGGATTTTCGGTTTCACAAAATTCACTTGATGAAGCATCCTTAATCTGTGCAATATTGCGCGCAGCTTCTATACAAGCCAATTGCATACCAAAACAAATGCCGAAAAATGGAACTTTATGCTCCCGAGCAAATTGAATTGCTTGAATTTTCCCTTCTGCACCACGCACTCCAAAAGCACCAGGAACTAAAACTCCATGAACTTTTTGTAAAGTAAGCGTAGGATCTTCTTTTTCAAAAAGCTCTGCATCAATCCATTCAATATTAACCTTTACTTTATTGGCTAAACCACCGTGGATAATTGCTTCGGTAAGAGATTTATAAGCATCCTTTAACCCTGTATATTTCCCAACAACAGCAATTGTAACTTCTCCCTCTGGATGGTGAATTCGATGTGTAATATCCTCCCAATGCTCCATTTTGGGTTTAGATGCTAGTTCTATTCCAAAAGCAGAAAGAACTTCTGAATCTAAGCCCTCTTTATGATATGCTATGGGAACATCATAAATCGTTGGCATATCCAATGCTTGAATAACGGCATTTTGACGAACATTACAAAAAAGTGATAATTTGCCTCGCTCTGTTTCTGGAATAGGCCGATCTGTACGCACCAGTAAAATATTGGGGGCAATACCAATTGATTGTAATTCTTTAACGGAATGTTGTGTTGGTTTGGTTTTTAATTCACCGGACGATGGAATATAAGGCATTAATGTAAGATGCACATAAACAACATTATGACTTGGTAATTCATTGTGAAGCTGACGAATCGCTTCTAGAAAAGGCATTGCTTCAATGTCACCGACTGTTCCACCTATTTCACATAAAACAAAATCAAATTCTTCGTTGCCTGTAGTAATAAATCTCTTAATTTCATCGGTAACATGAGGAATAACTTGAACTGTAGCTCCCAAATAGCCACCACGTCGTTCGCATTCAATGATATTGCGATAAATACGTCCTGTCGTGATATTATCTTGGCTATTCGCAGAACGTCCGGTAAAACGCTCATAATGACCAAGATCAAGATCCGTTTCTGCACCATCATCGGTTACAAAGACCTCACCATGTTGATAAGGTGACATTGTACCTGGATCAACATTCAAATAAGGATCAAGTTTGCGAAGCCGTACACGATACCCACGTGCTTGTAATAATGCAGCTAATGCTGCTGCAGCGATGCCCTTTCCAAGAGAAGAAACCACACCACCAGTGATAAAAATATAACGTGCCATGGGCTTATGGTGATAAGCAGTTTATGATAATTTTTCCAGTAAAAAATGTAAACATAACCTCTTTTTCTTCTATAAAATAAAAAAGATGAAAAAATCACTTTATAAAATAATTATACTCTTTCGAAAAACTATTTTGTACCATTATTCGGAACGGGATTTTAAAGTGCCGGTGGAACAGGATTTTCAGTTGCAGAATTTGGAAGCTGTTTTTGTGCCTCAGGTGAAACTGAAGAAGCTCCCAACTGTTCGAGAATTGAAGGTTGAGATTTAACATCTGATGATGGAATTTCTCCTGGAATCCCTTTATTTGTAGAGTTTTGTTCTAAATTAGCCGGAATACGCTTAAGAATATCAGAACTGGAATTTGTTATATTCGCGACGACGTTAAGCCCAATGGACACTGCAAAAAAACAACATGCCAAAATAGCAGTTAAACGTGTTAACGGATTTTTAGTCCCACGCGTTTTCATTAATCCAGAACCACTACTTGCACCAAGCCCGCCACCTTCTGAACGCTGAATTAATATAACACCAACCAAAGTAATAACGACCAAAAAATGAATAATAATAAGTACTGTTTGCATAAACCCTGCTCTTCAAATAACACTTCATGGCTCTTTACACGTAAATAATACATAATCCAAGAGGAAAACCAAGATTTCTCTGTTATAATTTACGATAAACATCGCAGATAGTTAAAAAATCTACTGCTTTTAAGCTTGCCCCCCCTATCAAAGCACCATTAACATGATTCATACTCAAAAGCTCAAAGGCATTAGATGCTTTTACTGAACCACCATAAAGCAATCGCATCTTTTTCCCTTCATTACCAAAACGAGTGCATATCTTATCGCGAATAAAATTATGCACCCTTGCAATATCTGCTAAAGTAGCCATATTGCCTGTACCTATGGCCCATATAGGTTCATAAGCGATAATAATATTCTCTACTGTTGCATCAGCTGGCAAAGATCTCTCAAGCTGTCGCGTGAGTACTTTCAATACTTGATTATTTCTGTGCTCCTCCAATGTTTCGCCAATACAAACAATCGCAACAAGACCTGCTCGCCACGCTGCTTGCACTTTAGCACAAATAATTTCATCACTTTCTTGATAAACCGTGCGGCGCTCTGAATGCCCAATAATGACATGACTTGCTCCTGCTTCTTTCAACATTAAAGCTGAAATGTCTCCAGTATAAGGACCATAATCATCAAAATGACAATTTTGTCCTCCCAGTAGCAAGTCTTCGCCACTCAATATATCAGAAGCACGTGATAAAAGTGTCGCTGGAACACAAATCAATGCTTCAAACAAACGGCCTAAATCAGAGCTAACACCAGCAGCAATGGCACGCAATTCTCCCAGTGATTCACCAGTTCCATTCATTTTCCAATTTCCAGCAATAAAAGGCCGAATATTTGGGGACATATCTTACCTCAAGAGCTACCACAACACATTGTTTGTTTCCTAGGTATCAAATTATAAAACGAAAGCAAGTCTTTAAGCTTGCATCTTTTACTTCTTTATTGCAAATTCCCTTACTGTTTTGATAATAACTCATATATAAAATGGAATTAAACGATGCTTGACATCATAAGAAATGCTACAAAATCCTGGGGTTCTAGGATTTTCCTTGCTATTTTGCTCTTATGCTTCATCCTTTTATGGGGAATACCACATTTACAAACAACGAATGAAAGAAATCTTATTTCTTCTGGAAAATCTACTATAACTGTCGATGGTTATCGTCTTGCACTGGCTGATCAAAGTGCACGTTTAGCACTCGCATCTCAGCTTGGACGAATGTTCACAGCAAATGAAATACAGCAATATAAAATTCCCGCTTTTGTATTTAATCAGTTACAACAAAATGCATTATTTGATGAGCAAGCACGTAAAATGAAAATTAATCTTTCAAAAGATGCTATAGCGCGTATTCTGAGTACTGATAATATGTTTCAAACAAATGGTGTCTTTGACCAAAATTTGTTTCGTAACTATCTTCAGCATTTACGTATTAGCGAAAGTAATTTCTTTGATTATTATACTCAAAAAGAGAAGCGTAATCAGCTCATTGCAGCTTCGCTATCGGGGATGAAAGCACCAGATCTCTTTTATAAAGCGCTCGTGCTTTATCAAGGAGAAACCCGAATTGCCGATTATCTTATTATTGATTTAAAAGAAAAGGAAACAATTTCTAACCCAAACCAAGAAACATTGCAAAAGTGGTTTGAAATACATAGAAACGAATTTCGTACCCCTGAATACCGGACTGTTTCTTTGTTATCTATGACCTCGGCTCAAATTGTAAAACCCGAAGATATTTTAGCAGATGAGGTAAAAGCTTATTATACTCAAAATACCTCACAGTTTATGACACCTGAAAAACGCACCATTGAAGAATTGCAATTCTCCACACGCGAAGCTGCCGATAATGCTGCCAAAAGAATAGCCGACGGATTGAGTTTTGATGCGCTGGTTAAAGCGGAAAATAAAACTCTTAGTGATATTAAAAAAGGACCTTTCACAGAAAGTGAACTGCCTAATCATCTAGCGTCTGAGGTTTTCCAACTCAAACAAGGGCAAATCAGTGCTGTAATCAATGATTTAAAAGGTCCTGTTATCATTCGTGTAACACATATTGATCCTGCAGCCTCTCTTCCTTTTGAAAAGGTAGAGAAAAATATTCGACAAATACTCGCCCAAAGTCGTGCAACGAATACTCTGCGTAATAACTATACAGCAATCGAAAATGCTCGTTTTGAGGGTGCATCTCTCAAAGAACTAGCTGACCAATATAAATTACCTCTTCGTACAATCACTCTTGATAAAGAAGGAAAAACAATTGAAGGGGAAATACTCACGAATTTACCCCAAAAAGACATTCTCTTGAATGCCATTTATCAAGCAAATGAAAGCATTGATCTTGATCCCCTCTCTCTCCCAGAAAATGGGTATCTTTGGTATAAAGTGGATAAAATTATTCCTGCCCGCGATAGAACATTTGAAGAAGCTAAGCAAGATGCACTTTCTCAATGGAAAATTGAAGAAGTTCAACGCCTTCTTGATGAAAAAGCGCAAAATACTCTCAAACAACTTAATGAAGGGAAAAGCCTTGCTTCTCTTGCCCATATACTTGGTATCACAAAACAAACAACACCAGCACTCCGACGCCAAGACTCATCTGAAATCCTTGGAGATGAAGGTCTTAAAGCATTATTTGCTGCGCCTAAAGATCATTACGGTATAGTAAAAGGTCCGATTATAACAAACCGTATCGTTTATCAAATAAAGACTGTCACCATGCCTAAAGATGTCACACCTCAGGCTCTTTCACCTGATATTCGTGCCAACATTGATATGATAATGAAAGAAGATATTAAGCTAGGAATGCTACAAATTGCCAATAAAGAACATCCTTTGAAAATTAATAGTACGAACTATCATCAAATTTTCAACGCTCTCCAATAAAAATATTGCAAATGATTTTTAGTATTGAGGTGAAGAAATTGCATTCAGAATTTCTTCCCTCTTTGAAAAAGTAAGTAAATTTCATTTTTTTGTAATATAAAAACGCATAACTTCTTTAAAACAATGGAGTTTTCTGCGATCTTACAACTTTGCAAAAAAGAGTAGATACAGTTTTAAGAATAGTTTTCAGTGCAATAAAATATAATCTATAAAATTTCTCTCTAAATGTTCTCATAACCAACAACAATCACTTATAGTTTTATAATTTTTACATGCAATATCTACCACCAGCCACAGATTTTCTGTAGCCCTGATAATATTATCTCATCAAAAAAAATAATACCTGATGAATGTATTTAAGCACTGCATATCAAAATTCCAATCTTACTGGAAATTTAATTGATCTGTTTCATAAATTTTCTCTTACATTGTTCTCTACATCATCCACTGATGTATAACCTAGACAAAATGAACACTACCTAAAAGAAATAAACGACATCTTTAACTCTATAAATTTTATTTCTAACTGTTTGAAGACCATACTTTATACATACTACTTGCGATGTCTGCCAAATAATAAAAAAGAAATTCAAATTCATAATACACGGTTACCTTCAATAGATTTACGATTTCTGCTGTTCTTAGATAATATTTTTTATCCTTATAATATCTTTGGAAAATTACCACCTATTGCTGTCCTTGTGACCAACCAGTAGCGGTGAATCAGTGATAAAGTTGTACTTTCTTGAAAAACTGCAGCTCCCAACTGACGTGCTTTTTGAAGCGATGCTGGTATAATTGCTAATGGAAGAAATGCTGGCTTAAGCATTCTAGGCAAAGCATTAGAACATTCGTAAAATTTGCTATAATGTTCTCCTGCTAATGCTAGTATAGCTTCAATAATGTGGCATTGTTGTGCGCTATTGATACGATGAGACTCCAAATCTCCTCTATCCACTCCGACAGCCTTTAACATATCAGTAGGCAAATAATATTGATATCGTGATTGCATAAATGATAAAAGACGCAACACCCCACTTAATCCTTGTGCAATCCCTCCATGTTTACAGACATCTGTAAAATTTTGTGCACCATCAGGATCTAATATCTGACAAGAAAGCTGTAAAATTATACTCGCTGTTTCACCCCAATAGAACTCAAGATCATGAAGCGTTTCTATCGGATTATGATAAAGATCTAAAATCTGCGCATCACAGTAACGTAAAAAAGCCGTCTTAGGTAGATTAAAAAGCATCATTGCAGAAAATAAATCATTCAAAATCGGATTATTTTTACTTTCTTGCCTTTCACCATGCGCAATAGAATCATACCACCAGCGTAATCGTATCTCACCGAGAAGTGGATCATGTACAATTTCACGAATACGAGAAACTTCTACATTAAAAGTATAAAGAGCCGCCAATGCTTTGCGCTTTTTTTTAGGCGCAAATAAAACCGATATATAGCGATCACGATCTGTAGCACGTAAAATATCAAGATAATAAGGAAGAGAATTAATCATTCTACAGCAAACAATAATGCAGCAACAGCACGGTCTTCAGCCAACAAAACATTAAATGTACGCACTGCTGCTCCTGTGCTCATTGTATCTGATGCAATATGTTTTTCCCATAAAAGTACCCGTAAATCTTCGGGTAATCGCAATAATTCAACACCAGTACCTATAAGCAAAACTTCAATCTCAGATGACTCTTCTAAAATACGAAATATATTCTCTTGAGTTGGAATAGGCCCTATCATATCAATAGCATAAATACCCGATGGTACACAAACAATAGACCCTCTGTGGGACATATCAGCAAAACGAAATCCACCATTTCCATACGCATCAATAGGTGCCCGCCTTGGAAAATGTGCTTCACGGATTTGAATTGCATGAAACATCAATAAAACATCCTTTATTTTTGATAACCCAATTGCATTTTTCCTCTCCTCCCCCTAAAAAGCAAAAAACTTATAACAAAAATTGATATATTAATCATAACGTGTATAGCAATATCAATGTGAAATCTTTTATATAATCCTACACTGAAAATACCATCAATAGGGGAAAGCTACTTTAAATATTGCGGAAAATTTACAAATAAGATGCTATCAAATGCTACCATTCGTTCAAATATATTTATTGATTGAAAAATTTCAGCTTATGTTCTCAAAAATAAACAAACTCCCATACGTTAAAACAAAAACCCTATAAAAAGAATAAGAAACTTTGCTACAATGCAGCACAAATAGCGTAAATAAAGTAATCACTTCTTTAATAGCCCACAGAAAACCACAATTATGTTGGTTTATCAATTATTAAGTTCTCCCCTACCCTGAATATTTCTTAACAGAGCTAGCCATTTTTATCAAAATACGTTGAAAATCATATCAGACAACGCAATTGTATTTTAAGATTCGCTTTCCTTTGATACGGATTTTTTCTCTTCAGGTATATTCACATCTTCCTTTGTTTTAATTTTAGATTTAGACTTTTGTGGTACTTTTGGTTTTGTATGAGCCTTTGATTTTTTCGCCGCAATAGGCTCTCCTTTGACGCGAACATCGGTTAATGTTGAACGGACTACGCGAATACGCATATCATCGCCAATTTCAACCTCTAATTCACCACTCTCATCGTAAACTTTCGTAACTTTGCCGATAATACCACCACCTGTTATAACTGTATCACCACGGCGCACAGCATTAAGCATCTCCTGCCGTTTTTTTATTTGCGTACGCTGTGGGCGAATTATAAAAAAATACATAATTACAAAAATCAAAACCAACGGGACAAAGCTAACAAGTGAACTCCCATTGGAAACACCGCCTGTAACTTGAGCATAAGCATTCGTAATAAACATTTTTATCTCCTATCGATTAAACCGTCAGGTATTTGCTACTTTACTAAAATAGACTTTTGGCTCAGAAAAAACTTTCCCAGAGGATGATTTATCATACAAAATCATAATGACACAATGTAATCATAGCTTTATAGAAAGAAAATAAATTTTTAAGAGACAGAAGACAACGAGAAAAAACTTTTAAGAAACAATTTTATTTCTCTTTTTTTACATCATAAACATAAAAATTCTCACTAACTAGAAAATTAAGGATAACAAACCATTTTCTCCTCTTCTAGCAAGCCAAACCCACTGCTCTTCTTAAATATATGAGTTTTTTTACTGAAATATTATCGTTTAGAAAAATTGATTGTTTTTCTCGGAATCCACGTAAATTATCAACTTTGAAAATAAACGTTCATTATGAATTAGTTTTCTAAATATTTGGTAGGATCGACAGGTAATGAATTCTTACGCACCTCAAAATAAACACGTGGCGTTTTAACATTTCCTGAGACGCCAGATTTAGCAATTTCATCTCCACGCCGTATCCTTTGTCCTTTACTCACAACAAGCTTACTATTACATCCATAAATAGTAATAACATTGTTTTCATGTCGAATCATAACAACATTGCCAAGCTCTTTTAACCCATCACTTGCATAAATAACGACACCATTTTCTGCTGCCTTTACTGATGAACCTTCAGGCACAGCGATATCTATTCCTCGATTAGTGGCTGTTCCTCTTTTCTGACCGAACAAACTTAATAAACGCCCACGCACCGGCCAGCGCATCTTAGAAATTCCCGTGGCTTGAGGAGTAACAATATTATCTGTATTCTGAAAAGTATCTGACAAATCAGTTCCATGATTTAATTGTCTCATCTGTCTAGAAGGTTTCTTCTCAAAAGTTGAATTATTCATCTTTGCAGAGGGAAGAGTTTTTACAGGTGCTTTATATAGAGGTAGAGTTTTCTTGTAACTTGTGGAAGATGTAACTTGAGACGGAAATGAAGATTCTGTTGCTGATGTGCTCGTATTATCATTATAAGCATTTGAAGTTGCTAGTGTTCCCTTTTTCGGAACCATGAGTACTTGGCCAATATAAATGGAATTATTGTTTATACCATTTGCTAATTTTAATGCTTCAACATTCACTCCTATTTGCCGCGCAATGCTTAACAATGTATCTCCACTTTGAACAATATAAGAATTACGCCGAAAAATAGGAGCATTATCCATTTGTGAACGGGAAAGCGTTCCAAGATTGCGTGGTGGTGTTCCCATAACACGACTATCAGTAGACGATCCATCTTGTTGTGGGTAATTATACACATTCTCATTGCCCATCCATGAATCATCATTCGAATCTATAGGTGGCAATTCAGTGCTTTGTATCACACCACCATACGATAACATTTGCGAATCTGCAGACATAGGTGTAGATATATTGGAAGGAGATGATACCGTATGATGAGAAAAAATATTTGTAAAGCGCTGTGTACCGGAACTACACCCCGCAAAAATTGTTATCATCGCTAAAAAAACTATTCTCTGAAATTTACTCCGGAAAATATTATTCAAAACTTTTAAACACATAGTTTTGCTCACTCGCCAATACTCAACTCATTCTATTAAAGCTTTTTAATATTACCTAAGAGTTAAAATAAGATATTTTATTCATAAATATCTTTATAATGAGATCAAAATGAATTTATCATAAACAGCGCACCTTAAGTTTAAAAATTAAAGTATTTCTGCAATACCTTTAATAAAAGGTTGATAGCGCACTTGAAACATTTCTAAACTCTCAAATCGACTGCCAATTTTCGTATAGCGCATCACCGTTTGTACCCCTTCATCAGGCCCTATAGCTTGAATCAGAATCCCATTTTCAGCTAAAAGATCTAAAAATTCTTTTGGTTCATCAGAACGTGATGGCCAAATAAGAATACGATCAAATGATCCCAAGCCTGTAACAGTACTGCAGCCATCCATCTGCCGTATAGCAATATTTTCAAGCCCTAAGCCTTGAAATTTCTGGCGTGCCAAATCAACAAGTGTTTTATAACGATCAACCGTTGTCACACGACCACTCAGACATGCCATAAGGGCAGTACAAAAACCAGATCCTGTACCAATCTCTAAGACACGATGTTTTTTTTTCAAGGATAACGCAAAAAGAATCAAAAGCTGTTCTTCCAAACGCTCAATATATTCACCACACTCAATGGGAATAACTTTATTATCATAAGCACAGTTGAATAAAGAAGAGGCAACAAACTGTTGACGTGGAATTTTCTCAAATGCCGAAAAAAAGCGGACATCATCAATCCCTTTGCTGCGCATTTTCAGCACAAGGCCGGCTAAGTCCTCACGAAATCGTAAAATACCCTTTTGCCCCATAATGTCATTCGTTCTCCAAAGAAGTAGCAGCCCTTATGCGTACAACTCATTTTTTAAAATAGCGAATCCTTGTGTGTATACATCATCACCACTTAGCAATAAATTATATCGTCTCTCTCCTTTTATAAAATTAGCTAGTAATACAACGTACACCCTTCATATAAGGTTGTAAAACATCTGGAACAATAATTGATCCATCAGCTTGCTGATAATTCTCAAGAATAGCAATAAGGCAACGTCCAACAGCCGTACCAGAACCGTTAAGACTATGAATGAAATGCAATGTTTTATCGCCTTCTTTACGATATCGTGCATTCATGCGCCGCCCTTGAAAATCTCCACAAATTGAACAACTAGAAATTTCACGATAACATCCTTGCCCTGGAAGCCAAACTTCAATATCATAGGTTTTGCGTGCTGCAAATCCCATATCACCTGTAGAAAGAATAACCGTGCGAAAAGGCAAACCAAGACGTTTCAAGACATCTTCTGCACATTCTGTCATACGTTCTAGTTCCATTAAAGATTGCTCTTCAGTGGTAATAGATACCATTTCTACCTTCCAAAACTGATGCTGACGCAACATCCCACGCGTATCACGGCCTGCAGCTCCCGCCTCTGAGCGAAAACAGGGCGTTAAAGAAGAAAATCGCAGTGGTAAATCTGATGTTTCAAGAATTTCATTGTTTACCAAATTGGTTAAGGGCACTTCTGCTGTAGAAATAAGCCATCGACCATCTGTTGTGCGAAAAAGATCCTCAGCAAATTTTGGTAGCTGGGCTGCTCCGTAAACAATCTCATCACGAACAAGGAGAGGTATTGAGACTTCTGTATAACCATGCTCCTCAACATGTACATCCAGCATAAATTGCCCCAATGCACGTTCAAGCCTAGCTAATGCTCCTGACAATACTGTAAAACGTGCTCCTGATAAACGACTTGCTCGCTCAAAATCCATCTGTTTAAGATTTTGACCAAGATCAAAATGTTCCTTTGCTGTAAAATCAAATGTTGGAGGTGTACCAAAATGTCGAATAACAACATTATCGCTTTCATCTTTACCTTTTGGGACATCATCGAATGGAATATTTGGGAGTGCTGAAAGAACCTTCTCAATGCTTTCTGTCAACCGCTTTTCTTCTGTTGTAGCAGAAGAAAGAAAGACTTTAATCTCCTCAACTTCAGCTCTAAGATCTTCAACCATTTTCTGATCACATGCTGCTAAAGCTTGTCTTATTCCTTTTGAAACCTTATTGCGACGCTCCTGTGCCGATTGCACTTTTGCCACATGGGCCCGACGTTCAAAATCAAGTTTTATTAACCTCTCTGCTTGCGGTTCAATACCTCTATTTTCCAGCGCTTTATCTAATTTTTCAGGATATTCACGAATCCACTTAATATCAAGCATCAAAATACCTCATTTGCATCGTTTTTATTCATTTCCTCTTAAAACAAGATATAAACTTCTCTTAAGAGGCCTTTTTTCTCTTTTCTATACAGTAAGCAATTAAAATTGAGATCTCGTAAAGAGCTATCGTTGGTAAAGCCACTGCAAACATAGTAAAAAAATCTGATGGAGTTACTATCGCTGCAACTATAAAAGAAATGAGGATAGCCCATTTTCGTTTAAATACTAAACTATGAGACGTTAAAAGTCCAACCTTCGTTAAAAGACTGGTTACAAGAGGTAATTGAAAAATCAAACCAAAAATGAGAATAAATGATGTCATAAAGCTTAAATAGTCGGAAATACGGACGATAAATTCTATTCTTAAATGAACATCTGGAAGAAATTGCTGAGAAAGGCTAAACCAAAGCATTACTGGCGCTAACAGAGCATAAACAAATGCCCCCCCAATACAAAATAAAATCGGTCCACCAATGAGAAAAGGCAAAAAAGCCATACGCTCGTTTTTATAAAGTCCTGGTGCGATAAAGCTATAAAATTGAAAAGCCGTATAGGGAAAAGATAAAATAATCGCTCCAAAAGCAGCAAGCTTCATCTTTGTTAAAAAAGTTTCCCATACTTGTGTTGATTGCAAACGAATATTCTCAGGATTGCCACCTGATATTTTCATTGCCCATTGATAAGGCCATATTAAAAAATTTAAGATATAATCTTTAACCAAAAAGCACAGAAAAAAAGCTATCAAAAATGCAACAAGAGCAGCAATAATTCGCTGACGGAGTTCAATCAAATGTTCTAAAAGCGGAGCCATATTGGCATCAAGGTCATCTTTCTTAATATTCATGACACACCTTCTCTTTCTTTAGAAATGCTCTCAAAACTCTCAGAATCAACGGATACAGTTAAATCTTCATTGGCTTTGTATTGATCTCATCTCAAAATTTCTTTCTCTTTTTCTGATTTATGGTGTGTTGTCTTTATATTAGGATGATCATGGAGACCTTCACCTGCATCATGAAGAGGATTAAAAGTCTCTGTCAGCTCCTTGTTTAGATTAATATCATTGATATCTGACAATGTCTTTTTTAAATCATCAATTTCAACTTGTCTCATTGCATCATCAAACTGGTGACGAAATTCATTCGCTGCCGAACGTATATAAGCGACGGCCTTTGCCATGGTCTTTAGCATTTTAGGTAAATCTTTTGGTCCAACAACGATAATGAGAACAAGTAAGATCACGAAAAACTCTGGCCCATCAATCCCAAACATCGCTTATACTCGACTTCCTCATTTAAAATAGTACAATTATGATGGCGTCTTGATCATTTTATCGTTGTTTTTTAACCGCAGACGTCTTCCTTTTTGTAGAGGAAGAAGAAGTTTTTCGGCGTACTGCTGCACGTTTTATTAATAATGGTTCAGATTGTTGAGATTCAATATCAATTGTTTGAGAGGATACAGCTATTTCAAGCTTATTTTCGATATCATCCTCTTCTTCCTTCATATTCTTTTTGAACGCTTTAATCCCCTTAGCAACATCACCCATTAATTCAGAAACCTTACCCCGTCCAAAAAGAACAAGAATGACCAATAAAATGACAATTAAATGCGTTGGTGACAAAATATTACCCATCATTTTCTCTCACTGCTTTTGAATTTACTTCTTTATACTTATTTTGAAGAAATGTATCAAACATAACCATATCTTACTTGTATATTTTCTTCTCCAGTTAAAGGCAATCATACGCTTTTTATTGTAAACCCACTTTTTACCTCTCTTTATCTTTTGTCAAAGTGTGCGTTCATGTCTTAGAATATGTTTCATTACTGATACCCTCCCTCAATCGGCCCTTGAGCCGCAACTCGTTCTAAAGCTGTAACTGTTTCCTTTTTTTCTTTACATAAGCACGTCCTCCGATTACATCATGTGCTCCTTTTATAGGAATATCTAAAACAGGAAGACAATCAGCACGAATGCCAAATTTTATAAAATCAAACGCATGAAGTAGAAACATAACCTATATTGAATAAATTATCCCAATATAGCAAATAATTGCAAAGCCATGATATCAGTATTTCTCTAAGTGAGACCTATGATTTTTTGATTGTCTGGTCTTTACAAATTTTTTGTTGATATAAAATCATTATTCTATGTTAAGAGAAAAGTTTTGTAAGCAGTTATATACGGTAGAATTTATTCATGAATTATCGGCATATTTATCATGCTGGCAATTTTGCTGATGTTTTTAAACACATTATTGTCACCCGCATTGTCGAATATCTTAAACGTAAGAAAAAAGCTTTTCGCGTTATAGATACACATGCTGGAATTGGTATGTATGATCTCTCTTCTTTGGAGGCACATAAAACAGGAGAATGGCGCGAAGGCGTCCAACGTTTTTTTTCAGCTCCTATCCCAGAAGATTTAACAACACTCCTTTCTCCTTGGTGTAATATTCTTAATTCATTAAATGAGGGAGAAAAAGAAATCCTCTTCTATCCCGGCTCTCCTATTGTTATTCGTCAATTATTGCGTAAACAAGACCGCCTCACCGCAATTGAATTACATGATAAAGATTATAATATTTTAGCAAAAAGATTTGCCGGGGATTATCAAACAAAAGTCTTGCATTTGGATGGTTGGCTTTCTTTAAATGCGCATTTGCCTCCAAAGGAGAAACGTGGATTTGTTCTCGTTGATCCACCCTTTGAAAAAACTGGAGAATTCTCCCGCCTTATTGAAGGATTGGTAAAAGCGTATCGCCGTTTTCCTGGAGGAATTTATGCTTTATGGTATCCTGTTAAATATGACGAAGAAATTGAAATTTTTCTTCATGCACTTTACCAAACAAAGATTCCCAAAATCCTACAACTTGAAATGCGTGTTCGAAAAAGTTCAATACCACCTACAATGCGTGGAAATGGGATGATTCTTATTAATCCTCCCTATCTTTTGGAAGAAGAAATGAAAAAACTTAGCCCGTTTCTTATCAATCGTCTTGGACAAGATGAAAATGCACAAATAACGCAGAAATGGATCCAAAAGGAACATTCATCATGTTAACTTTTTCAAGTGCGCCTTAAGCTAAAATCTCCTTGATAAAAACCAAAGATTTTAAACTGCTGCAAAATATGACTAAGGTTGTTGGTTTCCTTGACTTTAGAACCATATTATCTTTGAATATATATCATCATGCCTAGGACAAATTTTATTATTTTAAATAAAGCCTTTCTTAAAATAGTCCTTCTGGACAATAAATGATATTAGTGAACAGATAAAAATGTTTTTTTTAACTACCCTTATTTTTGATGAAAAAAATAACTCTAAATTTGAATATTTTTATATAGCAACACATTATTTATAGGAAAAATAACTATCATTACATCAACAGCAATATTCTATGAATAAGAGCATTTCACATGCAAAACATAAAATGTTTTTGGATAAACTAAATGATTCTGAAAAATAACACAGCTTGTTTCCAAAATGAAAGAGAAAATCTCTCTTTTCTCTCCTCTATTACATGGGATAATGCCAATCAAGAAAATGATAAAAATCAATTTAAAGGTACCAAACTCATCCAAGAATTTGCCAAACACCTTCCGCATAAGCCCGGAGTTTATCGAATGGTGGATGAGAATGGTGATATTCTCTATGTTGGGAAAGCACGTAATCTCAAAAAACGTGTTTCAAGCTATACACATGAAAAAGGGCACAATAACCGTATTACCCGTATGATTCGTGCGACCTATCATATGGAATTTGTCGTTACCCATACAGAAACAGAAGCACTCCTTTTAGAGGCTAATCTCATCAAAAGATTACATCCACGTTTTAATGTGTTACTGCGTGACGATAAAAGCTTTCCTTATATTATTATCACTGATGATCATCGCACACCTGCACTTTACAAACATCGTGGTGCTCGAACAAGAAAAGCCCACTATTTTGGTCCGTTTGCCTCTTCAGGTGCAGTGACACAAACAATTAATGTTTTACAACGCGCCTTTCTTTTACGAACTTGTAGCGACTCAGTTTTTGAAAATCGTACACGCCCCTGTTTGCTTTATCAAATTAAGCGATGTTCTGCACCCTGTACAGATAAAATTCGTGAGAGTGATTATGAAGAACTGGTAAGAGAAGCAAAAGCTTTCCTTTCAGGAAAAAGCCAATCTGTTAAAAATGATATGGCTCAAGCTATGCATCAAGCAGCTAAAAACCTTGATTTTGAACAAGCAGCAGCCTATCGTGACCGCTTATCAGCTCTCTCTCACATACAAAGCCATCAAGGCATTAATCCTCAAACAATACAAGAAGCAGATGTCTTTGCAATTGCGCAACAGGAAGGAGTAACTTGCATTCAAGTATTTTTTTTCCGCATGGGTCAAAATTGGGGAAACCGTGCCTATTTCCCTAAAGCAGATCCATCTTTTTCTCGTAGTGAAATTTTAGCAAGCTTTCTTGCCCAATTTTACGATAATAAGCCTCTTCCGAAACTTATTCTTTTATCTGAATCAATCGAAGAAAAAGCACTTCTTATGGAAGCATTCAGTCTCAAAGCAAATCGTAAAATCCTCCTCTCTTTGCCCAAGCAAGGTGAACGAAAAATTCTTATCAATCATGCCTCTATCAATGCACATGAAGCACTTAGACGCAAACTTTCCGAAACAGCGACACATACAAAATTACTTCAAGGTCTTGCTGAAATATTTCAAATGTCCCATATTCCACACCGTATAGAGGTCTATGATAATTCTCATATTATGGGAACCAATGCTGTAGGCGCGATGATTGTTGCAGATGAACGAGGATTTGTTAAAAATCAATATCGCAAATTTAATATTCGCTCACCTAATATTACACCTGGTGACGATTTCGCTATGATGAGAGAGGTTATTAAACGAAGATTTTCACGTCTTATTAAGGAGCATAATCTGCCTAATAAAAGTAATGATATAAAAGATCAAAATGATGATTCTTTTCCTCTTTGGCCTGATCTTATCTTAATTGATGGTGGTGAAGGGCAAATTAATAGTGTCCATACAATACTTTCTGAATTAAAATTAGATGACCTCATCACGGTCGTTGGAATTGCTAAAGGCATAGAGCGTAACGCAGGACGTGAACGTTTTTTTATCAAAGGCAAAATGCCCTTTACACTTCCCCCACATGATCCTATCCTTTATTTTTTACAACGTCTCCGCGATGAAGCACATCGTTTTGCAATTGGAACGCACAGAGCAAAACGAAAAAAAGTAACATTCAAAAACCCGCTTGATGAAATCGAAAATATCGGCCCAACAAGAAAGCGTGCATTGCTTCATCATTTTGGAAGCACTAAAGCCGTGGCCAATGCTTCACTCGAAGATTTAACAAAAGTGATAGGAATTTCTGTTAGCATGGCACAAAAAATTCATAATTATTTTAATGAAAAATAAGCTTGTTTCATCATCTTTGCCTTGTTACGTTGATAAAATAAATCATGCCTTACAAAAATTAAAAATTGCTCTATGAAAAATCATACTTTTTCTTTTCCAAATATTCTAACCTATGCACGGATCATCGCGGTACCAACGGTTGTTGCCTGCTTTTTTTTAGAAGGACGGCTTCAATCAAGCGATATTGCACGTTGGATTGCTGTTTCCATTTTTGTTATTGCTTCTATTACTGACTTTCTCGATGGATATCTTGCCCGTATTTGGGAACAAACATCCAATATTGGTCGCATGTTAGATCCCATTGCTGATAAGCTTCTCGTCTCTGCCTGTTTGCTCTTACTTGCTGCAGATAGCACAATTGCTGGATGGACATTATGGGCAGCTATTATTATACTTTGTCGGGAAATTTTGGTATCCGGATTACGTGAATATTTAGCCGAATTAAAAGTCAGTGTTCCTGTTTCCCGTCTTGCAAAATGGAAAACTTTTGTTCAAATGATCGCCATTGTTCTTCTCTTAGCGGGACCGGCTGGTAATAAAGTTTTTCCTTATACAGTAGAATTTGGCATTACAATGTTATGGATTTCTGCTCTTCTCACATTATGGACAGGATGGGATTATTTTCGCGCTGGCTTAAAGCATGTTATCACATGAAAATTATCAGCCTCACATACTCTAAAAAATCTATAACTTCATAAGAAAATCCCCAAATATACCATTTCGGGATTTTCTTCCTTTTATACATGCTTTTCTTAACCAACAATTTCCAATTCTGAAAACCAAAAAGCGATTTCCACTTTCGCAGTTTCAGAACTGTCTGAACCATGAACGGAATTTTCGCCAATCGATAAAGCATGGACTTTACGAATTGTCCCTTCTTGTGCATCCACAGGGTTAGTCGCCCCCATTACTTCACGGTTCTTAGCTATTGCATTCTCACCTTCTAAAACTTGCACAACTGTTGGACCAGAAGACATAAATTCAACCAATTCACCAAAAAATGGACGCTCTCGATGAATAGCATAAAATCCTTCAGCTTCACGCCGACTCATCCACACGCGTTTAGATGCAATAATACGCAGCCCTGCATCTTCAAGCATTTTGGTAATTGCTCCTGTTAAATTACGACGCGTTGCATCTGGTTTTATCATTGAAAAAGTACGTTCTACAGCCATTTGACCACCTTTATATAACATTATCTGGCCGTTCTATAACGAGCAAGAAGCCTTTTGCCAAGGGATTGTGGAAAAATCCATAGCAAATTTTAAAAAGGTGCATTGCTTCGCACAAGTTTCCGTAAAACACAAAAACACCCATGATATCTGACATCCCTATCGTCGCCTCCCTCTTACAATACCAAACATCTTGGCATAACCTTGAATATTTCTCTTCAAACTACCACTCAATAGAAAGAAAAGATCCAAGAAAAATGCTATGGAGCAGAAAATACATAGCCTTTATAAATAGCCAAACTTCTCTCAAAATCACAGCTCAAGACTCCTGTTTCACTTACCTAATAACCCACACGCTAAAATCAATCAAAAACACAACCTATTTAGAAGCTATAGCGTATACCTAAAATCNCACATAAAGCTTTAATTTCTCACTCACTAAACTGCTTAAACCAATGCCTAATTTCCCTGCATTCCCAGATAAGTCAGCGCTAAATTGGTGATATTGGTTAATCGTCGTATGGGTGTCATCTTTATTCTCACACAACAAAGCTGCCGTAATATAAACTAGCGATGAAGCAATGATCCCTAATTTAAATTCATACCCTAACGATAATCCAACCTCACTGCGCAGTGACGTCAATGGCTTGATAGCACCTGTCATTTCATTCGAAAGTTTGATTTCTTTGCCTTTAACTTGCAACCACCTCAA
>NZ_BAABIY010000010.1:0-5306 GCF_039543025.1 Bartonella acomydis | reverse complement strand
GCGTGGTAAAAAAACGAGGCGTTGAAATTTCCTTACGCGCTTGTGGAAGAGATTGCTGCTGATCGCTTGGACGCAAAATCATCTGATCGACTATCAATGAAGCATCTCCTGAAACAGTAGCTTGATGCCCATCATCAACAGGATAATGATAACTTGCTGAATGTGCTTCCTTAACAGTCTGTCTTTTCAAAGTCGAAACACTAGAAGTATTCTGTCCTTCTCTTAAATTACGAGGAGGTCGATGCTTGGGTGGATGTTTGCTAGTATGTTTCTTAGGATCAGAATTTTTTCTCTTAGAAAAAGATCCCTGATAAGATCTTGCCTTTGTATCAGTAGATGAAACAAATGATGACATAAGAGCCTTTTGTTTATGTTTTCCGCATAGTACTTGAGTATTTGAATGCTCCGCATTTTCAGTTCCTATACCCAAATACCAAATTGTGGCATCACCACTCGAACCAGCACATCTTTCTCTCTTTTGCAAAGTATACAGAAAAGTTCCACCATCAACCGCTGTAATTTTTGCACCAAAACGATCTTCCAAAGTGAAATTAGCTCCCCCGTTTGAGCTTCTATCGGTAATTAATGGCACCTCAGTCATAAAACCATTCTTTTGTGAGAGAGGATTTGTAATTTCACGACCAGAATCGGTAACGCTTATTCCATGATTACCTGCACCTTCACCAATAGACAAGTAATCACTACCATTACCTTTAGCACTAATATTGAACAGAAAATGTAAATTTCCTGAAAGCTCTTCGACATGAAGTGAAATATGACGTGTATCATACGGTATAGAAGTAAAAATCACGGTCCCTTCTTCACCACCTAAATTCTCAATTTTAACTTCAGTTTTTTCTCTTATATTGCGCTCACTAACCAAAAATATTGTTTCCTCGGGTCTTCCCTGTATCGGAAGCCTTTTTTTAGTGATATGATTCGTCATATCTCCAGCAAACAAATAAAGTTTTCCTCCCCCGTTGACCTTTACTTCTCCAACGACATCTTTCGCACCAACATGTAGCCACGATCTGGCCGAGCTGTTAATCGTTAAACTATCCAAAAAACCACTAGGATATACAACTTGAGTAGCTTGATTCTGCAAGGTAGTATTAAAAGCCTCTCCTTGCGCTAGAACATGCTGTCTACCATTCTCAGAGACTACTGTATTCATTGCTTTTCCACCATCTTGTCTTTGTCCAGCGTAAAGATTTTGTTCTCCATTTTGTCCCACTTTTGTATTCCAAGCCCACGCACCATCAAATATATTCTGTTGTCCTGCTATTCCATCACTACCAATAACTGTAGCATCATAAGCGCCACTTTTCTTCTCCACCTCTGTAAGATCAAGATTCTTCTCTTCATGAACAAACTGCTTACCACCCTTAATTTTAGTATTCATCGCAGTTCCACTACGCGTAACGATTTGCACCCCTCCTTTTTCAATAGTAGCACCCATGGAAATTGCCCCATTTTCAACAACTTCAACACTACTCTCCCCAATTTTAATATTACTACTGAGAAGGCTATTTGTAATCAGTGCAGAACCTTTTGGTATTGTTTCTCCACTTGTTATACTTGATGTATTCGTTAGCTCTCCAATTTCGTTCTCAATTGCACTTGCAGATTGCACAAGAGAACTACTAATCAACAATACCGAAAAACTTAATTTGTATTTATATCGCATCATCTACACTCCATTCTCAATCATTAGAAAGACACCCTACTATCACGCAGATAGCTTATTTTAGAATGTATCATAATGTGTTTTATTGATGTCTAAGTACAATTTATTAGTGTGTTATTTTTAATGCAATTATAAATTGTGTAATTGTAAAATCATAAGAAACTATTTGTATCTGAGCTGTATAAATTCATAAAATGCAAATTACGCCCTTTGTATTTAAGGCATAATTCGCAATATTTTTAAGAGTGGATAAACTAAACGACATTACTCTCATAAATAAAGCATAAGATCATTTTCATAGTTTCTATATTCCAATGAAATCTTAAAGTTAACACTGAAATTTAACTTTAAAAAATTCTATTTCTGCAACGTATCAATCATAAATATATATTTAGAAACTATAGCGTACGCCAAAAATACCTTGAAGTGACTGCTTGATCTTATGTCCTTTTAGATAATGTGCTTCCGCATAAACTGTTAATTTATCATTGACCAAGCTGTTCACCCCAACTCCAAGTTTACCCGCATTTCCTGACAAGTCTGTGATAAATTTATGCCTATTGTTAATTATTGTATGATTATTATTTATATTTTCACGCAACCAAGCTGCTGTAATATAAGCTGTTAGTGAAGTTTCAGCATTTATTATAAATTCATGTCCCGCAGTTAATCCAACTTCACTACGTAATGACGTCAATGGTCTGATATCAGCTGTCATTTTATTAGAAAGGGAGATTTTTTTACCTTCAACTTGCAAACCTGTTAATTTGATATAAGGCTGCATCCAAGTGCTTTGCGCTGGTGCAAAACGACAGCCTATTTCAAATGACCCACCTATCGCCCACTGATTATAATCGCTTTGAACAGCTAAACCATTCGTTGAAATAGCTTTCAGATTATCTCGGTAATAATTATATTTTAAAACACCATCTAAATACCACCCACGATGATCAAAATATGTTGCGTAAGCTCCAATACTATAAGTGTTTAGATGACTGTTACCACCCCGTTTATGTGCAACGCGTGCCCGATCATAACTGCCAAAACCACCAACATATAAATCTCCATGTATAAGTTCGTTCAATTGATCTGCACCAAATACTAAACCTGTTTGCTCAAGCTTAAAATTTATATAACTGGCAGCAATATGTTCTGTGCTCTTGAGAGCATATGCCCATAGATTTATATCCTTCCTATTTTGGTCTAAAATTCCTCTTCCAATACGCATAATTTCCAGCTCATTGTTAAAAATCAGTCCTGGAGCTACCGATGTAGAAAGCACAGCATCAACTGAAGGAGTCGTTGACGAACCAGGAGCGAACGGATCTGTTGGATTAGGAAGTGGAGATTCTGGTCCACTTATATGATCCGCAGATAAAAACCAAGTTTTGCCATTTTCATCCTTTCTCTGTTTCAAATCATACATATAGGTTCCCCCATCGATCGCATGAATTTCTTCACCAGAGAGATCTGTCAGAGAAAAATATGCTCCACCGCTTCGATCCATAATTAAATCAAGCTTGTTTGAAAAAGGATCAGTGATTTCAACTCCAGAATCAGCAATAGTTATTGTGTGATTACCTTGCCCCTTCTCAATGAAGAAATAATCACCACGATTATGGGCAATTGTAGTATTGAATGCAAAATGTAAGCTGCCTGAAAGATTATTAACATGAAGCTGAGAGTAATACGGATCAGAACCAGTAAATGCAAAAATAACACTTCCTTCACCTGTTAATTTATTAATCAGAGAGCTTTTACCATCAAACTCATCAGTTATAGAATACAGTTTTGTCTCTCGTCCATTTAAAATAATGTCTTCTACTGTGGTACGATTCTTCTCATTTCCAGCATAAAGATGAAGCTGTCCAGAATGATTCAGTAAGGTTTTGCCTTCTAATATTGCCCCAGCATGGACAAGTGATTTTGTTTCATCGTTTATTATTAGATTTTTTACAGATCCACCAGCGTATATTTCTTGCAGAGCAGTTTCATTTAAAGTGACATCAACAACCTTTCCCCCTTCTAAAACACGTTGTTTACCGCCACCAAAAACTTGTATATTAAAGGCAGCCCCCCCATTTTTCGCACTTTGAGATTCTTTTGCAATCTCTTGTACACCACCTCTCATAACTTTCGTATTCCAAGTTATTCCCCCATCATATATCTTTTGTTGGCCCAGTGTTTCACCTTGACCATAAATGACAGTATTAGAAGCGCTACTCCCTTTAATTTGTCCTCCAACATCTCCCTCTCCAAAAACAAGTTGTTCACCTCCATAAATTTCAGTTCCCTCTACTTTTCCTCCATTCCCAACATTTTGGTGCCCACCTTTTTTAACAACAGCATTTTTTGAAAAGCCTTGTTTTCCTTTTAAAGCCTGAACATTTTCAGTTCCACCATACTCAATTTTGCTATTCTTACTTAGACCTCCCGCATAAACATAAATCTCTGCACCATTCTTCACTGTGTTATTGATAGAGCGCCCTGGCTCATCTTTCTCACCATCATTAGAAATGTAGGCTTTGCCATTATTATCGAGGACAAAATTTTCCAAAAGAGCTCCATCCTTAACAAAAATAAGTTCAGGATTTTTAAACGTCACAATATTACTTCCTTGCATATTCAATCCAGCATTGGCATCACTAGCGCTATTACCCCCCCGTGGTTGGCTAATCAATATTCTCGTATTTTTATTCGTACTGACGTCACTAAGCTTTTTAAAAAGTTCTGATTTACTGGGAAGTCCTGTAACAATACCACTAGAGGGCTTAAATTTTATACACTTTTTTGTTTTCACGTCCTCATTATAGCGACTATGAAAAGCTTGGTCATTTTTTGAAGGTTTACAAGAAGATTCCCCCTTTCCTTCACTTGAAGCCGCCGCTTGCACAAAACAACAGCACACTATGAGCGTCCAATAACTTACTTTCCACTTATATTGCATAGCTATATCCTCCCCCCTGCACGCCTGAGCAGACATCAAGTGTAATTAGCTCTACAAAATATATTTTCAACCTAAGATTGTTAGAATTATCTTGAATATTCTCTCTTACTTATTCCGTAGAAAATAATTCCTTTATATTTTTCAGATGTTTTTAATGAAGAGTACAAGAACGTTTCTTTATTGTTTTTTATATTTTTTAGAAGCTTTCAGAAAATAAAAAAAGCAAAATGCAAAAAACATGCCGAGTATCACTAAAGTACACAGCTTAACACAAGAAGTGCAATAAATATTTTTTCAACAGCTGTTCTCTGACGATTTATTGAATATTTATTCAATACATACCTATTTAGAAGCTATAGCGTATACCTAAAATANATAAAGCTTTAATTTCTCACTCACTAAACTGCTTAAACCAATGCCTAATTTCCCTGCATTCCCAGATAAGTCAGCGCTAAATTGGTGATATTGGTTAATCGTCGTATGGGTGTCATCTTTATTCTCACGCAACAAAGCTGCCGTAATATAAACTAGCGATGAAGCAATGGTCCCTAATTTAAATTCATACCCTAACGATAATCCAACCTCACTGCGCAGTGACGTCAATGGCTTGATAGCACCTGTCATTTCATTCGAAAGTTTGATTTCTTTGCCTTTAACTTGCAACCACCTCAA
>NZ_BAABIY010000009.1:0-724 GCF_039543025.1 Bartonella acomydis | reverse complement strand
GTGAAAGCCGTATTCACACCTGCAAACGCCGATGATACACTATCATAGCTTATCTCATCAAAACTGCCATCATCTTTAAAGCTCAATATCTTGAAGCTTGGAGCAACCCATTCACCATTTTCATAAATAGCGCCACCTCCAAAATAGCTCGCAAGCATATTGCTCATCGTATAAAGTTGAGAACCATTCACTGCATCCGAAGAACTAGACGCAATTTTCCCATCTAAAATATGCGTAATCTTGCTATGGGTTTTTGCATCATCCGCGCCATGATCGGCAACAAAAGCATCCGCTTCATTGCTCCACAACAAAGCATCATTTTTAAATTGTTGCGTAATATTCGTGATGTTTTCAGTAAAATCCGTGAACTTATTCGTCAAGTTACTATTGACATGATTAATATTATTATCAAGACCTAAAAGAGCTGAACCTACATCATGATGGCTAACTATTCCTACTTCTCCATCTTTGCCAATATTAGAAAGCGTATAGCTTGGTTCTGTAAAGCTGCCATCAGTAAACTTTGCACCTCCTCCCAAAATCTTGGCTACATCTTGGCCTATCGCGTGAAGCTGTCCACCCGTGACCGCATCATGAGAATTCTCAGAAAGCACACCATCAGAAACATTATGCAATCCTACAGTATCTGAGCCTTTGCTTTTTCCAAAAGTTACACTCGTATAATCTGTATCACCATCTGCATTCTTATCATAATGAACGACCG
>NZ_BAABIY010000008.1:0-1098 GCF_039543025.1 Bartonella acomydis | reverse complement strand
GTATTCCTGCTTTTGTAAAGGGTCTTCAGATAAATAAGCTTTTACAAGGTTTTCAAACAATGTTCCCAATTCACGGGGTGATTTTGCTTGATCGCGATAATATTCCAACAGAGAGCGTAGCGTGACGCGTTCATGTTCAGACTTAACAGATTGCAACATATTACAAGAGGGCTCCATTTTCTTATGAGGGGATTAATTCTCTTCAAAAGAATCAAAATGAAGGCAATTAAATACGTTTTGAATGAATAGCGAGTGTCAAATGAGGGTAAATTGCTAAAAAAGTGGATAAATTTTTTCAAAAGAGGTTTTAAAAAGTTGTTATCCACAGCCTATGACCCATGGTTAGATCAGTAAAATAGTGAAATTTGCTATTTGTTTCACATGTTAATCAGGGCAAATGCAATGTGTTCTTTTAAAATATCATAGTGATCATTTTGATAGGTTTTAAGAAGGGTTTTGAGGGTTCCTAACACCCTCAAAATACCTTCAAAACATATATTAGGAGTTGATTTACAGGTTATAATATTAATATAGGTTGTTTTTTGAAGATTTGCAAAACATTAACATATTGAAATATAATGGTTTTTATTTTTGATTGAAAAAAATATATAAAAGGGTGTAAAAAGAACCCTCAAAATCCTCAAAACTAAGAGATGAGGCGTACTTTGAGAGTTCATGATACAAATACAAGGCTATATGGTTTAATGTTTTATAAGATCTCCAGATTGCCTATTGTGGTGTCTTATGACTTTTCACGAAGGGATGCCATTCATAGCGTATAGTAGGTCGACCGCTTTTGAAGCTATTGNTAGTTACAACGGCATAAAAGCTCTAAAGCTTGCTTCACAGCTTGATTGTCCTTTAAGCCCGTCCAACTTCTTTGATGAATATCACGTAAAGTAAAACCATCGGGTAAATAATCACAGCGTTCAACAATCAATTTTGCACGCTCTGCTGTTAATGTATCCCCCGCCGCATAAAGACGTTTTGCGTGACTTATCAGGTATTTTTCCCAACGCAACGCTGTTGTAATGGCATAGAGCCCAATTTCAAAATGTTCTCTGTCTAAAAGTTCAAAAATCAATGCAAGGCTTGCTA
>NZ_BAABIY010000007.1:0-10161 GCF_039543025.1 Bartonella acomydis | reverse complement strand
GGCGCCATAATTTCGAGTGTTTGTGGTTATTATGGTTACAGAAGCCGTAGGGATAGTTTCAAACTTTAAATCTTCTCGCCTCTCAAAACAAGCATACAAAAAGCTGTACTAATCTGTGCAGCTTTTTTATACCTGCCTGACAAGCTTCTTCTATAATATGGCAACGAAAAAATTTCTTTCTCAAACTTAATCTCCAGGAAAAATTAGACAGAGCAAAGCCCCCAAATATACCATTCCCACATAGGCAGGAAGAAATTTTAAAAGCCGCAAAAGCTTTAGCATGTTGGAAAGCATTGTGAGAAAGAAAAAATCCCTTATTTTCGCTCAAATGGGACTTTTTCTGGTTTTGGGCTTAAGCAGTTTTGCCAATGAAACGGCTCAAGTGACATTTGCTTTACATTTAGCAGAGAAAGTACAGCCTCCATTTCCATGCTGCTTTTTGCAGGGCTTATAGAAGCAATTTGTGCAAGACCCATCGCCCCGCGCCTTTTCCATCACTTCCAGCCAGCACACACAATGACTGTTGTTTTATTGTTTGAAGCACTTTTCATAGCCACAGCTGCAATCGCCAACCAGTTTTGGCTTTATATTGCCTTTCTTTTGTACTGGGTTGTGCTGGTTCACTCTTTTGGTCTGCTATCCTTGTTGCTGTGCCTGACTTCGCAAAAAGTGATCAGCAATTAGACCGTATCAATCGCATTATCCAAACAGTTTGTAATCTTGACTACATTGCCGGACCACTGTTAGGGGGCTATTGTATAGTCTCTCAAACGGACAAAAAGGGCTCTTTGCACTCTCCACCATGGTTTTCTGCGCAGCCTTGATCACCACATATTGTTTTAAAAGTTTAAAAGTGCCTATACCAACAACAAACATGGCACAGCAAAGCAAAAAGGAGCTAGACTTAACAAGGCTTTTGCGTAAAAAAGGTTGTCTATGCTCTTGCTCCCCTCATCCTCACCTCTGCTTTCAATGTGTTATCGATTGTCGCATCCGCACCAAACTCTCCTTTAGTGCACAAACCTACGGCATAATCAGCAGCATGGTCAGTCTCGGTCTTGTGGTTGTTTCACTCTGCTTCTCCAGTCTTTTTCATCGTTTTGGCAATGCCGCCGGTGCATCACTGGCTGCTGCAACTATTGGCTTGGCAATTTTCTGCTTTTCTTTAACACAGTACATATGGCTAATGATGCTGTCATTCTTTATCCTTGAGGGTGCCAACGGTATACAAAATGCACTGATGGCAAATTTTATGATGAAAGCTATCCAGAAAGAACAACGAAACAGTCAAATGCCTGCCTATATCTTCATCATACAAACAGCCGTGTGTATTGATTTTATCAGTGCAGGTTTTGTAAAAGTGCATCACACCCAACACGCACTCTTATCGGCATCACCACTATGATCACGGGCATCTTAGGCTTTATCGTCAACAGCACTCTGCAAAAAAGGAAGATGATCATGCATAACAGATTTTGCCATTTTTTCTCTCAGATAACCCCTGCACAAAAAGGAGATGACAATCATCCCCTAATCAAATCCCGAAAAAATTCCAATCAAATTATTATCTCTCCCCTGCAGCCCCATAGCAACCGATAAGACTTTGATAAACCACTCTTTGAGTAGAGAGCAGCGAACAGCCCTTCCCGAAACTTGATATTTTAAAGCAAAAAAACCGATAACATCATGCAACAAGATCCTATAGAACAAACAACAATATTTTTTGTCAAAGCAAGAATGCTGCACTTTATCAAATGATAAGGATCAAAAGATGCCCCTGATAAGACCTGGTATGAGAACAGAAAACAGTCTTGAGCGTATTTACGCGCTATTCAAATGGCAAAAACACGCACAATCCTTGAAATCGGTACGGGGGATAGCACGCACTTGATTGCTAAAGCGCTGCAAAAAGCAAAACAAGCATGGCAAAAATTGCCCAAGCCTTTCAAATGGAAAAAATCTATAGCGAAACGGAAATCTCCAAGATATGCGATCTCTTTACGGGAAATTTTGCCAGATTACGACGCACCCTGATTGAGAGAGGATTTTAAAAACTGAGCATTTAAAGGACATCTGCTCATCATTCTTTAAGGAGCATGCAACCGCTCTACCTTTAGAAAAATCAGAATGACCGAATGTAAGAAGTATCGATTAAAAAGATCCCTACCGCCCTCTCTTCCTCATGAGGGAACGATAGGAAGTTATCATAACCAACGATGTCTTCGCAATTGTAAAAAGAAGCTGCAGTGAACACAAGGAAACAAATTGATGAAGCACTCTGCCAAACTTTTAAAATATCTCCCTTTTAAAATATTTCTCAAGGATTTTGAGAATATGCATCCCCACAAAGGGAAAAGAGTTTGAATACTTTGGCAAAGAATTGACACAAAAAACACTTGAGTGAAATATTTTAACGGCCAAAACAACTGGAATATTTAAGCACATACCCTTAAAATAGAGAGCACACCAACAAACGTCTCCTACCTCACACCTTATAGGAACAAAAAATTCTCAGTTTTATAGAAGCAACCTCGTATTGGGATTTTTTTTATCACTGATATAGCTGCAAAAATAACACTATGAAAGGCATTCTTTAAAACAAATAAATTGTGACTGAAAATAAAATGTTACGGAAAATTCTCAGTTTCAAAGCAAGCGTACACCTTATTCTCATCACCACTCTTTTGAGCAATATTGGTGCCTTTATGGTCGTCCCTTTTTTGGCGATCTACTTGAACAAATTGAATTCGCTCAGTGCGATAGAAGTAGGTACCATCATTGGAATAGCTTTTTGGTGCCAAAGAGCAGGCTCCCTTTTAGGAGGAATCCTTTCCGATTATGTGCATATCAAAAAAACCATGCTTTTGGGTTTAGCGCTGCGGATTCCAGGTTATTTTATCATTGGTTTTACGCATAATTTTTACATCCTACTTCTCTCCTGTATCCTGATTGGACTAGGAAGCAGTATGTATTTTCCCGCAGCAAAATCTTTTTTAGTAAAAAACGTCTCTCAAGCTGACAAAGTTGATATTCTTGCCATCAGATCCATTTTTGCCAACATAGGGACTGCCATTGGCCCATTACTTGGAATGCTTATTTTAAAAGTTCATCCTCAACTCTTATTTAGCCTTGTTGGCTTCATCTTTATTTTATTATTGCTTATCAACTGTACATTAAAAGAAAGCCGGGTTACCAACACAGGCAGTAAAATAAATTTTTCTGATTTTTGCAATCTGCTTACCAACAAGACAATGCTGCGTGTAGCATTTTTCACGTTTTTATTTCTCTTTCTTTACATACAACTTGAAGTCACAATACCGCTGTTTAGTGACGAAACTTTTGGGAAAAGCACCCCCTCATATATTTTTCTCCTCAATGCCCTCATTGTTATCTTTTTCCAAATACCTGTCTCAAGATGGTCTTGTCGAGAAAATTCCAAAACGCCTATAGTGTTATCCTTTGTATTTTTTTGGCTCTCATTCTTTATTCTCCACGCTCTTAATCCTTCTTACTTTAGTCTCTTTTTAGCAATCGTGCTTTTTACCTTTGCCGAAATTATTATGCGCATACGCCTCGATTATGAGGCCACAAATATAGATGAACGCATCATTGCGAGCGCATTTGGCATCATGAGTTTATCAAGTGCTTTTGGAGGAATGGCAGGCAGTTACTTCGGTTCTCTCTTATACAACAAAGCTGTTTTTGGCTTATCGGTTTGGCAACTCTTAAGCATTGCATCCATCAGCGCTGCTTTTCTCTCTCTTGCTTTTTATGAAAAAAGCAAAAAAGTAAATTCAAGCAACCTGACTTCTACGCGTCTCATCATGCAGAAGAATTTCATAAGCTTTCCACAAGAAATTGCGCTAAAATGGGAGAAACATCAAACCTCAACCGTCAAATTTGAAAATTCGCTTATATCCATAACTAAGACGGTATAAATGCCCGTGTGTATTTTATGGTAACTTAACAAATCAGCTATTCGGTCCTGTTTTTTGGATGCACTGCACGGTATTTATTATATTGCATTGCACTGTATTTATTATATACTCGGATGGTTCGATATTTGTTATTAATTTAAGTAAATTATATTTTCCGTGATAATCACAATAGAATGCGGGGGGGGGAAAGTATGAGTGTAGCTTTACAAGAAATAGATATCAATAACTGTTTTTCATTTTCTATAAGGGGACAATCGGAAAACTGTTCTCGTTTAATCGCAATGAAGCAGCATCTTATGATCGGTATAAGTCCATTCAACTCAAGGTTTTCAGAAAAATATATCACTGAGCTCATATATTGGAGCGCGAAAGATTTCAAAGATATTGACGTATTGCTTCCAGATATAGAATCGGCAATGCTCCTTATATTAGCATCTGGAGCGACTAAAGCTAAGGCAGAGAAAAAACAAAAAAGGAGCTCAATCGCATAAGGCGTATATTATACAATATTCAGGATTTTAATAATTTAGAAAAATCATTTCGCATTCTTGATTTCTCTCAATACAAACAAAATGAAAGTTACAAGACACTAAGATCAAAAGCTATAGATCTATACAAAAAAAATTCGAATTTTAATGAATTATGTAAGAAAATGTCAATCCAAGCAGTTGGAAGCCGAGCAAAAAGCGTGGGATTATCAACTGAAGAAATAAAAGATTTGGAAATCATAAATATTTCTATTGAATATATTTTCAATGAGATACCGTTCTATATAAACACTCCATCTTTACTTAATAGAGAAAACTCAGTTTTGGCCTACCATCGTGAATGGCCGGTAGGAGAATTATTGCTTAGTAAGGAATCGCCTCTCTGTGTTGATAGGCAACAAGGACATGGAATTGTTTCTATATGTACACAAAGTTATAATAAAGAGCCTGTTCATTATTAAAAATTCAAGGGGGACAAACATGGTACGCCACGTTATTAAATTCAACATTATGGACAAAAATTTTCAAAAAAATCCATACCATACATACCAAACAATACATTCTTCAAACTCTATTCTTTGGGATAAAAATCTTCAGGCTTATTTTTTTGGCCGATATGAAGATGTCAACGCAATTTTGAAGGATAACCACTTCACAACAGCTCCCTTAGCTGTTCGAGCAGAGCCAGTAATGGGCGATCGCGTATTAGCCCAAATGGAGGGGCATGAACACCACAGCAAACGGCAAGCTGTACTTTCAAAACTTACTGGAAAAATGTTCCGTACTCGCTATGCATCAATTATTGAAAAAACAATAGATCAGCTTCTTATACCACATCTTGCCAAGGGAAAAATAGATATTATTAATGAATTCGGTAAAGATTATAGCGTACTTGTTACATTAATGGTCTTAGGTCTACCGATAGATCGCTACAAGGATATATCAATGTGGCACAAGGGCGTCGCGTCTTTTGTCACTAGCCTTAACCAATCAGATGAAGAAAAAGATTTTAGCTTATCATGCAGCAAAAGTATCATTTCTTATCTAACGCCACTGATAGAAGAATGGGATCAAAATTCATCAGAAGATTTAATATCTGTTTTATGTCAAAAAACAAATGATGGAAACAGTATGACAACTTCTGAAATAGTTGCACTTGTCCTTAACATGTTATTGGCTGCCATAGAACCTGCCGATAAAACGTTAGCTTATCTTTTTTATCATTTGCTCACAAACCCGAACGAATTAGAAAAAATCCAAAAAGATAGGACTCTTCTTGGCGATGCGATCGCAGAGACATTACGCCTCACTTCTCCTGTTCAGCTTATACCACGCCAAACCAATCAAGCGATGGAGTTCAGAGGGATCTCGTTGCCGGCGAATTCTCTCGTTTTTTGCATGATTGGAGCAGCTAACCATGATCCTGATGTTTTTATAGAACCCAATAATTTTATACTAGAACGTAAACGAACTGTTAAAACTGGTATGAATCTTGTAAAGACTGCAAACCATTTGGCCTTTGGAGCAGGCAGGCATGTTTGTGTAGGTTCTGCTTTTGCTCTCATGCAAATAGAGTTAACGGCAAATAGACTCCTCGATAAACTCATTGAGATCAACTTAACCGATGGCTTCATTTTGGAGGAAGAGGGGTTATACACAAGGGGACCATCGGCACTCCCAATTACATTCATCCCGATAACACAGCCTTCACAAACAGATATCCATTCTCAAAGCCTGTGATTTATGGGACAGAACCAATAATGTAAAGAATATCAGCAGGAGGCATAAGAATGCAAAAAAGAGATTCCTATAGCAAATCAGAAAAGTCTGTCATTTATACCGTCATTATTTCCAGCATACTCCCCTTGCTGGATAGCAGCATTGTTAATGTCATCCTTCCTAATCTTGCACATTATTTTTCAACGGGAGAAAAAAATATACAATGGGTTGTAACTTCCTATTTCCTCGCCACTGTGCCAGGACTGTTGATGGCAGCTTTTCTACAAGGGAGAATAGGCGTCAAAAAAACGTGGCTGCTTGCAAACTGTATTTTTATGCTTGGATCACTAGGGGTGGGATTAAGCTATGATTTTCAAAGCATCATCTTTGCCCGTATCATTCAAGGTTTTGGAACAGGTCTCTTGCTGCCTCTAAGCCAAACCATTATTGCCTTACAATTTGGACAAGACCGCGTTCGCCAAGCCATGGGTACCATAGCTGTCCCCACGGTTTTCGCTCCTGCTTTTGGTCCACTGGTGGGTGCTTCCATTGCTCAATATGTTTCTTGGCGGTTGTTGTTTTTTATCAATATTCCGCTTATTTTATTAGCACTTGCCATTGGAGCAAAACATTTAAAGACCAACGAAACAACAAAAACAAAATTTAATCTACTGGCATTTTTAGCCTTTTCCCTATCCCTTATTTCGTTTTTTTACCTCACAGAAGCCAGAAATATTGCTAACAACAACATCCTCTCTCTCATAGCACTGATAGCTGTGATCTCTCTCATATTCTTCATTGTTTCTAATCAAAAAGCAAAAAACAAATTAATCGTCTTTAGCGGATTTACAAATGTGCGCTACACAGTGCTCATGATCATGGGGCTTATTGCTTCCTTTCTTTTTTATAGCTTTCTCGTTTATTTTCCCCTAGCCCTCGCCTTAGAAGAGCCCCATGAAAAGAGCCTTCTCATCATCGGTGCTCTCCTTGCACTACAAGGGGTGGGAGCATGGATTGGCAGAAAATTTATTTACCAAAAATGGAAAGAAAAATCTTCCTTTTTCATGATAGGAATTGGTTTGCTAATCTCAAGCTTTGGTTTATTATGCTTTGGCTATCAGACAAGCATGGATGGTCTGGGTTTCTTACTAAGAGGTATAGGGCTTGGTATTGCCACCATTGTATGCCTGTCTGCCCCCATCCAATATGTCAATCCTTTATACGTCAAAGATACGGCAGTTATCACACGTATATTACAGCAAATAGGTGGCGCTTTAGGAGGTGTGTTCTCTGGCTATTTACTCCATACGCTAACAAAAGGAGTTCTTTCTCTCAACCAAACATATCTCATATTCTTCCTCTTCTCTATCGCTGTATTTTTACTGTTTTGCCTCGTACTCTCTCTATCGCCTAAGGAAAAAAACACAAACTTATGAGATGCTTTGTTGAAAACCTATAAATATTTGCAATGATGATAAGAATATAGAGCATGTGCTTTGGTTTAAAAACACCACTATGCTGAGACTTTAACTCCAGCCTTCATCTTTATAAACAGTACTAACCCGCGAGACTCCTTAAGCTCTAACATTGGTACACCCCATTCAATTACACTTCATTACGCCTCTCCCGACTTTTCTAAAAAATGAGGGGATGAAGATTTAGACATGTGCTATGGAATTTTTTAAACCTATCACCATAGGGTAATCTTTCCGTATTATAAGATTTGCATAGGATTAAGCATAGATTATCGATGTTGGATAATTCTATAATTTTGCTCCCGAAAGCCGCTTCAGCACCATTATAGTACTCATAATCCCTCAAATTCTCTCAGGCACGCAGCTGTGATTATGGCAAATCATACCGCACTTTCAAAGCCTATATAGGAGGAACAAATTGGCTTTTGCGCGCATCCACTATCTCAAAACTTTCATGTTTTATAGCTTTGCATGTGTTTTCTTCTCGCTAGAAGAATGGTTGCAAGTGTTATTTATTTCAGGTCTTTAATGCATTGGGAAGTGTGTCATTTTTTGACGTTTTTAGCTTTTGAAAGCGCAATATGTTATTTATACTGAAGATATTTTTCTAGCGTTGTCTTCGACTATATGAGCACAGTAACATATGCTTTCCTGGTGTTTATCTTGATGGCATATAAAGGGGAATGGGGGCATTTGACATTATGGAGATTTTTTTGAGACACCTTTAAAGCGATAGGATTATCTTGATGATCAGGAGGTATTTTAGCACCAAATATTTTTATGGTTTTTTGTGCAATTATTCGAGCATTTTTTCTTCACTTGTAACCTTGTCCTTCCACCAGCCTTTATCTTCTTCACTTTCTCTCTCGCCTTCTATGAGAGTACAAAGCTCCATCTTCTTTTTTTAAGGAGTAAAGGACTATCCCAATTTTAATGACGCCATGATATATGTAAGAGATTTTTCTGGTGTTTTTTTGAGAGAGTTTTTTTATATTTTTTATTTTGTTTTGATGTATGAAGCCTTTTTGTGAAAGCCATGAGCTTTGTCCTTTTTCGCGCTTAAGCAACATGATAGGGCGCGTGCAAAATAAGATAGGTATAGCTATCTTTAGCCGCCTTTTCTTAGAGGGAATAGTGTTTGGGCATAATCTAACGCCTCACGTTGGTAACAGCTTGCATTGTTTTTTTTCGCGTAAGTGGATTTGATTTTGTCCATAGCCTCACCCCAGGCTTTGTAGAGGAAGAGCCAACACTCCTGCATGTATGTGCAAANAGGCGCCATAATTTCGAGTGTTTGTGGTTATTATGGTTACAGAAGCCGTAGGGATAGTTTCAAACTTTAAATCTTCTCGCCTCTCAAAACAAGCATACAAAAAGCTGTACTAATCTGTGCAGCTTTTTATCTTTCTAACATTGGCCTTTTTTTATGATCCACGGCGCCAGTCTCCCTTTTTTAGATGGTTAATGAGCAGATATGGTCTAGGTATTTGATTTATTTTATTTTTTTGGGATTTATTTTGTAGAGATTATGATGAGAGCCTTGGTTGCGGGGGCAGGATTTGAACCTGCGGCCTTCAGGTTATGAGCCTGACGAGCTACCGGGCTGCTCCACCCCGCGCTAAGGCTTTTATAAGCTATTTTATTATCTTTAGCATTTTCTTTATGTATTTTATTTTTAGAATTGCCTGATTTTACTTTAACTGATGAGATTTTTTTATGCATTTAGCAGACCTGGCAGCGACTTACTCTCCCGTGCCTTAAGGCAAAGTACCATCAGCGCTGGAGCGTTTCACGGCCGAGTTCGGGATGGGATCGGGTGCGTTCACTCCGCCATAACCACCAAGTCGGCAAAATGCATAAAGATTAAGAGAAGCTGGAATTTTATTTTTATGAATGAATATGGGAAATGGGAACGATCAAGTCGATCGAACGATTAGTATCAGTAAGCTTCATGTGTTACCACACTTCCACATCTGACCTATCAACGTGGTAGTCTACCACGGTTCTCAGGGAATACTAGTTTTCAGGTGAGTTTCCCGCTTAGATGCCTTCAGCGGTTATCTCGTCCGTATATAGCTACCCTGCTATGCGGCTGGCGCCACAACAGGTCCACCAGAGATACGTCCATCCCGGTCCTCTCGTACTAGGGACAGGTCCTGTCAATATTCCAACACCCACGGCAGATAGGGACCGAACTGTCTCACGACGTTCTGAACCCAACTCACGTACCGCTTTAAATGGCGAACAGCCATACCCTTGGGACCTGCTCCAGCCCCAGGATGCGATGAGTCGACATCGAGGTGCCAAACAACCCCGTCGATATGGACTCTTGGGGGTCATCAGCCTGTTATCCCCGGCGTACCTTTTATCCGTTGAGCGATGGCCCTTCCACACGGGACCACCGGATCACTATGACCGTCTTTCGACTCTGCTCGACTTGTCAGTCTCACAGTCAGGCAGGCTTATGCCATTGCACTCAACAAACGATTTCCGACCGTTCTGAGCCTACCATCGCGCGCCTCCGTTACTCTTTAGGAGGCG